>NZ_JBHMAA010000014.1:0-285209 GCF_042429745.1 Neorhizobium puerariae | reverse complement strand
CAAGGCATCGAGATCACGATGCCACGCCAGAACCGACCCGGACCAACTCGCAACCGACATTCAACTCCCTCCCGTCAAATGCGGGAAGTGAATCATGATTTCAAATCAAACGCAACTGTAGTACTAATGCATGTCGCGCAAAAGCGTACAGCGGTTTTGCGGCAACGACATGCATGAAACAACCATCTAAAGCCTGTCGCGTGAATCTTTTTTCACGCGACAGGCTTTAGATTGGCATAGCTTCGAAAGCCGGATAAATGGTGCATCCCGTTATCCGGCTATTCGAGCACACCCATGGATTTCCTGCCGAGCCTTGCGACCCTCCTTGCCTTCACCGCCGCCGGCCTGCTTCTGGCGTTGACGCCTGGACCCGACATGACACTGTCGATCGGCCGGGCACTCGCGCAAGGCCGGCGTCCCGCACTTTTCGTCGTTCTCGGCACCAGCCTCGGCGTCGTCTGCCACACGCTGCTGGTCGCCTTCGGCATCTCGGCGCTGATCACGGCTTCGCCGGCCGCGTTCTTCATCCTGAAGACCGGCGGCGCGGCCTATCTTCTCTGGCTCGCGATCCAGGCGATCCGCTTCGGCTCCAGCTTCTCCGTGGAAAAGGTCGAGGGTACAAAGAGCAGCACGCTCGCCAATGTCGCGACCGGCTTCTGGGTGAATATCCTCAATCCCAAGGTCATCATCTTCTTCATGACCTTCCTGCCGCAATTCGTCACGGCGGGCGATCCGTCCGTGACCGGCAAGCTGATCTTCCTCGGCATCTATTTCATCGTGATCGGCATGCCGGTGAACCTGATCGTCGTGCTCGCGGCCGATTGGCTGGCGGGCTGGCTGCAGGCCAACCCGAAAGTCCTGCGCGGCATCGACTACACCTTCGCCGGCGTCTTCTCGATCTTCGCGGCGAAAATCTTCTTCACCCAGGCAAGATAGGAAAAAGCCGGCCTGGCCCTGGCCGGCTTCCTTCTCAATCGTCCTCGCCGTGGCCGGCGATCATCATCGCCTCGAAGGCAAGCCGCTCGGTTTTGCGCATGCGCTCGGATTCCGACTTGAGCTGACCGCAGGCCGCGAGGATGTCGCGGCCGCGCGGCGTGCGGATCGGCGAGGCGTAACCCGCCTGGTTGATGAAATCCGCGAATTTCTCGATCTGCGCCCAGTCCGAACACTGGTAGTTCGTACCGGGCCAGGGGTTGAACGGGATCAGGTTGATCTTGGCCGGAACGCCCTTGAGCAACTGGATCAGCGCCTTAGCGTCTTCCAGGCTGTCGTTGACGTCCTTCAGCATCACATATTCGAAGGTGATGCGCCGTGCGTTCGAAAGCCCCGGATATTTGCGGCAGGCTTCGATGAGTTCCTTCAGCGGATACTTCTTGTTGATCGGCACCAGCATGTCGCGCAATTCGTCGCGCACCGCATGCAGCGAAATCGCCAGCATGACGCCGATCTCCTCGCCGGTCCGGTAGATTTCCGGCACCACGCCGGAGGTCGAGAGCGTGATGCGCCGCTTGGAGAGCGACAGGCCATCGCCGTCGGAGGCGATCAGCAAGGCCGTCTTGACGTTCTCGAAATTGTAGAGCGGCTCGCCCATGCCCATCATGACGATATTGGTGATCTTGCGCTCGCCCGTCGGCACGAAGGCGCCGGGCGGCGTGTCGGTGCCTGGAAAATCGCCCAGCCGGTCGCGCGCCAGCAGCAGCTGGGCGAGGATTTCCTCGGCCGTCAGGTTGCGCACCAGCCGCTGCGTGCCGGTGTGGCAGAAGGAACAGGTGAGCGAACAGCCGACCTGGCTCGAAATGCAGAGCGTGCCGCGCCCTTCCTCCGGAATATAGACGGTCTCGACCTCCACAGGACGGCCCGCCCCGCGCGGCGGGAAGCGCAGCAGCCATTTGCGCGTGCCGTCGTTGGAGACCTGTTCCTCGACGATTTCCGGGCGGGAGATGGTGAAATGCGCCTTGAGCATTTCCCGCATGTCCTTGGCCACATTGGTCATCGCGTCGAAATCGGAAACGCCGCGTATATAGAGCCAGTGCCAGAGCTGGCTGACGCGCATGCGCACCTGCCGCTCGGGCACGCCCTTTTCCTTCAAGGCGTCCGCCATCGCCTCGCGCGTGAGGCCGATCAGCGACGGCTTGCCGCTCATCAGGTCGGGACGCGGCACGAGCGGCGTCTTGAGGGGGGCCATCACGGCCTCGGAAACCGACATCTTGTTATCCCGTCGATACATGGCCCAGTCCCGCGCTCTTGCCGCGGGAGGAAAGGCATGTCTGTCTGTGAAATCCGGATCGGCCCGGAAGGCAATTCAAGCGCCGGACCATCGTCGGGCGCGGCTTTATCATCAAATTGCCGCCGCGTCACTATCTTCCCAAAAGGCGAAAGGCCGGTCGATGACCGGCCTTCACGAAATCGCGCCGCGGAACGGGGCTTACTTGCAGGCTTCGATCTGCTTCAGCGCCGCGGAGATGCCCGACAGCGAATAGGCATAGGAGGTCTTGGTTCCCCGGCCCGAGACGGCGCTCACGCTCATGTTGTGACCGGTCTTCATCGCCGCGACCAGCGCCGGCTCTTCCGCGGCGTTCTCGACCCAGGCAGCCTTGTCCTTGGTGAACATCACGAAATTCTTACCGTCGATGGTCACGGTCACCTTGGAATTCGCCTGCAGGGCATAGCCCATCATCGCCTGCGGCTCGTAGGAAATGTTCTGGCCGGGGCGTTGCGAAACGATGAAGAAGATATCGCCGTGATCGACGCTGGCGGGTTCCTTCGTCGTCGGAACGGACAGCACGTAGCAGACGGTGCTGTTGCCCGACTTGTAGGAATAGGCACCCCATGCCTTGAACTGCTGGATGCGGTTCGGCGTCTGGGCGGAAGCGACGCCGGCGCTCGCCAGCGTCAATGCCAATGCGGTTGCTATTACTCTTACAGACATGGTCTCCTGCCGGTTTTGTCTTCTTTCAACGGCCCGAGCGGGCAAGCCTTGCCAAGCTTGATCCTGATTCGGTTCATTTTGACTTAATTCTGGTTACCAAACCGTCAATCGTGCCGCTGGAATCCTGTGAATGTCCCGATCCGCCACTCCACCCTGCGCGGAATCCTCCTCGCAATGGTCCCCAAGAGCCTCATCCGGCAGGGAATTTCATGCGTTTTGCAGCCCCCAGTGACACAAGGATTGGGGCAAGAGTTTGTCCTTTTCCTAACTGTTCCAATGACATTAGAATGGTCGAATATGACGCGAATCTCATCGGAAAAGTTTGCGTAGAATAAATGGACCTTGACGAGAAAGACCACTTCGCCGGCTTGGCAAAGGCAGTGGCTGATGAGCGTGATCAGACAGCTTTCACGGCGCTGTTCGATTACTTCGCGCCGCGCCTGAAGTCCTGGCTCGTCAAGCGCTCGATGAAGCCGGACGAGGCGGAGGAACTGGTGCAGGAAGTGATGACCATCCTCTGGCATCGCGCGCATCTTTACGATCCCGCGCAATCCTCCCTGTCCACATGGCTTTTCCGCATCGCACGCAATCGCCGCATCGATGCGCAGCGCCGCGCCAGACATCGGAACATGGAAGCCTACGGACCGATGCTTCCCGTCGCCGAGACGCCGGGCGTCGATACCCTGTTCGAAAGACAGGAGCGGGACGAGCGCGTGCGCGCGGCGCTTTCCCAGATTCCGGATGAGCAGATGGAACTGGTGCGGGCAGCCTTCTTCCTCGGCCAGTCCCATTCGGAGATCGCCTCCTCCACCGGCCTGCCGCTCGGCACGGTGAAGTCACGGATCAGGCTCGCCTTCGAGCGTCTTCGCAGGGCGCTGAAGGACCCACCGCCGGAGATATGAGGGCGTCCGCCGCCATCCGCTTTATCTGCTCCGCACCCCGGCACCCATGTCCGGATTGTCCGCCAGGGACCGGTCGGCAGCCTCGTAGTGGCGGTCGGTGATATGTCCCTGGATCATCCGGAAGGCGGCGGCCAGCACCGCGAGATCGTCCGAGAAGCCGACCAGGGCGAAAAAATCGGGTACGAAATCGACCGGCAGGACAAAATAGGCAAGCGCTGCGAGCAGCACGCCGCGCACGCCCGTCGGCGTCTGCGGATCGATCGCGCAGTAATAGGCGGCGACCAGATCGCGGCTGAACGGGACCTGCCGGACGGCGCGCTTCAAGGTCGGCCAGAACCGGGCGCGGACCTGCCGCTCCTGACGGTCCTGCGTATCCTCGTCACCCGGCAGAAGAATCTCGCCGATCTTCACGTCGTCCATGGTCGCTCCGTTCGCCCGGCGCATCTTTCGCGCCGCCATTCAATATGGGCTCTCGACCATGAAGTTCAATTGCGACGCAGGAATGCCTTGTCCATGGCGCGGGCAAGCTTGAAGTCGCGGTCGGTCAGGCTCTTCGTCGCATGCGTGGTCAAAAGCACGTCGATCCGCGAATAGCTGTTGAACCAGTCCGGATGGTGGTTGAGCTTTTCGGCGCTCAACGCACATTCGGCCATGAAACCGAAAGCTTCGATGAAATTTCCGAAGACGAAGCTCTTGAAGATGGCGTCGCCTTCCGGCTTCAACTCCCATCCGTCAAGGGACGTAAGTTCGCGTTCGGCAGCCGCCGCATCCAGTTTCTCGTAGTTCATCGTGAATGCTCCCTCCCTGTTAAAGGAGGCCCTTCACCGGCTCCAGATCGGCGGCATGGGAGTGGCCATAGCTCACGTCCTGCAGCGGAAAGACCTCTTCGGTAAGATAGGGTCCGCCGCCGACCGATTCCTTCGACGACAGCAGCACGAAACGGGAGACCGTGAACGGAGCGGTATAGAAGTTGCCGCGGCCGGAGAGGTAGTGCACCACGTCGTCCAGACGGCAGTTCTTGAGCCGAGCCAGCGTCACATGCGGAGTGAACTTCCGTGGATCGGGGGGCAGGCCAATCCGCTGGCAGATCCGCTCGATTTCCGCCTGGAGCGCGTACATCTCGGGCGATGGAGCCACTCCGGCCCAGATCGAATGCGGTTTTTTCGAACCGAAGGAACCGATCCCGGTCAGTGTTGCCTGGAATTCAGGCCGGTCGATCCGGTCCAGCCTGTCGACGATCTCGTCGGCCGTCCGGCCGTCGACATCTCCGATGAAGCGCAACGTGATGTGATAGTTCTCGACATCGATCCATCGGGCTCCGGGAAGCCCGCCGCGCAGGAGGGAGAGGCTCATGGCCACATTGCGCGGAATTTCGAGGGCGGTGAAAAGTCTCGGCATGGGGACCTCCTCGAATCTTTTGCAGACGCTAACAGCGAATCATGCAATGAAGTTCCGCGCAAGCTGTTATTTTCCCGTAGTATCGATCTCCCCCAGGAAGCGTTCGATAGGCTGGAGCGTCTTTTCGACCATCACCGCCACCCCTTTGGCATTCGGATGCATGCCGTCATCGAGCTGCATGCCAGCGATGGTTGCAACGCCGTCGAGAAAGAAGGGATAGAGCGGAATTCCATATTTGTCCGAAAGCCGCCTGTAGATCGGGTTGAACCGCTCCGCGTAGTCGCCGCCCATGTTCGGTGGCGCCAGGATGCCGACCAGGAAGACCGGTATGCCGCGTTCCTTCAGCCGCGAGATCATCGCATCCAGGTTCTTCTCCGACTGTTCCGGCGAGATGCCGCGCAAGGCGTCATTGGCCCCGAGTTCGAGGATCACCCCTTCCGTGCCGTCCGGCACAGACCAGTCGATGCGCGAAAGGCCTCCGGAAGTGGTGTCGCCCGAAACGCCGGCATTGGTGACGACGACATCGTGGCCTTTCGCCTTCAGCGCCGCTTCCAGCTGCGCCGTGTAGGATTCGGAGGGCGCAAGCTGGTATCCCGCCATCAGGCTGTCTCCGAAACCGACGAGCTGGACCGGCCCGCCCTGATTTCCGCTGCCTTGCGCCGCTGCCGGAAATGCGGCGAAGCCGAGCATGGACATGACGATGAAGTGAAGGAGGCTTGCTTTAAAACTCACGATCCGTCTCCTAGATTGAGCGCTACCGCAATGCGGCATTCGGGTTCGGCTTCACGCCTAATATAGGACGGTTCGCTTTGACTAGAACAATCATCACGCTGAAGAAGGCCGATCTGACGCTGGGCAGCTCGGCAGCCTCCGTGCATGTGCTGAAGAAGATCGACCTGGAAATCCGCGCCGGCGAAGCGGTTGGCATCGTCGGCCCCTCGGGCTCCGGAAAGTCGACGTTGCTGATGGTGCTCGCCGGCCTGGAACGCCTCGACAGCGGCGAGATCGTCATCGACGGCGCTTCGCTTCATACGCTTTCCGAAGACGCCCTGGCGGAATTCCGCGGCCGCAACATCGGCATCGTCTTCCAGTCCTTCCATCTCATCGCCAACATGACGGCGCTCGAAAACGTCGCCGTACCCCTCGAACTCGCCAATACCAAGAACCCTTTCGAGATCGCGAGGCGCGAATTGACGGCGGTCGGCCTCGGCGAGCGGCTGAATCACTATCCGGGCCAGCTTTCCGGCGGCGAACAGCAGCGCGTGGCGATTGCCCGGGCACTTGCGCCATCGCCTTCGGTGCTGATCGCCGACGAGCCTACCGGCAATCTCGACACGGAGACAGGACGGCAGATCGCGGATCTCCTGTTCGCCAAACAGTCCGAACGCGGCATGACCATGCTGCTCGTCACGCACGACAATGCGCTTGCCGCCCGCTGCTCGCGACAGATCCGCGTCCGCTCCGGCGAGATCGTCGGCGATAACGCCGTCCCTGCCCCGGTCCAGATGGTCTCCGCATGAGGCTCTCCCTGCCCCGCCTTTCCATTTCCTTCCGGCTTGCGCTGCGCGAACTGCGCGGCGGCCTCACGGGCTTCTACATATTCCTGGCCTGCATCGCACTGGGCACCGGCGCGATCGCAGCCGTCAATTCCGTCTCCCGTGCCATCACCGATGCCATCGCCAGCCAGGGCCGGGAGATTCTCGCCGGCGACATCCGCTTCGAGCTCAACAACCGGGAAGCCACGGCACAGGAACGCTCCTTCCTCGACAGCCTCGGAACGGTTTCCGTTTCCACGAGCCTGCGCTCCATGGCGCGCAAGCCGGACGGTTCCGAGCAGGCGCTGGTGGAGGTGAAGGCGGTCGATGACGTCTACCCGCTTTACGGCGCCTTCGGATCGGAGCCTGCCGCGCCGCTTGCCGGCCTCCTTGCGAGCGAGGGCGGCACGTTCGGGGCGCTGGCAGCCCCTCTTCTCCTGGAACGCCTCGGCATCAGGGACGGCGACCAGATCCTGCTCGGAAATGCCCGGCTCGTCCTGCGCGGCGCGATCACCGCCGAACCCGACGCGCTGTCCGATGGCTTCGGCTTCGCTCCCCGCCTTCTCGTCAGCCGCGATGCGCTCGCAGCCTCCGGCCTGATCGCCACGGGCAGCCTGGTCGAGCATGCCTACAAGGTGCGGCTCGACGATCCTTCCCTCCGCTCGACCCTGCAGGCGCGTGCCAACCGAGAGTTCCCCAGCGCCGGCTGGTCGATCCGCACCAGCGATCGCGCGGCTCCCTCGCTGACGGAGAATGTCGACCGCTTCTCGCAATTCCTGACGCTGGTCGGCCTGACCGCGCTGATCGTAGGCGGCGTCGGCGTGGCGAACGCGGTGCGCGCCTTCCTCGATGCCAAGCGCACCACGATCGCCACATTCAAATGCCTCGGCGCTCCGGCTTCGGTCGTGACGCTGATCTATCTCATCCAGATCATGATGCTGGCCGCGGTCGGCATCGTGGCGGGGCTTGTCATCGGCGCCATGGCGCCCTTCGTGGCGCTGCAATTCCTGGAAGGCGTTCTGCCGGTTCCGAAGGACGTGACCTTCTATCCTTCGGCGCTGGTGCTGGCCGCACTTTTCGGCCTGCTGATCACCTTCGCCTTCGCTATCCTGCCGCTTGGCCATGCCCGGGAAGTGCCCGCCACGGCGCTTTTCCGTGAGCAGAGTTTCGACAATACCCGACTGCCTTCCTGGCCTTATCTTCTCGCCGCGGGCATGGCGCTCACGGCGCTGGCCGCGCTGTCGATCATGTCCGCCGAGGACCGTTTCATCGCCTCGGTCTTCCTTGCGGCGGTCGCGGGCGCGTTCATCCTGCTTCGGCTCGTCGCCGCCCTGATCGCCGGCCTCGCGAGGCGAAGCCCGCGCGTGAATTCCCCGGCACTCAGGCTTGCGATCGGCAACATCCACAGGCCCGGCGCCCTCACACCTTCCGTGGTGCTGTCGCTCGGCCTCGGCCTTGCGCTCCTCGTCACGCTGGCACTGATCGACGGCAACATGCGCCGGCAGCTCACGGGCCAGATCGCCCAACAGGCGCCGAATTTCTTCTTCGTCGACATCCAGGGATCGGAACGCAACGGTTTCCTCGATATCCTGAAACAACAATCACCGGCGGGCGAGGTGACCCAGGTGCCCATGCTGCGCGGACGCATCCTGGCCTTCAACGGGCAGGACGTGGCGCGGATGAACGTGCCGCCGGCCGGACGCTGGGTTCTGCGCGGGGATCGCGGCATCACCTACGAGGAAAAGCTGCCGGTCAATTCCATATTGACCGCCGGCGAATGGTGGCCGGCGGACTATTCCGGCGAGCCGCTCGTCTCCTTTTCTGCGGAGGAGGCAGGAGAGCTTGGCCTGAAACTCGGCGACACGGTCACGGTCAACGTGCTTGGCCGCAACATCACGGCCCGCATCGCCAATTTTCGCGCGGTGGAATGGGAATCGCTTTCCATCAACTTCGTGATGGTCTTCTCGCCGAACACCTTCCGCGGCGCACCGCATGCCTGGCTCGCCACGCTCACCGACCCGTCCGCAACCGCCCAGCAGGAGGCCTCGATCCTTCGCGCCGTGACCAACGCCTATCCGACGATCACGAGCGTGCGGGTGAAGGATGCGATCGACATCGTCGACCAGCTCGTGGGCCAGCTCGCCACTGCCATCCGCGCCGCAGCCGCGGTCGCCCTCGTCGCCTCCATCCTGGTCCTCTCGGGCGCGCTCGCGGCCGGCAACCGCGCACGCACCCATGACGCGGTCATCCTCAAGACCCTCGGCGGCACGCGCAACATGCTGATGCGCGCCTTCAGCTACGAATATATGATCCTCGGCGCCGCGACCGCCGTTTTCGCGCTCATCGCCGGCGGCCTTTCGGCCTGGTTCGTGGTCAGCCGGATCATGAAGATGCCCTCGACCTTCCTGCCCGACGTCGCGCTCCTGACCCTCGTCGTCTCCCTGGTCCTCACCGTGGGGATAGGTCTTGCAGGCACCTGGCGCATCCTCGGTCAAAAGGCCGCGCCCGTGCTCCGCGAATTGTGAGAGAACCCTTGGGTTGCATATTCGCCGGCCATGAGGGTTCGAATTCCCCTCCGAATATCCCACAGGTTGCCGAATTGCCGCCCGGGCTTGCGTTTTCGGCGGCTAAACCCCTTGTATGTCAGGCGATATCGCATCATATTTGCGGATAGGCTTGCTGGAGCTCCGCAGCGGCGCCCGGGTCTGATAGAAGGGGGCCCGACACCGTGAGTAATTCCGGAGCTTAAAGAGGAAACAATGGCTGACTTCAACAACTACCAGAACCGAATGGCGCAATCTCGCGTCCAGTCGGGTGCGATGATCGACGAGGGCCTCCGCGCCTATATGCTGAAGGTTTACAACCTGATGGCGCTCGGGCTTGCGATCACCGGCGTAGCGGCCTTCCTGACATGGCAGATGGCGGTTGCCGACGGCCAGCTTACGGCTTTCGGCCAGTTGCTCTACACCAGCCCGCTCAAATGGGTTGTCATGCTGGCCC
Source organism: Neorhizobium puerariae (assembly GCF_042429745.1). NCBI lineage: Bacteria > Pseudomonadati > Pseudomonadota > Alphaproteobacteria > Hyphomicrobiales > Rhizobiaceae > Neorhizobium > Neorhizobium puerariae. The sequence continues at coordinate 275,445 of NZ_JBHMAA010000014.1, read as the reverse complement.
CGCTGGCGATGGTCTTCTTCCTGAGCTTCCGCATCAATTCGATGAGCGTCGCCGCCGCCCAGACGACTTTCTGGGTCTATGCCGCGCTGATGGGCCTGTCGCTGTCCTCGATCTTCCTGGTCTTCACCGGCCAGAGCATCGTGCAGACCTTCTTCGTCACCGCCGCCTCGTTCGGCGCGCTGTCGCTCTACGGCTACACGACCAAGAGGAACCTGTCCGGCTTCGGCTCGTTCCTGATCATGGGCCTCTTCGGCCTGATCATCGCGTCGCTCGTCAACATCTTCCTGCAGTCCTCCGCGATGGGCTTTGCCATCTCCGTGATCGGCGTGCTGATCTTCGCGGGCCTGACCGCCTACGACACGCAGAAGATCAAGGAAATGTACTATGACGGCGATGAAGTCGCGGTCATGGGCCGCAAGGCCATCATGGGCGCGCTGACGCTCTACCTCGACTTCGTCAACCTCTTCACGTTCCTGCTGCAGTTCCTTGGCAATCGCAACAACTAGGCATGCGGGACACGAATACGAAGAAGGCGGCCTTCCGGCCGCCTTTTTTGTTGCTCCCTTCGCTGCCGCGGCATAGGCTCGATCATCCCGCTCAAGAACTCCTCCGCCATGACCTTCAGCCTCCGCGACGCCGCCTCCGCCGATCTTCCCGCCATCACCGAAATCTACCGCGACAGTGTGCTCAACGGTACGGCGAGCTATGAAATCACCCCGCCCGATCAGGCTGAGATGACGAGCCGCTTCGAAGGGATCAGGGCCAGGGGGTATCCCTACATTGCCGCGGAAGGCGAGGACGGAACGCTTCTCGGTTATGCCTATGCGTCCGCCTTCCGCACCCGGCCCGCCTATCGCTGGCTCGTGGAGGATTCGATCTACCTCGCGCCCGAGGCGCGGGGCAAAGGCGTCGGCAAGGCGCTCCTCAAGGAATTGCTTGTCCGCAGCGAAGCACTCGGCTTCCGGCAGATGCTGGCCGTCATCGGCGGCGCGAGCCCTGCCTCCGTGGCGCTGCATCGCGGCCTCGGCTTCGAGCTTGCCGGCACGCTGAAAGGCACGGGCTTCAAGCACGACAAATGGCTGGACACGGTCCTGATGCAGATCGCGCTCGGCGAAGGCAAGACGACGAACCCGGATCTTGCCGCCTATCCCGGTCTGCTGTTCAGCGAATAGCCGCGTCCCGCATCAGTCGATCAACTTCAGCACCTTGTCGAAGACTTTGAGGACCTGCGGCAGCTCGTGGCCGCGCTTCAGGATCATGCCGTGCGTGTTGAGCACCGAATAGGCGCCTTGCTTGTTCGCCAGCCTGGGATTCTTTTCGATCCGGAAAAGGGGCATCTCCCCCGATCGTTTGAAGATGGAAAAGACCGCCCGGTCCTTGAGGTGGTCGATCGCGTAGTCTTTCCACTCCCCCTCACCGACCATGCGACCGTAGATTTTCAGGATCGCATCGAGCTCGCGCCGGTGGAACGTCACCGGAATGGGATCGAGGCTCTGCCTATATTCATTGAGGTTGACGACGACGGTTGTCTCCCGGGATCTTTCTCCTCCCGGCAATTCCGGCTGATCGGTCATCAAGGCTCCCAAATCGTCAAATGTCGGAGATGTGACAGTGTGCCCGAGAGCTTGAAGCGTTTCAAGGCTAAATGGAATGCGCTCGAAAGAGCAACCGGCATTCCCATTGCTGTGGATAGCTGCCGTGAGTTTTTATTCTTGCCCCATTTCGGACAAAACAGTGCCCGATTTCGAAGCGAAATTGAGCATGTTGGTTGGCGCGTTTCTTAGCGCCATATGGCCCGGTCCGGTGGCATTGACCCTTACCCCCAGCCCCCCAATGTTCCTGGGCCGGGCCGCCGACAACTTCCGGAAAAGATGGAGAATCGGACCGTTACGGTCAGTATTTCTTGCGTCCGGCCATAAGGATCGTGGCTCCGAGAATCGCCGCGGGCTCTCCGCCCGGTCCGGAGGACTGCAGCAGAATGGCACAGCCGTCCTTCTTCGACTTGCCCATCAGCTTGCCGGGCAAGGTCAGCTTCATGCTTTGGCCGTTCCATGTGCCGACCGACTGGACGTCATAGACGGCATGCCAGTAGTCCATGGTCTTGCCGCTGTTCTCGCCCTTGGTGATCTCCACCTGCTGCCGTTTGGTGAAATAGGCCACGACCACGTCGGCCTGCCCTTTGCCCTCGCCGATCTCGATCTCGATCTCGTCATCCCGCATGGCGGCGGTCACCGGCACGATGAGTCCCTTGCCGATGTCGCCAAGCTCCTTGACCTTGTCGTTTATCGCGCTCAGGTCCCTGCCCTTGACGTGATCCCGGCCATTGATGACGGCCTGGGGCGTATAGACGCCGCTGCGGCCAAGCGACTTGGCATAGCCGTATTGCCGCTCGGTATTCTCCTTCGAGCTCAGCGTGTCAACCCAGCCGAGATAATTCCAGTAGTCGACATGATAGGAGAGGGCCACCACATCGCCCTGGGCCACGAGATCGCGCAATGTCGTATCCGCCGGCGGGCAGGATGCGCAGCCTTGCGATGTGAAGAGCTCGACGACGCCTTTCGGTGTCCTTACTTCCCCCGCCAGCACCGCGCCCGCATAAAGCAGGCCCGCAAGAACGACTACGGAGCGGAAGCGGAACGGCATGGATGGCTGACCTTTTTATCAGGATATCTGTTATTCACGATTGCTCGCGCCGATCAAGGGGGATCGACATCGGCCAACCTTCGGGATGGCGGAAAGTAACCATCCCGCCCCCTCAAGAGAAAGTCACGAAGGGGTGAGGACCGGATATTTGATCGGCTTTGCCCGATACGGTTGCCTGCGCGCCGGACCTCCCGCAACCGGCAGCCGGATCAGATCAGTCTCAACACACCTTGCGTGAAATAGACGGCGCCGACGCCGGTGACGATCCAGCGCGTCCAGGCCCGGAAATTGGCATCCGTCATCTTCTGCAGAATGCCGTTGCCGGCCCGTGCGCCGAGAATTGCGATGGGAGCGGCGAGCAGGATCGAGATCCAGTCGGCAGGCGGCAAGGCCGAGGCGGCATTCCAGTAGAACGCCACCTTCGTCGCATGCGACGCAACCTGCACCGCCGCCTTGGTGGCGATCACCTTGCGCCGGTCCATCTGGGTGCGGATGAAGAAGATATCGATGGTCGGCCCCGAAACGCCGACGCCCACGGTCAACGCCCCGGCAATCAATCCGCAGACGAGTGCGTGATGCGGCCTGGAGGCGTCGAGCTGCAGCTTGGAAACCGGCAGCCAGACGAGGATGGGCATCAATCCGATCGCAATCGACACGACGATGATATCCGGCTGATAGTCGACGATCAGCAGCACGATGCTGGATATCAAGAGACCCAGGCCGAGGATGCCGAGAATCCTGTAATCGATATAGGCGCGGGAGAACCAGGCGCGCGAACCATTGGACACCATCTGGATGACCCCATGGATGGCGATGGCGGTGCCGACGGGAAACAGGAAAAGCAGGACCCAGAGCAGGATAAGCCCGCCCGCCATGCCGAAGATTCCCGAAAGCAGCGATGTCAGGAAAACGGTAACGGCCATTCCGATGAGGATGACGACGGTCAAGGGCAGGTGACCCTGGATCAGGATGACTTCAGGCCCGGTCGGACTAATATCCGAATCCTGATCTACATCAAGAAGTTAAGGGGAGCATATTGAAAAAGGCATCCGCCGGAACGAACTCCGGCGGATGCTTTCGTTTGTCGCTTAGGCGACGAGGTCACGAAGAACGGTCTGCAGGATGCCGCCGTTGTTCATGTAGATGACCTCATCGAGCGTATCGATGCGGCAAAGGATGTTGATTTCCTTCACCGAGCCGTCGCCGTAGGTGATCTTGGCGATCTTCCATTCGCGCGGCTTGATGTCGCCTTCGAGGCCGTCGATCTCGACGATCTCGTCGCCCTTGAGGTTCAGCGAAGCCCAGGTCGTGCCTTCCTCGAAGACGAAGGGAACGACGCCCATGCCGACGAGGTTCGAACGGTGGATACGCTCGAAGGACTGCGCGATCACGGCCTTGACGCCGAGCAGGTTGGTGCCCTTCGCAGCCCAGTCGCGCGACGAACCGTTGCCGTATTCGACGCCGGCGAAGATGACGAGCGGAACACCCTCGGCCTTGTATTTCATGGCCGCGTCGTAGATCGACATCTCTTCCTTGGACGGATAGTGGATGGTGTAGCCACCTTCCTTGCCGTTCGGGCCGAGCATGTGGTTGCGGATGCGGATATTGGCGAAGGTGCCGCGCATCATCACTTCATGGTTGCCGCGGCGCGTGCCGTACTGGTTGAAGTCCGCGACGGCGACGCCGTTTTCCGTGAGGTATGCACCAGCAGGCGATGCCGCCTTGATCGAACCGGCCGGGGAAATGTGGTCGGTGGTGATCTTGTCGCCGAAGAGACCGAGGACGCGGGCGCCCTTGATGTTCTTCAGGCCGGCGCCTTGTCTGCCCATGCCGACGAAGTAGGGCGGGTTCTGCACGTAGGTCGACTTGTTGTCCCAGGCATAGGTGTCGCCCGCGGGCACGTTGACCGCCTGCCAGTTTGCATCGCCCTTGAAGACGTCCGCATACTTGGTTTCGTAAAGTTCACGGGTCACGTATTTCTGGATGAATTCCTGCACCTCATGCGAGGTCGGCCAGATGTCCTTGAGATAGACCGGCTTGCCGTTCTGGTCCTCGCCGATCGGCTCCCTGGTCAGGTCCTTCTGCACCGTGCCGGCCAGCGCATAGGCGACGACGAGCGGCGGCGAAGCGAGGTAGTTGGCCTGGACGTCCGGCGAGATGCGGCCTTCGAAGTTGCGGTTGCCCGAGAGCACGCCCGAAACGATGAGGCCCTTGTCGTTGATCGTCTTGGAGATCGGCGCCGGCAGCGGCCCGGAATTGCCGATGCAGGTCGTGCAGCCGAAGCCGACGAGATTGAAGCCGAGCTTGTCGAGGTCAGCCTGCAGGCCGGACTTGGCGAGGTATTCGCCGACGACCTGCGATCCCGGTGCGAGCGAGGTCTTGACCCACGGCTTGGACTTCAGGCCCTTGGCGACCGCATTGCGGGCAAGAAGGCCGGCGGCGATCAGAACCGACGGATTGGACGTGTTGGTGCATGACGTGATCGCGGCGATCGCCACGTCGCCATGGCCGAGATCGAAGTCGGTGCCTTCGACCGCATAGCGGTTGGAGAGCTGGCCGGGCTTCTTGTATTCGCCTTCCAGCGACGTCGCGAAACCGGAAGCGATGTTTTCGAGCGGGATGCGGCCTTCCGGACGCTTCGGGCCGGCCATCGAGGGAACGACGTCACCGAGATCGAGTTCCAGCGTGTCGGTGAAGACGAGGTCGGAACCGTCGCCCTCGCGCCACATGCCCTGCGCCTTGGAATAGGCTTCGACCAGCGCAATGCGCTCATGCGTGCGGCCGGACATGGTGAGGTAGTTGATGGTTTCGCCGTCGACCGGGAAGAAGCCGCAGGTCGCGCCGTATTCTGGGCCCATGTTGCCGATCGTCGCGCGGTCGGCCAGCGGCATGTTGTCCATGCCCGGGCCGAAGAATTCGACGAACTTGGAAACGACGCCCTTCTTGCGCAGCATCTGCACGACGGTGAGCACGAGGTCGGTCGCCGTGACGCCTTCCTTCAGCTTGCCGGTGAGCTTGAAGCCGATGACTTCCGGCAGCAGCATGGAGACCGGCTGGCCAAGCATCGAGGCTTCCGCTTCGATGCCGCCGACGCCCCAGCCGAGAACGCCAAGGCCGTTGATCATCGTGGTATGCGAGTCGGTGCCGACGCAGGTATCCGGATAGGCGACCGTTTCGCCGTCCTCTTCCTTGGTCCAGACCGTCTGGCCGAGATATTCTAGGTTGACCTGATGGCAGATGCCGGTGCCGGGCGGAACGACGCGGAAATTCTTGAACGCCTGCTGGCCCCACTTCAGGAAGCGGTAACGCTCGCCGTTGCGCTCGTATTCGAGCTCGACGTTCTTGGCGAAGGCCTGCGGAGTGCCGAATTCGTCGACGATGACGGAGTGGTCGATGACGAGATCGACCGGGACGAGCGGGTTGATCTTCTCCGCATCGCCGCCGAGCGCCTTGATGCCGTCGCGCATGGCTGCGAGGTCCACGACGGCCGGAACGCCGGTGAAGTCCTGCATCAGGACGCGCGCGGGACGGTAGGCGATTTCCGCCTCGGTGAGACCCTTGTTGTTCAGCCATTCGGCGACGGACAGGATCTGCTCCTTGGTGACCGACTGGCCGTCTTCGAAACGCAGCAGGTTTTCGAGCAGGACCTTCATCGAAAAGGGCAGCTTGGAAACGCCGGCAAGGCCGTTCGCTTCTGCCTTCGGAAGGCTGTAATAGACATAGTCCTTACCGCCTACGGTAAGGACGGAGCGACAATTAAAGCTGTCGAGAGATTTGGTCACGGAAAACAACCCCGCTGATATCAAGAGCCAACACGCGCGTGCGGACGCCTATGCACTGGAATGCACTATAGGATGCGGGTGCGACCATTTCCGCTGTCCGCACGAGAAGATTTTTGAGGTCCTCAGGTCCGGCGCTAGGTGGAAGTCACGCCGGCCGCTGGCGTGGTTGCACCGCTTATAGATAATTTCTAAGAAGGGTTCCAGACACTATGAGCCCCATCTCGAACAATTTTTTAGGTCGAGATGATGAAAATGCTAACGAAGGTCCTTCCGATGCGGCTGGCGGCCGAAAATGTGAGCGCAAGACGCGGCGAAGACCTGATTTTCAAGGGCATCTCCTTCGACCTCAAAACGGGCGACGCTCTGGTCCTGACCGGCCGGAACGGGTCCGGAAAATCGACATTGCTGCGCGTCGTCGCCGGCCTGCTGCGCCCGGAGACGGGCCGCGTCGCATGGAATTCCGAAAGGGCCGAATCGGGCATGCGCGCCGCCGAGGCCTGCCACTATCTCGGCCACCGGAACGCCATGAAGGCGGAGCTTTCCGTTTTCGAGAATCTCTCCTTCTGGAAGGACTTCTTCGGCGATTTCGACGGTGGCAAAGGGGTTTCTGTCGGAGAGGCGGCCGAGGCCGTCGGCCTCGGCGGAATCACCCACCTGCCCTTCGGTTATCTCTCCGCCGGCCAGCAGCGCCGCATGGCGTTTGCCAAGCTGCTCGTCTCCTATCGTCCGGTCTGGATTCTCGACGAGCCGACCGCGGCGCTCGACGTGAATGCGGAAGCCGTCTTCACGACCCTGATCAAGATGCATCTCGATGAAGGTGGCATCGTGCTCGCCGCAACCCACCAGCCGCTCGGGCTGGAGAATGCGAAGGAACTGAGGATGACGGGATTTGCGGGCACGATGGAGGAGAGGTGGTGACGCATTTTCATTCTCCTGCCTGCGCTCCCGTCACCCCCCTCTGCCCTGCCGGGCATCTCCCCCACAAGGGGGGGGATCGGATAGCAGCAAGGTCCCGCCCTCCATATAAGCTATCAATTGCCGCCCCGACCGCCGGCCCAGTTATCGCACCGGAGCACATGTTAGACGATCGGGGAAGCCGGCGCGCCTTGCCGATCTCCCCCCTTGTGGGGAAGGTGCCCGGCAGGGCAGAGGGGGGTAATCAACGCACCGGGGAACAGATACAATGATCTCCCTCCTCCTTCGCGACCTTAAACTTTCGGTACGCGCCGGCGGCGGGGCGCTGATCGGCGTCCTGTTCTTCATGACGGTGGTGGCGGTCATTCCCTTCGGCGTCGGGCCGGACCTCAATCTCCTGTCGCGCATCGGCCCGGCGATCGTCTGGATCGGGGCGCTGCTTTCCGCCCTTCTCGGCCTGGACCGGATGTTCCAGACGGACCGGGAGGACGGTTCGCTCGACCTGCTGCTGATGCAGGAGCACCCGCTGGTTCTGACCGTACTGGTCAAATGCCTGGCGCACTGGCTCGGCAACGGCCTGCCGCTGGTCATCGCCTCGCCGCTGCTCGGCCTCTTCATGAACATGAGCGAGCTTGCGATCGGAGCGACCATGCTGACCCTGCTCGTCGGCACGCCGGCCCTCACCTTCATCGGCGCTGTCGGCGCTGCGGTTGCGGTGGCGCTGCCCCGCGGCGGGCTGCTTGTCTCGATCCTCGTCCTGCCGCTTGCCATTCCTGTCCTGATCTTCGGTGTCAGCGCTTCCTACGCCGCGGTCGAGGACCCCGCCCCTTTTATGCCGCCTTTTCTGATATTGGTGGCGATCACGATGTTTTTTGCCGTGCTCGGTCCGCTCGGCGCGGCATTGGCTTTGAGAAATGCCGGTGATTGACTAGAATCAAGACATTCTTGGCGTCCTGCACTAGAAAGCGTTCATGACCGAAAGCCTCGCCATCACGAAATTCAGCGATCTCGCCAACCCGACGCGATTCCTGGCGCTCGCGGCGCGCATATTGCCCTGGATGGCGGCCCTGACCGCGCTCCTTTTCGCGCTCGGGCTTTACCTGAGCTTCACGACCGAAGGCGATTACCAGCAAGGCCAGACGGTGCGCATCATGTATGTCCACGTCCCCGCGGCGTGGTTGTCGATGATGTGCTATACGGTCATGGCCGTCTCGGCGATCGGCACGCTGGTCTGGCGCCATCCTTTGGCCGACGTGTCGCACAGGTCCGCAGCGCCGCTCGGCGCCGCCTTCACGCTGATCGCGCTCGCCACCGGTTCGCTCTGGGGCAAGCCCATGTGGGGTACATGGTGGGTATGGGACGCGCGGCTGACTTCCGTCTTCGTCCTTTTCCTGATGTATCTCGGCCTCATCGCCCTGAACCGCGCCATGGACGATCCCTCCCGGGCCGCCCGCGTCTCCGCCGTGCTGATCCTGGTCGGTTTCGTCAACATTCCGATCATCAAATTCTCGGTCGACTGGTGGAACACGCTGCACCAGCCGGCGAGTGTCATCCGCATGGACGGCCCGACCATAGACCCGGAATTTCTCTGGCCGCTTCTCGTCATGGCGGTCGCCTTCACCCTGCTTTTCTTCACCCTGCATGTGATGGCGATGCGCAACGAGATCTGGCGCCGCCGCGTGTCGGCCCAGCGCCGCATGTCGGCGCGTCTGGCGGGACGGGAGGCGTGAGATGATGACGCATGCCTTCTACATCGGGACAGCCTACGCCGTCACGGCTTTGATCACCCTCTGTCTCATCGGCTGGGTATGGCTCGACGGCCACGCCCGCCAAAAGGAACTGGCCGAACTGGAAGCTTCCGGAATCCGCCGCCGTTCCGCACCGCAGAAGCCGCAGGGCGATGCAGCCCAGGGAGACAGCGCATGAGTGTCGAAACCGAAAACAGGCCGGCGGAACGCAAGGGGCTGGCGCGCTACGCGCTGGCGCTGGTTCCCCTCGTCGTCTTCCTGGGCTTTGCGGGCGTGGCGGGCAAGATGCTCTACGACCAGGACGTCAACGGCCGCGACATCTCCGCCATCCCCTCGGCGCTGATCGGCAAGAAGGCGCCGTCGCTTTCGCTTCCCTCTCTGGAAGGCTCCGGTACGGCGGCGCTGACCGATGCGGCGATCACCGGCAAGCTGACGCTCGTCAACGTCTTCGCCTCCTGGTGCGTGCCCTGCCGGCAGGAACATCCGATCCTCAAGGAACTGGCAAACGATAGCCGACTCACAATCGTCGGCATCAACTACAAGGATCGCAATGACAACGCATTGCGCTTCCTCGGAGAGCTCGGCAATCCCTACAACGCGATCGGCGTCGATCCGAACGGCAAGGCCGCGATTGACTGGGGCGTCTACGGCATCCCGGAAAGTTATCTGGTCGGCCCGGACGGGACCATACTCTACAAGAGGGTCGGGCCTTTCGACGAGCGGAGCCTGACGCAGGAACTCCTGCCCGCGATCGAAAAGGCCGCAAGGGGCTGATCAGGGCAGTGCCGCCTGCCACTCCCGGATTGCGTCGACCGGCCAGACGAGCATCAGCACGTTGAGCGTCAGGTTGTCGCGGATGATATAGGCCGTCAGCAGTTCGAAGAAGATCGCGATCGCCACCGTCAGCCAGACGGGCAGGCGCGCCGCGGCGAAAAAGCCGAGTATCATGAAGACGGTGTCCATGGCCGAATTCAGGATGCTGTCGCCGCTGTAACCGAGCGCCATCGTCGCCGTGCGGTAGCGGTCGATCACCATTGGCGAGTTTTCCGCGATCTCCCAGGCCGCCTCGATCAGCACCGCGAGCGAAAGCCGCGCCGTCAGCGGCGCGCGGCGGAGGATGAGCCAGCCGAGACCGTAGAACAGGAAGCCGTGGATGATGTGCGACGGCGTGTACCAGTCCGAAAGGTGCTGCGAATTGCCGCTGGTGTTCACCCCACCTTCCCACAGCTTCACGTAACCGCATTCGCAGATCGGAATGCGGCCCATGACATGGAGAATGGCGATCTGCAGCAGCAGGAGGGCAAGGGCGCCGAGGAGCCAGCGCTTCGATGCGGAACCGGGGGGGGAGAGTTCGGCCGTGGTCACTTCTCGGTTTCCGCAGCCTGTTCCTGGACCGTGTGACGCATGATGAGCGGCATCTGGGCGAGCGTGAATGCAATGGTGATCGGCATCGTGCCCCAGACCTTGAAGTTGACCCAGACCGTATCGGAGAAATTGCGCCAGACGACCTCGTTCAGCACCGCGAGGAAAAGGAAGAAGAGCCCCCACCGCAACGTGAGCTTCTTCCAGCCGGTCTCGTCGAGCTGGAACGCCGCATTGAAAACGTAGCCGAGCAGCGACTTGCCGAACATCAGGCCCGCGAGCAGCGTCACGCCGAAGAGCGAGTTGACGATGGTCGGCTTCATCTTGATGAAGGTTTCGTCCTGCAGCCAGATCGACAACGACCCGAAGACAAGGACCACGACGCCGGAGACGAAGGGCATGACCGGCAGATGATGGAAGACGATCTTGGAGATGACCAGCGAAACGACGGTGGCGACCATGAAAAGCGCCGTCGCGACGAGCAGCGGCCCGCCGATTGCCGTAAGCGCCGGGAACGTGTTGACCAGCCATTCGCCACGCAGGTTGCCGAAGAAGAAGACGAGAAGCGGGCCGATTTCCAGCGCGAGCTTCAGCATCGGATGCTGCTTTTCTTCCTTGGTCGGCGTGATGTCGCTTTCGATCGTCTGCATGGGTCCCACTTCAAGGCTGCTGTTCACAGAGCCAAATCGTCTTTCTGTGTCATCAATGCGTCAAACCGGCAATAGCCTTGGCGAAATCCTGCGCCTCGAAAGGTTCCAGGTCGTCGATGCCTTCGCCGACGCCGATGAAATAGACCGGCAGCTTGTGCTTGGCGGCGATGGCGACGAGAATGCCGCCGCGCGCCGTACCGTCGAGCTTGGTCATGATGAGGCCGCTGACGCCCGCCACGTTGCGGAAGATCTCCACCTGGTTCATGGCGTTCTGGCCGGTCGTCGCATCCAGTGTCTGCAGCACGGTATGCGGCGCATCCGGATCGAGCTTGCCGAGCACGCGGACGATTTTTTCGAGCTCCGCCATCAGCTCCGTGCGGTTCTGGAGGCGGCCGGCCGTGTCGATGATCAGCACATCCGATTTGTTGGCCCGCGCCTGCTCGTAGGCGTCATAGGCAAGCCCCGCCGCGTCGGCGCCGAGCTTGGTGCCGATGAATTCCGATCCGGTGCGGTCCGCCCAGATCTTGAGCTGCTCGATCGCAGCCGCACGGAACGTATCGCCGGCGGCCAGCATGACCTTGAGGCCGGCTCCGGAAAGTTTCGCGGCCAGCTTGCCGATCGTCGTCGTCTTGCCGGTGCCGTTGACCCCGACGACGAGGATGACATGCGGCTTGTGATTGAGATCGAGCTGCAGCGGCTTGGCGACGGGCGAAAGCACCTTGGTGATCTCGCCGGCCATGATCCGCGAGACGTCCTCGCCGGTCACATCCTTGCCGTAGCGCTCCGAGGACAGCGCGCCGGTGATGCGCATCGCCGTCTCGACGCCGAGATCCGCCTGGATCAACAGGTCCTCCAGCTCTTCCAGCGTATCCTCGTCCAGCTTGCGCTTGGTGAACAGCGCCGTGATCTGGCCCGTCAGTTGCGACGACGTGCGGGCGAGACCGGCGCGCAGGCGCTGGAACCAGGTGAGTCTCGGAGCGGGCGCTGCGGCAACGGGTTCCGGTTCGGGGAGCGCGGTGGAGAAACCTTTGGGGAGAGCGGGCACCTCACGGCTGCCATTCTCGGCAGAGGTGGATAAATCCGCAGCAGGAACCTCTGATGCTTGCCCGGCCTCGGCTTCCGCCTCCAGCAAGGACAGCGGCGCCACGCCGGTATCGGACGCGTCTTCGGCATCGGGAAGAATCGGAAGCGTTTCCTCTTCCTCGGTCTCGGATTCGGAAAGCTCGACGTTTTCCGCAACGTCGTCCGCCGAAGGACCGCCGGCGGTCTCGATCTCCGTCGCAGCGACCGGATCGACGGGCGAGACCGGCAAATCTTCGTCGTGGGGCCGCGGCTCCGGCTGCCCGGCCTCGACGGCGGCAATCTCGTCCGGCCTTTCCGCTTCGGGTGCCTGCTCCTCGGCGGGCTTGCCGAAGGTGAAGACGCGTTTGATGAAGCTCAATGCCATGAGAAATCCGTCTTCCGGTTATGCCGCCATTGCCGGCGCCACCTGCATTTCCAGGTGCCTGCCGTTGTGGCCGGTAATGATAACGCGCTTGAGGTCGCGGGGAACAAGGCCCGGCGCCGCGACCAGCGAAAAGTTTTCCGTATGCGCCATGCCGTTCATCTCGATGATGATCGTCTGCTCGGTCCCGACCATGCGGTCGAGATGGGCATGGTGCAGCGCCTCGCCGCGTGAACGAAGCCGCGCCGCGCGATCCTTGACCAGCCTCCGGTCGACCTGCGGCATCCGGGCTGCCGGCGTGCCGGGCCGCGGGCTGTAGGGAAAGACATGCAGGAAGGAAATGCCCGCCTCTTCCGCGTGGCGTACGGCATTCTCGAACATCTCCTCCGTCTCGGTCGGGAAGCCTGCGATCATGTCGGCCCCGAAAGCGATGTCGGGCCTCAGGCGGCGTGCCTGCTCGATGAAGGCGAGCGCCTCGGCGCGCGAATGGCGCCGCTTCATCCGCTTCAGGATCAGGTCGTCGCCATGCTGCAGCGAGAGATGGAGATGCGGCATGAAGCGCGGTTCGTCGGCGATCAGATCCCACAAATGCTTGTCGGCTTCGATGCCGTCGATCGACGACAGGCGGAGCCGCAGGATGTCCGGCACCTGTTTCAGCAAGGTCTTGGCGAGATATCCGAGCGACGGCTGGCCCGGCAGGTCGGCGCCGTAGCTGGTGGCGTCGACGCCGGTCAGCACGATCTCGCGATAACCGCTTTCCGTGAGCTTGCGGGCCTGTTCGACCACGGCGCCCATCGGCACCGAGCGGGAATTGCCGCGACCATAGGGGATGATGCAGAAGGTGCAGCGGTGGTCGCAGCCGTTCTGCACCTGGATGAAGGCGCGCACATGCCCGTCGATATGCCTGACCATCTGGGGTGCGGTGGCCTTGACGCTCATCATGTCGTTGACGCGGACTTTTTCTTCCGCCGGCACGCCGAAATCCGGCAGTGACCGGTAGGAAGCGCCTGTCAGCTTCTCCTCGTTGCCGAGCACGGCGTCCACTTCCGCCATGTCGGCGAAGGTCTGTGTCTCGGTCTGCGCCGCGCAACCGGTGACGATGATGCGGGCATGCGGATTTTCGCGCCGCGCCCGGCGGATCGCCTGGCGGGCCTGCCGCACCGCCTCGCCGGTGACGGCGCACGTGTTGACGAGGATCGCATTGTTGAGCCCCGCCTTTTCGGCCTCGGCCCGCATCACTTCCGATTCATAGGTGTTGAGCCGACAGCCGAAGGTGATGACCTCGACGCCGCTCACTTCGCAAGGCTCCCGGGGGCCACGCTTTCCGGCTCTTCATCGCGCAGGAAGACACCCGTCGCCGGGTTCACCTTGCCGGACCACTCCCATTCGGCAGGGCCGGTCATGACGACGTGGTCGTCTTGGCGCCATTCGATGACGAGCGGCTGGCGGACCGGGCTGGAGGCCACGTCGATCGTCACCTTGCGGCCGGTGCGCCCGGTGCGGGCGGCAGAAACGGCGCAGGCGCAGGCGGCCGAGCCGCAGGCGAGCGTCAGCCCCGCGCCACGCTCCCAGGTACGGGTACGCAGCGACGCGTCCGAGGTGACCTGGGCCAGCGTGATATTGGCCTTTTCCGGAAACATCGGGTGGTTTTCGAGGAGCGGGCCGAAACGCTCGAGATCGAAACTCATCGGATCGCGGTCGACCCAGAAGATCGCATGCGGATTGCCCATCGACATGGCCGACGGTGAATGCAGCATGGGTGCGTCGATCGGGCCGATCTGCAACTCGATGCGGCTGGTGTCGAAGAATTCCTCGGCGAGCGGGATCTTGTTCCACTCGAAGACGGGCTTGCCCATGTCCACCGAAATCGTCCCGTCCTCGTGCTCGACGGCGTTGAGAATGCCGGCGACGGTCTGGAAGGTGAAGGCCTTGCGGCCGGTCTCGGCGGCGAGCGCCTGCACGACGCAGCGCGTGCCGTTGCCGCAGGCCTGCGCCTTGGAGCCGTCGGAATTGAGGATATCGATGAAGGCGTCCGTGCCCTGGGCCTTCGGATCATGGATCGCCATGATCTGGTCGAACCGGGTGGCGGGATCGGCGTTGAGCGCGATTGCGGCCTCCGGCGTGACCTTGTCGGCGCGACCGCGCATGTCGACGACCAGGATCTTGTTGCCAAGCCCGTTCATCCGCGCGAATTCGACCAAATCTGCCATGACGCCAATCCATCCGTGCAATTAATTGCACACTTCTCGGCGTATATGGCGGAATTGCATGAAAATTACCAGTGGCCGTGAATGCGCAAACCCGTCACCCGGCGACCTTTGCTTTTGGCGATCCCAAGGGCTTGGATGAAGGCAGGCCCGCCGCACCCTTTCGGGGCGGAGAGAACGGACGCGGCGAGCCGCCCCGCGACCTCCGTCCCGAATTATCCGAACACCTGCTCCACCAGCGCATGCACCCGATGGAAGGCCGCCTTCGCGCCTTCGGCAACCTCCACCTCGTCGGCCTTGGAAAGATCGAGCGCGTTGAACGCCGCGACGAACGTTCGCCAGTGCAGGCCGCGCCCTTCCGGATGCGGGGCAAGATGGCGGGCGCCGAATTCCGCCGAAAGGCCGAGCTTCGCCGCTTCCTTCAGGAGGAAGGCCGCGCCGAGAGTGGAGCCCTCGGCAACGTAAAGCCAGCCGAGCGCCGCCGGGCTCGTCCGCGGGGAAGCTTCGACGTGGGAGGCCGCCGGCATGACCCCGCTGATGTCTGCGATATCCTGGCGAAGGAGCGAAAGCCGGGCGCGGCCCGGAAGATCCGGCACCAGGCGACCCAGCAGCAGATCGTTATAGAGTGGATCGACATCCGCATGAAAACGGTGCTGGACATCCAGGAACAGGGCGTAGCGCTCGCGGCTATCGAAAGGTCCCGCTGCCATGATGCGTTTGTCGAGACGCTCGTGGGTGGCGTCGGTAATGGCCTTCAGGCGTTCAATCCGGGTTGGTGGCGCTTCGAGTTCGATTTGCATGATCAAGGTTCCGGATTCGTCAGAATTTGGCGATCTTCGCCGGTCATTTCACGGGTGGAGCCTCCGCGCGGGTCCATCCGCCACGGAAAATCTGTAGGGATTGCGGCATCCATCCGCAATAGCGCGCTTGCCGTTCGGGGAACCTGCCATAGGTAGGGTGAGCGTCGAATACAGAGACCCGGAGATTTCATGCCCGATATGAAGACAACCCTTCTTGCCGCAACGCTCGTTCTGATGACCCTTCCAATGACGGGTCGAGCCGAGGAACTGCCGGCACCCGTCCACGGCGTCACTTTCGAGGAATGGGCCTCGGCCAATGGCCGGCTCGCGAACAAGATGGATCGGGGCGAAGTCCTCAACGTCCTCCAGATCGACGACGCGGCCTTCGAGGAGGTGAACGAACATTTCCTCAGGGTGCTGAAAAACGGCAATCCGGCGGGTGAGACCTTCCGGGTCTATGGCACGGCGTTCGGAGATCCCAATCAGGGCCGTTTCAAGAATGCCGGCAAGCCGGTCGGGACGAAGAACAAGCTCGCCACCTTCGACGATTACGCGCGCGTGCAGGGCCACCTGCAAGCCGCGACGAAGGCGGGAATCGATCCGCAGAAAGTCCTCGATGAACACAACCTGACGCCCTACGAATATTCGCAGGAGGCAGGCAAATGGGTTCGCCAACTCGCCGAAAACGCCTCGAAGGAGAATGGCGCGGAGGCGACGCTGAAATGGAACAGCACGATTGAGGCTTATGAAGCGGAATACACCGCCCGATACGGACGGAAATGACGTCGTCCAGGGCCTGCCGGCTTCTGAAACGAGCGGGAAAGCGCAAAGCTCGGGTGCAAACTTGACTTTCCCGCCCTTTTCCTGTTTAAGCTCGGCGATCTGCTGACAAGTCGAGAACTTGGAGCCGCCGACCGGGGCCGACAGACCGAGCCCGGAGGTCAACACCCGACAGCGCGTTGCGCCCTCGGGTGCTTTTTGGCTTTGCGTCTTGTTTTCGTCGCAGAAAGACCCGACGTTTTGGGCACTCCGAAACGTCTAGAAGGAAGAAACGATGTTCGAAAGCCTCCAGGACCGTCTTGGCTCCATCTTGAGTGGACTGACCGGCCGTGGCGCATTGAGCGAGGCGGATGTCTCCGCCGCTCTGCGCGAGGTTCGCCGTGCGCTTCTGGAAGCGGACGTGGCGCTGGAAGTCGTGCGCTCCTTCACCGATCGGGTGCGGGAAAAAGCCGTCGGTGCGGAAGTCCTGAAGTCGATCAAGCCCGGCCAGATGGTCGTCAAGATCGTCCATGACGAACTCATCGAGATGCTCGGCTCCGAAGGCGTCGGCATCGACCTGCATGCTGTTGCTCCGGTCGTCATCATGATGGTCGGCCTGCAGGGTTCCGGTAAGACGACCACGACCGGCAAGATCGCCAAGCGGCTGACCGACCGCGAGAAGAAAAAGGTGCTGATGGCGTCGCTCGACACGCGCCGCCCGGCAGCCCAGGAACAGCTTCGCCAGCTGGGCGTCCAGACCGGCGTCGACACGCTGCCGATCGTCGCCGGCCAGTCGCCGACCGATATCGCCGCCCGCGCGGTGCAGGCGGCAAAGCTCGGCGGCCACGACGTCGTCATCCTCGATACCGCCGGCCGCACGCATATCGACGAGCCGCTGATGCAGGAGATGGCGGAGATCAAGCGGAAGTCCAATCCGCATGAAATCCTGCTCGTCGCCGATAGCTTGACCGGCCAGGACGCCGTCAATCTCGCCCGCAATTTCGACGAGCGCGTCGGCATCACCGGCCTCGTGCTGACCCGCATGGATGGCGACGGCCGCGGCGGCGCTGCCCTTTCCATGCGCGCCGTCACCGGCAAGCCGATCAAGCTCATCGGCACCGGCGAGAAGATGACGGAGATGGAGGAATTCCATCCCCGCCGCATCGCCGACCGCATTCTCGGCATGGGCGACATCGTCTCGCTGGTCGAGAAGGCCGCGGAGAACATCGACGCCGAAAAGGCGCGCGCCATGGCCGAGAAGATGGCCAAGGGCAAGTTCGACCTGAACGACCTCGCCGAACAGCTGAAGCAGATGAAATCGCTCGGCGGCATGGGCGGCATCATGGGCCTGATGCCGGGCATGAACGGCATGAAGGACAAGCTTGCCGCGGCCGGCATGAACGACAAGGTGTTCGACCGCCAGCTCGCCATCATCTCCTCGATGACCAGGGCCGAGCGCGCCAATCCGGATATCCTGAAGCACAGCCGCAAGAAGCGCATCGCCGCCGGTTCCGGCACGGATGCCTCCGACATCAACAAGCTTCTGAAAATGCACCGCCAGATGGCCGACATGATGAAAATGATGGGCGGCAAGGGCAAGGGCGGCATGATGAAGCAGATGATGGGCGGCCTCGCTTCGAAGATGGGCCTCGGCGGCATGGGGGGAATGGGCGGCATGCCCGATCTTTCCAAGCTCGACCCGAAGCAGATCGAGGCACTGCAGAAGCAGGCGGAAGCCGCTGGCCTTAAGCCCGGCTCGATGCCGGGCCTCCCGGGCGGCGGAATGGATGGCCTGCCGGGTCTGGGTGGCGGCAAGCTGCCTGGTCTCGGCGGCGGGTTCCCAGGTCTTCCCGGCCTGCCCAAGAAGAAGTAAGGGAGGAGATTCGTGGTTGATCCAGAAGTGAAAGCCAGGCTCGCAAGCTACCGCCAGTCGATCGACAACATCGACGCGGCGCTCGTGTACATGCTGGCGGAGCGTTTTCGCTGCACCAAGGAAGTGGGCTTCCTGAAGGCCCAGTACGACCTGCCGCCGGCCGACCCGGCGCGCGAGGAATACCAGATCGAGCGCCTTCGCCACCTGGCGAAGGAGGCGCATCTGGACCCGGATTTCGCCGAGAAGTTCCTGAACTTCGTCATCAAGGAAGTCATCCGGCATCATGAAGCGATCGCCGCCGAACACGGCGGCACGAAAGAAACTGCCTGAAACACGTCGAAGAACCAGCCCGCCTGATGGCGGCCTCAAGAAAAACCTCAAGGAGTAAGTGAAATGTCCCTGAAAATTCGTCTCGCCCGCGGCGGCTCCAAGAAGCGTCCGTATTACCACATCGTCGTTGCCGACGCCCGTTCGCCCCGCGACGGCCGCTTCCTCGAAAAGCTCGGCGCCTGGAACCCGATGCTGGCCAAGGACGACGCCAAGCGCATCGAACTGAACGCCGAGCGCATCCAGGAATGGATCGCCAAGGGCGCCCAGCCGACCGACCGCGTTCTCCGCTTCCTCGCCGAAGCCGGCATTGCGCAGCGCGAAGCCAAGAACAACCCGGAAAAGGCAAAGCCGGGCAAGAAGGCCCAGGAGCGCGCCGCCGAGAAGGCCCAGAAGGCTGCCGACGCTGCAGCGGCTGCCGCCGAAGCATAAGCTTGCCACGATTCCTTTGTGGCAACGGGCGGCGTGGCGACGCGCCGCCCGTTTTGCTGTTTGCATTTCTCCGTGTTCCGCTTAAATGAGGCGCGACACAACCGGAACAAACCGCATGCCGAAACTCGAAAACCCTGTTCTGATGGCGACCATCGGCGCTGCCCAAGGCTTGCGGGGCGAGGTGCGCGTAAAATCCTATACGGCCGATCCGACGGCGCTCGGCGACTATGGCAATTTGCACGGCGAAGATGGCCGGACCTTCGAGATCCTCGAAATCCGCGAGGCGAAAAACGTCGTGGTGGTCCGCTTCCGCGGCATCAACGACCGGAACGCCGCAGAGGCGCTGAACGGGATCGACCTCTACATAGACAGGGACAACCTGCCAGACGAGGAGCTGGAGGACGACGAGTTCTATTATGCCGACCTCGAGGGCCTCGAAGCGGTCGATCAGGACGGCAAGAGCTACGGCACCGTGAGCGCGGTCTATGATTTCGGCGCAGGCGACCTCCTGGAGCTCAAGGGTCCCGGCCGCCGCCCAGCCCTCATTCCCTTTTCCGAAGCCGCGGTGCTGGAGATCGACCTCGAAGGCGGCCGGATTCTCATCGACCCCGAAGCCGCAGGCTTGACCGGAAGCCCGGAGGATGACGGCCCGGCGCCGAGCTTCCCCCGCAAGGGCAAGTGATGACCTTCCGCGCCACGATCCTGACGCTCTACCCGGAAATGTTTCCCGGGCATCTCGGGCTTTCGCTCGCCGGCAAGGCGCTGGAGCGCGGGCAATGGTCGCTCGATACCGTGCAGATCCGCGATTTCGCCGAGGACAGGCACCGCACGGTGGACGACACGCCCGCGGGCGGCGGCGCCGGCATGGTGCTGAAGCCGGATATTCTGGCGAAGGCGATCGATCATGTCTCGACCGAAGACAACCGGCCGCGCCTGCTGATGAGCCCGCGCGGGAAGCCGCTGACCCAGCAAAGGGTGCGCGAACTCGCAACGGGAGACGGCGTGGTGATCGTCTGCGGCCGGTTCGAAGGCGTCGACCAGCGGGTGATCGATGCGCGCAACCTCGAAGAGGTTTCGATCGGCGACTATATTCTTTCGGGCGGCGAGCCCGCGGCGCTGACGCTGCTCGACGCCGTCATCCGCATCCTGCCGGGCGTCATGGGCAACGCGCTTTCCGGCACGCATGAAAGTTTCGAGGACGGGCTGCTCGAACATCCGCAGTATACGCGGCCGCAGGTCTTCGAGGGCCGGGAGATCCCGGCCGTGCTCACCTCGGGCAATCACGCGGCGATCGACAGATGGCGGCTGGAGGAAGCACGGAAACTGACGGCCAAGCGCCGGCCGGACCTTCTTTCCGATCAGCCGGTCACGAAGTAGTAGACCGTCAGCGCCACGCCCACCGCCACGACACACCAGCGCAGGACCGCCTGCGGCACTCGCCGCGCCATCCATACGCCGGCATAACCGCCGAGCGCGCCGGCCGGTATCATGACCAGCGCCTCCGGCCAGGCGATCACGCCGCCGCCGACGAAGACGATGATGGCGACCGCGGCGATCAGCACCGCCAGCAGGTTCTTCAGCGCATTGAGATGATGATAGGTGCCGCCGGTCGTGATGCCCAGCACGGCCAGCATCATGATGCCCATTCCGGCGCCGAAGAAGCCGCCATAGATCGACGTCAGGAATTGCCCGATGGTGCAGGCCGGCGAATTCGCCGACCGCTCGGCGGAGTTCTTCGGCTTCAGCCAGGGGCCGGCGGCGAATACGGCCGTCGCGGCGGCAAGCAGCCAGGGCACGATCTCCCGGAAGGAGGGATTGTCGAGCGACAGAAGCAGGAAAGCCCCGGCGAAAGCGCCGACGACCGAGACGACGGCGAGCACGAGCGCGCTGCGCCAGCGATGGGAGATTTCATCCCAATAGGCGATGGTCGAGGTGATATAGCCCGGAAACTGCACGATCGACGAGGTGGCGTTGGCCGAAATCGGCGGAATGCCGGCAAGGGTCATGGCGCCGAATGTCAGGAACGTGCCTCCGCCCGCAATGGCGTTCACCGCACCGGACAGAAAGCCGGCGGCCGCCAGCAGCGCTATCATTGTGATTGTCATGATGTTTCCTCATCCCCGCCACTACATATCCGTTTCGCCACAGGGCGGCAACGGCGGCGTTTTCGTCACAAAATCGCAATCAACGGGATGACAAGCGGGCCGGTTTCGTGTAATGGCGCACCCGGAAATGGGAAATCTCCCGTCGACCAGAACCAAAGAACGACGAATCCGCTCTGCCGAACAGGCAAATCCCGAGGCTTTGACCAAGGGTATCGATGAGCGCGCTGGCTGTTTCAAAAGAACCAAAGGTTTGAGACAATGAACATCATTCAGCAGCTTGAGGCCGAACAGGTCGCCAAGATCGAAGCAAAGCGCACCCTTCCCGAATTCTCTCCGGGCGACACCGTCCGTGTCAACGTCCGCGTCACGGAAGGCAACCGTACCCGCATACAGGCCTATGAAGGCGTCTGCATCGCCCGCTCCGGCGGCGGCCTGCACGAAAGCTTCACCGTCCGCAAGATCTCCTACGGCGAAGGCGTCGAGCGCGTATTCCCGGTCTACTCCCCGCTCGTCGAAAGCGTGGAAGTCGTCCGCCGCGGTAAGGTCCGCCGCGCCAAGCTCTACTACCTGCGCGATCGTCGCGGCAAGTCAGCTCGTATCGTCGAGAACACCGGCACCCGCGCCCGCAAGCTGAACGAAGCCGAGCGTCAGGCCGCTGCCGACGAGAAGGCACGTATCGAGGCTGAGAAGGTCGCAGCCGCCCAGGCTCTGGCCGCCGAAAAGGCAGCAGCGGAAGCTGCAGAAGCAGCCAAGGCTGCGGAAGCTTCTGCCGAATAAGCTTCGGACAGGATCATCGAAAAGGCGGCTTTTCAGCCGCCTTTTTTTGTTTGATGCGGAACGTGCCGCTCAGTTCCTGACGGCGGGGTCCCAATGCTCGTCCGCCTTCCCGTCCACGAACCGCCAAGTATCGTACCAGGTGGTCGTATAGGTCCTGGACGAATCCTTCGGATCTTGCATCTGGCGCACATAACCGACAGTGACGAGATCGCCTTCGGCCGTGACGAAGGCGACGGGCGTTTTCATCTTGTCCGGTATGGGGCCTGGCTGCCGCTTCAGGATCTCGGTGAAATAGCGCACGACGCCGGCACGCCCCGAGGCGGCATTCGGATTGTGCTGGATATAGCGCTCCGTCAGATACTGGTCCGCCTTGTCCCAGTGGTTTGCTTCGAGAAGGTCGCGAACGATCCGGTAGGCAACCTGCTTGTTTGCGTGCAGCCGCGGGTCCGGACTGGTGAAAAGCGCTTCCGCATCCGCCGCCGCGACGACGGGCTCCTGTGCAAAGGACGGCACGGCAATGCCGGCAACCGTTCCGGCCACGGTCAGGATCAGCGCCATATAGTGCGATGTCCGCATCACGGAAATCCTCCAATCTTTTGGTCTCTTCAGGCGGGGCGACCATAGGAGGCGGGAGGCGGGCGCGAAAGAAGGCAGTTTTCGCGCCCTTGGTTCCCCGAAGGGAACCAGCCTCGGTTCAGGCGGCCACAGGCTTTCCGGCACAACCACCAATCCGTCGCGGCAGGCAACGCACGCCTGGATGGGCGCCAATTCGCGGCTTGCCAATCGGCGGAAATTCGTGAGAGTCGGAAGAACCGCTTTTTTGAGGAGTGTTCCATGCCCGTCCGCCGCACCGTCCTCGCCGGCCTTGCCGCGCTCGTTTTCGCTCCGGCCGCCAGTCTCGCGGACGGCCTCCCGGACCTCAAGGGCCGCACGGTGGTGGTGGTGACGGAAAACGCCTATCCCCCGCTTCAGTTCGTCGACCCGAAATCCGGCCGGGCGATCGGCTGGGAATATGATGCGATGAACGAGATCGCCAAACGGCTGAACGCCAAGGTCGAATACCAGAACACGAGCTGGGACGCGATGATCCAGGCGGTCTCCGATGGCCAGTACGACATTGGCATGACCGGCATCACCATCAAGGACGATCGGAAGGAGAAGGTGGATTTCTCCACCCCCTACATGCGCTCGCAGCAGCTCATGCTGGTACGTGGCGACGAGAAGCGCTTCACGGACGCCAGGAGCTTTGCCGGCATTGAAAACGGACTGATCGGCGCACAGCCGGGAACGAGTCCGTTCTACACCGCCGTCTACGAGGTTCTCGATGGCAACGAACAGAACCCACGCATCAAGCTCTTCGAGACCTTCGGCGCGACGGTGCAGGCGCTGAAGGCCGGCGATGTCGACCTGGTGCTGACCGACAGCGTTGCCGGCGAAGGTTATGTGAAGGCTTCCGGTGGTTCGCTCAAGATCGTCGGCGAACCGCTCGGCACGGAGGACTTCGGCTTCATCTTCAAGAAGGGGTCGGACCTCGTTGCGCCTGTGAACGCGGCGATAGCGGCGCTCAGGGCCGATGGCATGCTCGAGGCCCTGAACAGGAAATGGTTCCTCGACTACAAGATGGGTCAGTAGGGAATGGCGCCTCCGCGCCGGAAGACCGCGGACCCCGGGGATTTCCCGTGGTGGCTTTTCGCCTTCGGGGTGCTTTCCGCAGGGCTTGCGGCCGTCATCGCCGTCAACGACCTCTATGCGCAGGTTTTCGGCGTCGTCGTGCAGGGCATCGGCATCACCGTTGGCGTGACGCTTGCGGCCTTCGGGCTCGCGACGGCGCTGGGGCTGGCGATCGCGCTGGCTGGCCTGTCGGGCAACATCGTCTTGCGACAGGCTGCGCGTTTCTACGTCGAACTGATCCGCGGCATCCCGATCCTGGTCCTGCTCTTCTATATCGCCTTCGTCGGCGCACCCGCCTTCGTGGCGCTTTACAACTGGGCGCTTTCACCGCTCATCGAGCGGGGCTGGGTCGAGGAGCTCCTCGTCCGCGACGTCTCGCTGCTCTGGCGGGCGGTGATCGCGCTGACGATCGGTTACGCCTCCTTCATCGCCGAAATCTTCCGCGCCGGCTTCCAGTCGGTGGACGAGGGCCAGATCGAGGCGGCCAAGGCGCTCGGCTTCACGCGTTTCCAGCGCTTCCGGCTGATCGTCTTCCCGCAGGCGATGCGCGTGATCTTCCCGCCGCTCTCCAACGATTTCGTTTCGATGGTGAAGGACTCCTCGCTCGTCTCCGTGCTCGGCGTGGCCGACATCACGCAGATGGCCAAGGTCTATGCGGCAGGCTCGTTCCGCTTCTTCGAGACCTATTCGATCGTCACCTACATCTATCTGCTGCTGACGATCGGCCTGTCGCTTGCGCTTCGCGGCCTCGAAAGCCGGATGCGCAAGCGAACGGAACGATGACGATCAGGCCTCAGTAGACTTCCGGCACATGCATTTCCGGCGGCACCGGATGGCGGGCATAATCCTCGTGGCGAACGCGGTCCGGCAGTGTGATCGGCTCCTTCGGCACTGTTTCGTACGGCACCTGAGACAGGAGATGCGCGATCATGTTGAGCCGCGCCTTCTTCTTGTCGACCGCCTGCACGACCCACCAGGGCGCTTCCGGAATATGGGTGTACTGAAGCATCTCTTCCTTGGCCTTGGTATATTCCTCCCAGTGGACGCGGCTCTGCAGGTCCATGGGGGAGAGCTTCCACTGCTTCAGCGGGTCGTGGATACGCATCTTGAAGCGGAATTCCTGCTCCTCGTCGGTGATCGAGAACCAGTACTTCAGGAGGATGATGCCGGAGCGGACGAGCATGCGTTCGAATTCCGGCACGGAGCGGAAGAACTCCTCCAGCTCGTCCGGCGAGCAGAAGCCCATGACGCGCTCGACACCGGCGCGATTGTACCAGGACCGGTCGAACAGGACCATTTCGCCGGCGGAGGGCAGGTGCGGCACGTAACGCTGGAAATACCACTGGTGCCGCTCGCGCTCCGTGGGCGCCGGAAGCGCGACCACGCGGCAGACACGCGGATTGAGGCGCTGGGTGACGCGCTTGATCGCACCGCCCTTGCCGGCCGAATCCCGGCCTTCGAAGATCACCACCATCTTGAGCTTCTTGTACTGGACCCAGTCCTGCAGGCGGACCAGCTCATGCTGCAGCCTGAAGAGCTCGCGGAAATAGAGCTTGCGGTCGAGCGTCTGCTCGGCGGGGCCCGACATGCCCTCGGCGACGAGCTCGTCGAGCTGATCCTCCTCCATCTGCAATTCCAGCTCTTCATCGAAGCTGTCGGCGATCTCGTCCTTGATGCGGCTGAGTTGTTCGTGAATGGGTTCAGACATGACGGCGTTCCTCGCGTTTGAGACGCCAGATGAAGCACGTTTCAGCGAAGACTTTATGACAGTGATGCGACAGATCGGTTGCGAAGCAATCCCGTTGCCGAATTTGTCGAAAACTGATATTTGAGCCGCCATGGGATCGAAATTCGGATGTCTCGCGAACCATGTCGTCGTGCTGCAGGATCACAAGCGCCTGCCGGCACGCTTCTTCGCGCGGGTTTCCGGGGCGCTTTGCGACCGACTTGGCTGACCTGGTTCAGCATCTTCGGCAGCCGGCGGCTGCCGGCCACCAATCCCTTGTTCCATTCAGCTAAAACGGATAGCAGCCATGAGCGCACCCCGCACCCTCTACGACAAGATCTGGGACGACCACGTCGTTTCCGAGGACGAGAACGGCACCTGTCTTCTCTATATCGACCGTCACCTCGTGCACGAGGTGACGTCGCCGCAAGCCTTCGAAGGCCTGCGCATGGCCGGCCGCAAGGTCCGCGCCCCGGAAAAAACGCTGGCCGTCGTCGACCACAACGTGCCGACCACAGCCGACCGGCATGAGGGCATCAAGAATGAGGAAAGCCGCATCCAGGTCGAGGCGCTCGCCCAGAACGCCAAGGATTTCGGCGTCGAATATTATTCCGAAAAGGATATTCGCCAAGGCATCGTCCATATCGTCGGGCCTGAACAGGGCTTCACCCTGCCGGGCATGACCATCGTCTGCGGCGACAGCCACACCTCCACGCACGGCGCTTTCGGCGCGCTGGCGCACGGTATCGGCACGTCCGAGGTCGAGCACGTCCTCGCCACCCAGACGCTGGTGCAGAAGAAGGCGAAGAACATGCTGGTGCGCGTCGACGGCCAGCTTCCGCCGGGCGTCACCGCCAAGGACATCATCCTCGCCATCATCGGCGAGATCGGCACCGCCGGCGGCACCGGCCACGTCATCGAATTCGCCGGGGAGGCGATCCGCTCGCTCTCCATGGAAGGCCGCATGACGGTCTGCAACATGACGATCGAAGGCGGCGCCCGCGCCGGCCTGATCGCCCCGGACGAGACGACCTTCGAATACATCAAGGACAAGCCCCGCGCGCCGAAGGGCAAGGCGTGGGACATGGCCCTCGACTACTGGAAGACGCTGAAGACGGACGAAGGCGCGCATTTCGACAAGGTGGTCGTGCTCGACGCCGCCAACCTGCCGCCGATCGTCTCCTGGGGTTCCTCGCCGGAAGACGTCGTTTCCGTTCAGGGCGCCGTTCCGAACCCGGACGATATCCAGGACGAGACGAAGCGCGCCTCCAAGTGGCGTGCGCTGGAATACATGGGCCTGAAGCCGGGCACCCGGATGACCGATATCGCGGTGGACCGCGTCTTCATCGGCTCCTGCACCAACGGCCGCATCGAGGATCTGCGCGCAGCCGCAAAGGTCGTCGAAGGAAAGAAGGTGGCTTCGACCGTTTCCGCCATGATCGTTCCGGGTTCGGGGATCGTGAAGGAACAGGCGGAAGCCGAGGGCCTGGACAAGATCTTCAAGGAGGCCGGCTTCGAATGGCGCGAGCCGGGCTGTTCCATGTGCCTTGCCATGAACGACGACCGGCTGAAGCCGGGCGAGCGCTGTGCCTCCACCTCGAACCGCAACTTCGAGGGCCGCCAGGGCTACAAGGGCCGCACCCATCTCGTCTCGCCAACCATGGCTGCCGCGGCAGCGGTCGCCGGCCACTTCGTCGATATCCGCGACTGGAAGTAACCCGCTTCCGCCGGATATTCCCCGATGCCGTCCGTTCCGCGGGCGGCATTTTTGTTGCAGAATGACTGGTCTCGCGGTTGTCCGGCGACGATCCGCCCGGATCGCAGCATGCTGCATCGCTTCTGGAGAAAGTATCCGCCATGTCCGCCAAACCGAAGAAGAAAGACAGGGCAGGCCGCCGGCTGATTCTCCTGCGGCATGCCAAATCCGCATGGCCGGAGGGCGTGGCGGACGAGGAGCGCCCCCTTGCCCCGCGAGGCCGGAAGGCCGCTCCGCTGATGGGCGACTATATGGCTCGCGAACGGCTTGTCCCCGATCTCGGGCTGGTCTCCCCCGCACGGCGCACGCAGGAGACATGGGCGCTGGTCCGGGACAAGCTGCCCGGACGAGTGGACGTGCGCGATCACGCCGGCCTCTACGAGGCGTCCGGGGCGCAAATCCTCGACGTTCTGGCCGAGGTCGAAGCCGCTTGCCGCAATCTGCTGATCATCGGGCACAATCCCGGCCTTCAGGAACTTGCGCTTCTGCTCTCCGATACGGGAAACGCCGATACCCGGCAGAAGATAGCCGAAAAATACCCGACCGCAGGGCTTGTCGTGATCGATTTCGACACCGCAGACTGGCAGGGGGTCGGCGAGGGATCGGGCCGGTTGGAACGGTTCGTCACCCCGCGTTCCCTTGAGTGAAGGAAGACGACGCGCGACAGCTTCCAAGTGGATGAAAGGCCCCGCCGATTGCAGCGGGGCCTCCTGTTTTCAGGGATTGCGCGTCAGACCGCGATCTTGCCGCCGCCGATCTTGGTGATCGCCACGACCGCGGGGCGGACCGGTATGTCGTCCTTGAAATCCGGCCAGCGGGTGGAAAGATCCTCGTAGTAGGACGGGCGGCCATGGCCCGACCAGTCTTCGCCGCCATCACCCGGATGCTGGACGGCGACGAAGGCCGTTTCATCGTCGGGCGTGAACAGCGGGCCGCACATTTCCGCGCCGACCGGCACGCGGAAGAACAGCTTCGACGTCGCGCGGGCCGCGCCCTCCGTATCGACGGCCCAGAGCCCGTCGGTGCGGCCGGTGGCCTTGTTGCTGTTGCCGTCCGTCGAGACCCAAAGGCGGCCCGCCGAATCGACGGCACAGTTGTCCGGCATGCCGAACCAGCCGTTCTTGGTCGTCTCGGTCGAGAAAGAGGCGCCGACGGCGGCAACCGACGGATCGCCGCATTTCAGCAGCACTTCCCACTTGCCGCTCGTGGCTGTGAAGTCGCCGCCGTCTTCGGCAATCTCGATGATGTGGCCGAAAGCATTTTCCGCGCGCGGGTTGGCGGCGTCCACCTGATCCGCCTTGCGGCGGGAGTTGTTAGTGAGCATGACATAGACCTTGCCGTTGATGCCGTTCGGCTGCACGTCTTCCGGGCGGTCCATCTTCGTCGCCCCGAGCAGGTCGCCCGCGCGCCGGGTCTCGATCAACACGTCCGCTTGGCTGGCAAAGCCGTTTTCCGCCGTCAGCGGCCCCTGGCCATGGATCAGCGGCAGCCACTGCATCGTGCCGTCTTCGCCGAACTTGGCGACATAAAGCGTACCGGCGTCGAGCAGGTTCAGGTTCGCGGCGCGATCGTTGGCATTGTAGGTGCCGTCGGTCACGAACTTGTAGACGTAGTCGAAGCGCTCGTCATCGCCGAGATAGAAGACCACCTTGCCGTTCCGGGCCACGATAGACTCGGCACCTTCGTGCTTGGTGCGGCCGAGGGCCGTACGTTTCTTCGGCGTGGACGTTGGGTCCATGACATCCACCTCGACGATCCAGCCGAAGCGGTTCGGCTCGTTCGGCTCCTTGGCGAGATCATAGCGGTCGTAGAAATTCGCCCACTCGTAACCGCCTTCCGGAACGCCGTAGCGCTTGTAGTTGGCGGCTTCCTTGTGCCCCTCCGGCAGCTTGCCCGAGAAGTAACCGTGGAAGTTCTCTTCGGCCATGATGTAGGTGCCCCAGGGGGTCACCCCGCCGGCACAGTTGTTGAGGGTGCCGATGACGCGGGTGCCTGCCGCGTCGGCGGAGGTCTTCACGCGATCATGCCCTGCAACCGGTCCGGAAAGCTGCATCTCGGTCGTGGAGGTGATGCGGCGGTTGTAGCGCCCATCGGGAACGACCTGCCATTTGCCGCCGACCTTGCGGATTTCGACGATCGTGCCGCCATGCGCGGCCATCTCCACGTCGACCTGATCCTTGCTGAGCGCGCCCTGCTTGACCTTGCCTTCGGCGATGGTGACGAGGCCGGGGAACATCAGGTGAGGGTTGGTGTATTCGTGGTTGACGACGAGCAGGCCGTGTTCGGAGGAGCCTTCCAGCGGAATGAAGCCGACATAGTCGTTGTTGTAGCCGAACTGGCGGACCTGGGCTGCGGCGGTCTGGTTCTTCGGATCGAAGGCCGGCGAGTCCGCGAAGATCGCATCGCCCCAGCGCAGCAGGATATCCGCATCATAGCCTTCGGCCACATGGTGATTGGCATCGACCCCCGCCTCGACTTCCGGGAAGGAGAAGGCGGAACCGCCTGCGGCACGGGCTTCCTCCGCGCTCATCAGCGCCACGGGGCCGACGGTTGCGGCAATCGCCGAAACAGCCAGCGATCCCTGAAGAAAATTGCGGCGCGAGAAGCGCTTGCTGATGATCTCACCCATCGTCGGGTTGACGCTGGAGTTATGTCCGTCGCCATCGGCGTCTTCGAGTTGGGTCGTGGGGAATATCTTCTGGGAAAGATGTTCGGTCATCGGGACTATCTCCAAGGTTGTAAACTGGCCTAATTTTCTCTTCTTTTAGAGCCGTTCTAAACCTAGAGATGCTGTATTACGGTTTTGCGACATCCGGAGACCGCCACGGCTGCCCATGGCAGCCTTCAACGGATTTTGAACACCATCCCCGCCCGCAGGAAACGGATGAGCTGGAGCATGTCGCGCAGGCTCACCGCGATGCAGCCGGCCGTCGGCTGGTAGCCCGGCTTGATGAGATGGAAAAAGATTGCCGAACCTCCATGCCGGCGGCGTGAACGGATGTTCCAATCAAGCACGATGCAGATGTCATAGAGCCCGTCGGCCCGCATCATCTCCTCGTGGCTTGGCCGGAACGGCGCCCTGACGAGGCGATTGTAGGCTGGATGTTCCGGCTGGTCGCACCAGAGCATGTCCTTGCGAATGCGACGGATCGGCAGCGCCGTCGGCGGCAGGCGGACCCGCTCGCCGCGCACGAAGCCGTAGAGAACGGGCATGGCCGCGACGGGCGTGGCGCCGTCTCCTTCCCTCTTGAAGGCGCTCGTACCGGAACGGCCGAGCGCCGCGCGGACAGTGATGCCGCCGAATGAAACGATGCCCTGCCTGCGGTCGCGCGGCGCAGTCCTGACGGTGATCGCATTGGGATGGTGGCGCGAGCCGTGAAAACGCTGCATTTTTCTCACAAGTTTTTGCTTTGAATATGATTTCGTTTGAATTCATAGCACATTGGAGCGCCGAGCGGCCCTATGGATGCGCAACGGATGCTCTAACTTATTGAATCTAGGCATCGTACTTCCGAAAATCGATTTCGATTCTCGAGCCGATGCTGTAGGGATTGAGGACGAAGGCCCTGATCGCGTTTGGCTGCAGAATTGCAGGCCATCAACGCGGGCAGCAAGAGAAAGGCTTCAGGATGGCAGCGCGTACGATACTCCTTGTGGACGACGACGACGACCTGCGCGAGACTCTGGTCGAGCAACTGTCGTTTTACGACGAATTTTCGATCCTGCAGGAGGCCAATGCCGCCAAGGCGCTGCAAACCGCCAAGAATACCCAGATCGACCTCCTGATCATGGATGTCGGCCTGCCGGACATGGATGGCCGCGAAGCGGTGAAACTGCTTCGCAAGAACGGCTTCAAGGCGCCGATCATCATGCTGACCGGCCACGATACCGATTCCGACACGATCCTCGGGCTGGAAGCCGGCGCCAACGACTATGTCACGAAGCCGTTCCGCTTCGCCGTGCTGCTCGCCCGCATCCGCGCCCAGCTTCGCCAGTACGAGCAGAGCGAGGACGCCACCTTCACCGTCGGCCCCTATCTCTTCAAGCCGAGCCAGAAGCTGCTCACCACCGAGGACGGCAAGAAGATCCGGCTCACGGAGAAGGAAGCGGCGATCATCCGCTATCTCTACCGCGCCGGCCAGAAGGTCGTCACGCGCGATGTATTGCTGGAGGAAGTCTGGGGCTACAATTCCGGCGTCACCACCCACACGCTGGAAACCCACGTCTACCGCCTTCGCCAGAAGATCGAGCGCGACCCGTCCAGTGCCGAAATCCTGGTTACCGAAAACGGCGGTTACAAGATCGTTCCCTGACCATGTCGCTGACCGAAGATATCCGCCTGCTGACCCAGGTCCCGCTTTTCAGGGACATGAACGACGACCAGCTTCGCCTCGTCGCCTTCGGCGCCGAGCATCGGCCTGTGGTTACCGGCCAGGAACTCTTTCGGGAAAGGTCGCCGGCGGAATCGGCATTCATCGTCGCACGAGGCCGTTTCGAACTGCTGACCGCCGACCGCAATGGCGAAATGAAGGTACAGGCGACCGTCGGGCCGGGCACGCTTCTGTCCGAACTCGCACTGGTCACCATGGTCGAACGGAAGTTCACGGCGATAGCGGTCGAGGATTCCGAAGCCCTGAAAATCAGCCGGTCGCTGTTCTATCGCCTGCTGGAGGAATATCCCGAGGTCGGCCGCATGATCGAAAGCCGCATTCGCGACAATATCTCGACCCTCGCCAAGGCCGCGGCTGCGATGGGGCACAGGTTCGCGTAACCTCTTGCCCCCAGACCACACCTCTTCCCCGCCGCGGGAAGATGTCCCGGCCAGGCGGATGAGAGGTGGAAGCGCGCCCTTGAATGTCAGAACTTGAACACGGCCGTCACCGGCACATGGTCGGAAGGCTGGTTCCAGCCGCGGGCTTCCTTCAGCACCTCGATGCGATCCAGGAACGGCCCGAGATCGGGTGACGACCAGATATGATCGAGCCGGCGCCCCTTGTCCGCCGCTTCCCAGTCCTTGGCGCGATAACTCCACCAGGTATAGATCTTCGCCGGCTCCGGCGTGTGCTGCCGCATGAGGTCGAGCCAGCCGCCCCGGGCGATGACGTCCTTGAGGCCTTCGGTCTCGACCGGAGTATGGCTGACGATCTTCAGGAGCTGCTTGTGCGACCAGACATCGTGCTCCAGCGGCGCGATGTTGAGATCCCCGACGAGGATCGATGAAATGCCGGGCATCGCGTCCGCCTTCAGCGCCTTCATCTCCTCGACGAAATCGAGCTTGTGGCCGAATTTCGGATTGACCGTCCGGTCTGGCTCGTCGCCGCCGGCCGGAACATAGAAGTTATGCACACGGATGCGCCGCGAACCGCGCTCGACGATCGCTGAAATGTGCCGCGCGTCGCCGACGCCGCAATAGTTCTGCCGGTGGTCCTCGGCGAGCGGGATCTTCGAGGCGATCGCAACGCCGTGATAACCCTTCTGGCCGTGGATGATGATGTATTGGTAGCCCAGGTCCTTCAGCGGCTGCAGCGGAAATTCCGGCTCCTGGCACTTGATCTCCTGCAGGCAGAGGATATCCGGCTTGTGGCGGACGAGGAACTGCTCGACGATCGGCATGCGCAGCCGGACGGAGTTGATGTTCCAGGTGGCGATGGAAAATGTCATGATTGAACCTCGACGTGTCGCCGAGGTTTAGGAAATTTTTCAGGCGCTGAGAAGCAAAAAGGGCCGCCGCGACGGACAGCCCTTTCACATTGGTGAACCGGAGAAGATTACATCTTCCGCACGTCGTCATAGGGGATGGTGAAGACCCTCTCGTCGAAATTCACGCCGTTCTGGACATTGTAGATCATCACCGACGTGTCCTTGTTCTGGGCATCGGTGATCGTCCACTGGCGCAGGTCATAGGTCTTCGAATCGAACATCATGGTGATGGTCGAATCACCGAAGACGGTCTTGTTGCCGAGAACGATGGTGGTGAGGTCCGTTTCCTCGCGGACATCGCGGACCATCTGGTTGCCGAGATCGATGCGCTCGGCCAGCAGCAGGCTGAGCGGCGTCTTGGAAAGCGGGTAGATATCCCATGTCTTGAGCTTCAGGTTGCCGATCACCACGTTCCTGCCATCGGCGATGACACGGATCGGCGACGGGTTCTCGAAGTTGAAGCGCAGCTTGCCCGGCCGCTCGATGTAGAACTTGCCGCCGGTCTGCTCGCCGCGCGGGCCGAACTGCACGAATTCGCCCATCATGGTTTTGACCGAGGAAAAGTGGTCGGCGATCTTCTGCGCCGCGGCGGAGGGCACGCTCTGGGCGAAGGCCGGGGCAGGCGCGAACGCTGCAGCCGCAAGACCCACGAGCCCGAGCGAAAACTGCCTGCGGCCGATCGCATGGGAACGGGAATCTGAAAGGATGGATTTTTCGTTCTTCATTCTGGTCTCCTTCCCTCTATTCCTCCGTGCGAAAGGCGGCGTCTTGATGGCCGCCTTTCTTTTATCACGAAAGCCTTACCGGTCGAGGACATCGCCTTCCGTGGGCACGAGGATTTCACGCTTGCCCGCATGGTTGGCCGGCCCGATCAGCCCTTCCTGCTCCATCCGCTCGATCAGCGATGCGGCGCGGTTGTAGCCGATGCCGAGACGGCGCTGGATATAGGATGTAGACGCCTTGCCGTCGCGCAGCACGATCGCCACCGCCTGATCGTATGGATCTTCCGAATCAGCGAGATTCGACGTGCCCGCCGGGCCGCCGCCCGCGCCGCCGTCCTCGTCGTCATCGGCCGTGATCGCATCGAGATATTGGGGCGCTCCTTGCGTTTTCAAGTAGGACACGATCTCCTCGACCTCGATGTCGGACACGAACGGGCCGTGGACACGCTGGATGCGCCCGCCGCCCGCCATATAGAGCATGTCGCCCATGCCGAGGAGCTGTTCGGCCCCCTGCTCGCCGAGAATGGTGCGGCTGTCGATCTTCGACGTGACCTGGAAGGAGATGCGGGTCGGGAAGTTGGCCTTGATCGTGCCGGTGATGACGTCGACCGAGGGGCGCTGGGTCGCCATGATGACGTGGATACCGGCCGCACGCGCCATCTGCGCCAGGCGCTGCACAGCGCCTTCGATATCCTTGCCGGCGACCATCATGAGGTCGGCCATCTCGTCGATGATCACGACGATATAAGGGATCGGCGCGAGATCGAATTCCTCCGTCTCGTAGATCGCCTCGCCGGTCTGTCGGTCGAAACCGGTCTGCACGGTGCGGGTGAGGATCTCGCCCTTCTCGATCGCCTGCTCGACGCGGCTGTTGAAGCCGTCGATGTTCCGGACACCGATCTTCGACATCTTCTTGTAGCGCTCTTCCATCTCGCGGACGGTCCATTTGAGCGCGACGACGGCCTTCTTCGGATCGGTGACAACAGGGGAAAGCAGATGCGGAATGCCGTCGTAGACGGAGAGTTCGAGCATCTTCGGATCGATCATGATCAGACGGCACTTCTCCGGCGTATAACGATAGAGAAGCGACAGGATCATCGTGTTGATGGCGACCGACTTGCCCGAACCGGTCGTGCCGGCGACGAGCAGATGCGGCATCTTGGCGAGGTCTGCGACCACAGGCTCGCCGCCGATCGTCTTGCCGAGCGCCATGGCGAGCTTCGCCTTGCTGGTTTCGAAATCCTTGCTGCCGATCATCTCGCGCAGATAGACGGTTTCGCGGGTGCGGTTCGGCAGTTCGATGCCGATCGCATTGCGACCCGGCACGACGGCGACGCGGGCGGCAATCGCGCTCATCGAACGGGCGATGTCGTCCGCAAGGCCGATGACACGAGAGGACTTGATACCCGGAGCGGGCTCCAGTTCATAAAGCGTGACGACCGGACCGGGCCGGACATGGATGATCTCGCCCTTGACGCCGAAATCCTCCAGCACGCCTTCCAGGAGGCGGGCGTTCTGCTCCAGCGCGTCGGCGGAAAGCGATGTGTCGCGGGCGACCGCTTTCGGTTCGTTGAGAAGATGCACGGAAGGAAGCTGGAAACCTTCCGGGGAGATGAACGACGTCTGGGCTTCGCGGGCGAGACGGGCGCTGGGCCTGGGCGGCGCGGCGGCCGGCGCGACACGCGGCTGGGCGCGGCCGCCTGCGGGCTGCGGCGCGCGGGAGGTGACGAACGGCGCATCATCGTCGTCATCGTCATCCGCGAGAATACCGGCCGGACGCGGAGGCATGTCATCCACGCCGAACGGCGGATCGTCGTCGTAGTCATCGTCGTCATGGGCGGAAATCGGCGGGGCTGCCACGATCCTGCGCGAGCCGGCAGCGCGTGCCGCCGGACCGTCGAGGGACGGTTCCAGACGGTGGCCGGCAACGGCTGAAGGCGCCTTCGCGCGGACAGGCTCGTTCAGCGTTCCGAATTCGTCGTCGTTGAAATCATAGGGCTGGTCGAAGCCGACATGGGCGCGCGGCTTAACGCCGGCAAGCCGGCGCAGGCGCGCCTGGGCGATATACCAGTAATGCGCAAGCGCACCGAATGCGAGGAAACCGGCAAATCCGCCTTCCTCGTCGTCCTCGTCGTCGGCATCTTCCCGCTGGGGACGCGCCTTCGCGGCAGCCACCGGCCGGTCGTCGTCCTCGGCATCCTCCTCGAAAGCCTCGCCCACGAGGCCGGAGGCAAACAGCATGAGCCAGATGCAGGGAAGCGTGAAGATGCAGCCGAGTACGATCGCCACCATGCCGGTTGGATAGGCTCCGACGAAAAGCGCGGGGAACCTCAGGATCATGTCCCCGATCACCCCGCCGATGCCGTTCGGGATCGGCCATGTGGGCGGCGCTGGAAAGCAGCCGAGCGTCGCGGAAGCAAGCAGCGTGCCGCCGCCCCAGGCGGCGAGCCGGGCCGGGATGCGATCGTATCTGCGGCCCGAGATCAGCGCCAGCGCGAAAGCCAGCACCGGCAGCAACGCCACGATGCTGGCAAGGCCGAGGAACTGCATCATCAGGTCGGCGAAAGCCGCGCCGGGAAAGCCGAGTATGTTGGTGGGAGCGTTGTCGGTCGCGTAGGAGAAGCTCGGATCGGCGACGTTCCATGTGGCGAGCGCCGCCACCGCGAGCGCCAGCGCCGCAAAGAGGCCGAAACCGGCAAGTGCGAGTGCCTGCCTCCACACGAAGGCGGTCAGCACCAAGCGGGTGGACCGGTTTGCCATAGCCGCCGAACTGCTTCTGCCCATCGTATGTGTCCGCTGTCCTTGGAACGCAACCCTTCACGCGAATCGGCAGACCGCCGGCCGATTCACACAACTCCGGCAGAGAGTAGCGTGACGATGGTTAATGTGGCTTTAACCGCGATGCATATCCGAAAGCCTGAAAACACGAACAAAAAAAGCCCGGCGCGAACGCCGGGCCAATGCAGCTTCCCATGGGAGGCTGCGACGGGACTGAAAGCGCCGGGGACGATGCGCCGGCGCAAACTCGGGCTTACGAGTGGTAAGCGGCTTCGCCGTGGGTCGCGAGGTCGAGGCCCTCGCGCTCGGCTTCGACCGTGACGCGCAGGCCGACGATGAGGTCGACGACCTTGTAGAGGATCGCTGAACCGATACCCGACCACAGAAGCGTGACGACGACACCCTTGAGCTGCGCCCAGACCTGGGTGGCCGTGCCAGCATAGGAAGCGGCGAAATCGGCGGTCGAATAGTCGACGATGCCGGCACCGCCGAGAGCGGGATTGACGAACACGCCGGTCAGGATCGCGCCGATGATGCCGCCGATGCCGTGGACGCCGAAGACGTCCGCCGTATCGTCATAACCGAACTTGTTCTTCACGGTCGAAACGAAGAAGTAGCAGACCGGAGAAACGATCAGGCCCATGATGATGGCGCC
This sequence comes from Neorhizobium puerariae, assembly GCF_042429745.1. Lineage (NCBI taxonomy): Bacteria > Pseudomonadati > Pseudomonadota > Alphaproteobacteria > Hyphomicrobiales > Rhizobiaceae > Neorhizobium > Neorhizobium puerariae. The sequence goes on along the minus strand of NZ_JBHMAA010000014.1, from coordinate 238,613 downwards.
CATCGGTCCGACGAAACCGGCGGCCGGGGTGATGACGACGAGTCCGGCGACGGCGCCAGAGGCGGCACCCAGCATGGATGCCTTGCCGCGGGCGAAGGTCTCGACGATCGACCAGGAAATGACGGCGGCAGCGGTCGCGACGAAGGTGTTGATCATCGCGAGAGCGGCATAGGCATTGGCTTCGAGGTTGGAGCCGGCGTTGAAGCCGAACCAGCCGACCCACAGCAGGGAGGCGCCGACCATGGTGAGCGTCATGGAGTGCGGGGCCATCATGTCCTTGCCGAAACCGGTGCGCTTGCCGACCATGATGGCGCCGACCAGACCGGCGATGCCGGCATTGATGTGAACGACCGTGCCGCCGGCGAAATCGATGGCGCCGAAGCCGAAGATAAGGCCGGTCGGGCCGTCATAGGCGCTCGGGCCACCCCAGAACCACACCATGTGAGCCATCGGGAAATAGATGAAGGTGAGCCACAGGATCGTGAAGAGGATCACGGCCGAGAACTTGATGCGCTCGGCGAAAGCGCCGATGATCAGCGCGGGCGTGATCGCGGCGAACGTCATCTGGAAGCAGACGAAGGCCAGTTCGGGAATGGCCGCACCCTTGGTGAAGCTTTCCGAAAGCGTCGTGGTGTCGACACCGGCGAGGAACATCTTGGAGAAGCCGCCGACGAAGCTGTTCAGCGAACCGCCATCTGTAAAGGCCAGCGAATAACCGTAGGTGACCCAGACGACCATGGCCACGGCGGCGATCATCATGACCTGCATCAGCACGGAGAGCATGTTCTTGGTGCGGACAAGACCACCGTAGAACAGCGCCAAGCCGGGAACGATCATCAGAAGGACGAGAATGGCAGAAATCAGCATCCAGGTCGTGTCGCCCTTGTCGACCGTCATGGCCGGCGCAGCAGCATCCTGCGCAAAGGCGACGACGGGCGCGAACAGTGCCGCAGTCGTGGCGCCCAAACGTCCCAAAATAGAAAACCTGTTGAATTGCATAGCTAAAAAACTCCCCTGTCAGCCGTGCTTATTAGAGCGCTTCTGTGTTGGTTTCGCCGGTACGGATGCGCACGGCCTGTTCGATCGAATAAACGAAAATCTTGCCATCGCCGATCTGGCCGGTCTTGGCGGCCGAGGCGATCGCTTCCACCGCCTTGTCGACGAGATCGGAGGGGACGGCGACCTCAATCTTCAGCTTCGGCAGAAAACTCACGGCATATTCGGTGCCGCGATAGATTTCGGTGTGTCCCTTCTGGCGCCCGTAACCTTTGACTTCGGTGACGGTCAGGCCCTGGATACCGACAGCCGTGAGGGCTTCGCGCACCTCATCCAGCTTGAACGGCTTGATAATGGCCATCACGATTTTCATCTGGCTTCCCATCCTTTGTTTGTCTTCGGCGTAAAAGGCCGACTCTCCTGATCGCTGGCAGATCATGACAACGACTGGCTAGTTACATTCAAAGGGCGTGCCAGATTCGAATAAGGCTATAAGTTATTGAAATATAAAAGCTTGTAAAAGCGGCCTTAAGAAACGGGCATTTGAATGGCGCAAAGGCGGTCAAAATTTGTGCAAATTTTGAAAAATGCACAATTATCGTTCATTTGCCTTTTTCCGAATCAGTCCTTCCTGTGCGACGGAAGCAATCAGCGTGCCGGAACGGCTATAAATGCTTCCGCGCGTCATGCCGCGGGCGCCGGAAGCGCTCGGGCTGTCCTGCGTGTAAAGCAGCCAGTCGTCGAACGGAAAGGGCCGGTGAAACCACATGGCATGATCCAGGCTCGCAGCCTGGAGCGCCGGGTCGAAAATCGAAATGCCGTGCGGATAAAGGGAAGCGTCGAGCAGGGTCATGTCGGAAAGCCAAGCCAGCACCGCCGCCTGATAATGCCGGTCGGCCGGCACCGCGCCGACGGTGCGGACCCAGATATCCTGGCGCGGCTCGAGCTTGTCCCTGGTCAGGTAGTGAAGAAGCGATGTCGGCCGCACCTCGATCGGCCGCTCCCGGTCCCAATACCGCCGGACCGATTCCGGCGCATGCTCCAGGAAGAGCGCCTTGAATTCCTTCTCTCCCATCAGGTCTTCCGGCTGGGTGACGGAGGGCATGTCTATCTGGTGTTCGTACCCCTCCTCCTCGACCTGGAAGGAGGCGGACATGGAAAAGATCGCCTTGCCGTGCTGCACCGCCACGACCCGCCTCGTCGTGAAGCTTGACCCGTCGCGGATACGCTCCACCTGATAGAGGATCGGCACGGCGGGATCGCCCGGCCGCATGAAATAGGCATGCAGGGAGTGGACGAAACGATCGGCCTGAACGGTCCGCTGGGCAGCCATCAAGGCCTGGGCGATCACCTGGCCGCCGAAGACCCGCTGCCAGCCGACCTCCGGGCTCAGGCCGCGATAGAGGTTTTCCTCGAGCTTTTCGAGATCGAGCGTCGCGATCAGCTGGTCCATGGCGGACGAAGATTCGGTCTGGCGCGACATTATGACGGACTCCGGCAATAGGAAGCGGCTGCTCGATGGTCTATATGCATGACAGGATATTCTCAAGTCTCACGGGAGCTTAAGGCCAATGCTCGATATGCTGGTTGCAGGAGGCGGTTATGTGGGGCTCGCGATTGCGGTCGCGGTCAAACAGGCGGCCCCCCATTTGCAGGTCGAGGTGATCGAGGCAGCGCCGGCCGGCGCCTGGGAAAAGGATGAGCGCGCCTCCGCCATCATCGCGGCCGCGGCACGCATGCTCGAAGTGTTCGGCATCTGGAAGGAAATCGAGCCGGACGCGCAGCCGATCGCCAGGATGATCGTCACCGACAGCCGCACCTCCGATCCCGTAAGACCGGTCTTCCTGACATTCGACGGCGAGGTCGAGGAAGGCAAGCCCTTCGCCCATATGATACCGAACGTCTCGATCGTCAGGGCCTTGCGAGGCGCGGCCGAGCGTCTCGGCATCCCGATCCGGCACGGGCTTTCCGCCACAGGCTTCCAATCCGAAAGCACCCGCTGCACCGTATCCCTGTCCGATGGCTCCACCCAGGAGACCCGCCTGCTCGTGGCCTGCGACGGCGTGCGCTCCAGGCTCCGCGACATGGCCGGCATCAGGACCGTCAAATGGGATTACGGCCAATCGGGCATCGTTGCAACGGTCGCCCACGAACGGCCGCACGAAGGCGTCGCGGAAGAGCATTTCCTGCCCTCCGGCCCCTTCGCCATCCTGCCGCTCACCGGCAACCGCGCGTCGCTGGTCTGGACCGAGCGGACATCGGAAGCCGAGCGCCTGGTCGCATCCGACGATCTGGTGTTCGAAGAAGAGCTGCAGCGGCGCTTCGGCCACAAGCTCGGCGAATTGCGTCTGGTTGGCGGGCGGCGGGCCTTTCCGCTCGGCCTCACGCTTGCCCGCGCCTTCGTCGCGCCACGCTTCGCGCTGGCCGGCGACGCGGCGCACGGCATCCATCCGATTTCGGGTCAGGGGCTCAATCTCGGCTTCAAGGACGTCGCGGCGCTGGCCGAAACGGTGGTGGAGGGGGACCGCCTCGGCCTCGATATCGGCGCGCTCAACGTACTGGAACGCTACCAGTCCTGGCGGCGCTTCGATACGTTCCGCATGGGCGTGACCACCGACGTGCTGAACCGGCTGTTCTCGAACGACATCACCCCCATCCGCATCGCCCGCGACTTCGGTCTCGGCATCGTCGATCGCCTGCCGGGGCTCAAGACCTACTTCATCGACCAGGCAGCGGGGAAGACCGGTGAAGGCGGACCCAGGCTGCTGGCCGGCGAAGCGATCTAAGTTCGCCGAAAACCGCTCCTCATCCGCCTGCCGGCAGGGCAATCCCCTCCCCCTCCTGCATACGGGGTGAAGAACAAACCTCAATCCTCGATCTTTCGGGCCTCGGAAATCAGCATGATCGGAATGCCGTCCCGGATCGGATAGGCGAGCTGCGCCTTCTGCGAGATCAGTTCGTTGGTCTCCCGATTGAACGACAGCCGGCCCTTCGTCAGCGGGCAGACGAGGAGATCGAGAAGTTTCGGGTCGACCTTGCTGAGCTTTTCGTCCATGCCGGCCACCATTGCTATTGGAGAATGGTGTCGGTATCGCTGAAACCGCGCGCCAGGAAGATTTCGGTGATGGCGATCAGCGTCTCAGCGCGGGTCTTGAGGTCGGGAGCCTCCAGCAGGGCCTGTTTCTCGGCCGGGCCGAAAGGCGACATCATGGAGAGAGAATTGACAAGCGTCCGGTTGCCGGCGCGCTCGACGCTTTCCCAATCCGCCTCAAGCTTGTTGGCATCGAGATAGGCCCGGAAAACGCGCAGAAGCTCGACGCGGTCGACGGAACTCTCGTCGTCCTCCGCCGAGAGATCGGCCAGGAACGGCGCGATCCTGAAGGTGCGGTAGGGATGCCCCTCCCCCGTCTCGTCCAGCAGCCGGAAACGGCACACCCCGCTGATCGAGGCGATGTAGCGTCCGTCACCCGTCTCCGCAAACGAGGTGATCCGGCCGATGCAGCCGACGGTCGACAGAACCGGGCGCGGACCTTCCGCAGGCTCGCCGGTTTCCAGAAGCGACGGCTGCACGATGCCGATCAGCCGGTCGGCGGCAAGCGCGCGGTCGAACATCGCGAGGTAACGCGGCTCGAAGATGTTGAGAGGCAGTTGCCCGCCCGGCAGAAGCAGGGCACCCGTCAGCGGAAAAACGGGAATCGTTTCCGGCAAATCCTCCCGTTTCACATATCGTGCATTTCCCACATGCATGGGACCGAGACCTCCCAGATCGTCAGCAAGAACCGCCGCTCGGAATAATGTGGGGCGACGGCCGAAGAACGCAAGAGCGCTCCGGATCACACATGCTCAAACCGAATCCGATTGCCATTCCGGCCGCCATTTCGACCCGCCGACGTGACCGGGGCGGAGCCGCCCGCCGGTCATGAGAAGAGGATGGACGACAGCTTGCGGCGTGCGGAGATCGTCGCCGGGTCCTTTGGACCCCAGACTTCGAAGAACTGCAGAAGCTGGCGGCGGGCGCCGTCGTCGTCGAAAGCGCGATCCTTGCGCATGATCATCAGCAGATGCTCGGCCGCCTCGTCTCGCCTGCCTTCGACATTGAGGATCTTGGCAAGCTTCATGCGGGCCTCGTGATTGTCCGGATGCAGCGCGAGATCGTGTTCGAGCGCGACCGGATCGCCGAGCTTGCGGGCTTCCTCGATCTGCTCCAGCTTCTTGGCGACCGCCTGGATGGCCGGGTCCTTGGCGAGATCTTCGGGAATGGAGGCAAGCACCTGGCTGGCCCGGGGGATATCGCCCGTGGCGATCAGGCATTGCATCATGCCGGCCGCCGCCTTGGCGTTTTCCGGATCGGCCTGCAGGACCGCGCCATAAAGCTGGGCGGCTCCCTGGATATCGCCTCCGGCAAGCATGGTTTCGGCCTCGCCAAGCACGGATTCGATCTCGGCTGCCTGGTCGACGCCAGCAGGCCCGGCGATCCTGTCGATGAATTGGCGCACCTGGCTTTCGGGAACCGCGCCCATGAAGCCGTCGGCCGGGCGGCCATCCACGAAGGCGATGACGGCAGGGATGGACTGGATGCCGAGCTGGCCGGGAATGGACGGATGGTCGTCGATGTTCATCTTGACGAGTTTCACCCGGCCCTGACCTTCGTTGACGACCTTTTCGAGCACGGGCGTCAACTGCTTGCAGGGACCGCACCAGGGGGCCCAGAAATCCACGAGAACCGGCTGGCGACGCGATTCCTCGATGACATCCTTGGTAAAGCCCGCCGTGCTGGTGTCGGTGACATAGGAACCGCCGGATGACGCTGCTGGCGCCGCGCCGTAGTTCGCCGAAGCGGTCACCTGCCCGCCATAGGCGCTGGCGCCGTAGGAACCGCCATAGGGGTTGTCTCTGCCGCTCATCGATGTTCTCCCGGGAACGCTCTGTGTCGTGGTTGTATCGCTCGCAAAGATCGTATGTCAGTCCGTCACTTTCAAGACAAGCGGCATGTGGCCGGTCGCCTCCAGAAAGCGGATGAGGTCGTCGCGGCCGATCGATGTCGTCGCGTCGTTGGACAGCGGATGGCCGTTGACGACATCATGCTTCATGAGATCTTCGTCCAGCACGAAGGTAACATTGCGCCCGGTATCGTTGAAAGCGCCGAACACCGTCACCGATCCCGGAATCACGCCGAGATATTCCATCAGCTTTTCCGGCCTGCCGAAGGAGACGCGGCTCGCGGCGCCGATCACCTTGTGAACCGTCTTGAGATCGACCGTCGCGCGTTCCTCGACCGTCAGGACGAAATACCGGTCCTTCTTGTCCTTGACGAAGAGGTTCTTGGTATGCCCGCCGGGTATCTCCTCTCGCAGGCTTTCCGATTCCGCCACGGTGAAAACCGGCGGATGCATCTTGGTCGAATGGGAAATGTTGAGGCTGTCGAGGAAACGGAACAGGTCCTCGGCGGTTTTCGAAGCGGTTTCGGTCATTCTCGGGGAATTGCTCTGTTGGTGGGCTTGTCGAGTATAGCCTCAATATGCCCTCCGGCCAAGCGAGGCGCACACAATCTCGTGAAGCGCTTGAACTTGTACGACGGTCGGCCAAGTTATTATAACCGGAGGCTCATCCGATTGGAGGCGCCTCCGCGATCATCAAGAATAAGAAGCCTCGATTTTTCATTCGATTTCGGTGCGTCATTTTTCCTCGCCCTCGGCCCCGGCCGATAACTGCCGCTTTTCATCCATCGCCGGCGCGAGATGCCGGCTTCTCTCAAGAAAGGTCCGCCCATGGTCACCTTCACGCTCAACGGACAGGAACGAACGTTCGACGGCGACCCCGACACCCCGCTCCTTTGGGTCATTCGCGATTTCGAAAAGCTCACCGGCACGAAATACGGCTGCGGGGTCGCCCAGTGCGGCGCCTGCACCGTGCATCTCGACGGCATGCCGCGCCGAGCCTGCGTCACCCCGATCTCGATGATCGAAGGTTCGGACGTCGTCACGATCGAGGGCATTTCCGGAAAGGAAGCCGATGCCATCAAGACCGCATGGGCGGGCCTGGACGTACCGCAATGCGGATACTGTCAGTCCGGCCAGGTCATGTCGGCGGTGGCCCTTCTTCAGATGGTGCCGAAACCGACGGACGCGGATATCGACGGCGCAATGGCCGGCAATATCTGTCGATGCGCCACCTACCATCGCATCCGGGCAGCGATTCACAACGCCGCCAACTCGATGGAGGGCTGAGCCATGACGTTGCATGATATCACCGCCACCCGCCGCGGCTTCCTCGCCGGCTCCGGCCTCGTCATCGGCGTCGCGATCGCACCCAGGATTCTCGCTGCGGCGCAGACCGGCGTGCATGCCGGCGGCGATCCGGCGCTCGCCCCGCTGAACGCCTTCGTGAAGATCGGAACCGACGACACCGTCACCGTGCTTTCCAAGCACATCGAATTCGGCCAGGGCCCCTTCACCGGCCTCGCCACCCTCGTCGCCGAGGAGCTCGACGCCGACTGGGGCCAGATGCGCGCGGTCCACTCGCCGACCGACAACAAGGTCTACGCAAACCTCTCCTTCGGCCTGCAGGGCACCGGCGGATCGAGCTCGATCGCCAATGCCTACGAGCAGATGCGCAAGGCGGGCGCCACGGCGCGCGCCATGCTGGTCGCGGCTGCGGCCGAGGAATGGAATGTGCCGGCTTCCGAGATCACCGTCCAGAAGGGCCGTATCCAGCATGCCGCATCGAACAGGGAAAGCGGGTTCGGCGCCTTTGCCGAAAAGGCCTCCCGCCGGACGCCGCCAGCCGAGCCGAAGCTCAAGGACCCCAAGGATTTCGTGCTGATCGGCACGGAGCTGCCGAAACTCGACACACACGGCAAGACGAACGGCACCGCGATCTTCACGCTCGACATCACGCCGGACAACCTGCTGATCGCGGTGGTCGCCCATCCGGAGCACTTTGGCGCGACCGTGAAAAGCTTCAACGACGCCGAAGCCCGCAAGATACAGGGTGTCGTCGATGTGAAACAGGTCCCGCAAGGCGTCGCCGTGTATGCGGACAATACCTTTGCAGCCTTGAAGGGCCGCGATGCGCTGAGCATCGAATGGAACCTTTCCCAGGCCGAGATCCGCTCCTCGGAGGAACTCGCCGCCGAATATGTCAGGCACTTCGGCGAACCGGGACTGGAGGCGACCAACAGGGGCAATGTCGAAGAGGCCTTCAAGGCGCAGGGCCTGCAGATGCTGGACGTGGAGATCGTCTTCCCCTTCCTGGCGCATGCGCCGATGGAGCCGCTCGACGCGGTCTTCGTCAAGGCGGATGACGGCTCGATCGATATCTACAACGGTGCGCAGTTCCCGGGCTTCGATCAGTCGACCGCGGCCGGCATCCTGGGCCTCGACGAGCCGAAGGTGCGGGTCAATACCCAGCTCGCCGGCGGCAGTTTCGGCCGCAAGGCGCAGTTCGGCTCGCCCTACATGCAGGAAGCGGCCGCCGTCTACGCCGCGACGGACGGGTCCCGTCCGCTCAAGCACATGTGGACCCGCGAGGACGACATACGCGGCGGTTATTACCGCCCGATGTACGCCCACAGGATGCGCGGCGCGATCAATGCGGAAGGGCAGATCACCGCCTGGGAGCAGGTGATCGTCGGCCAGTCGATCATGGCCAAGGCGGATCTCGATCCGACCTCGGTCGAAGGGGCGTCGAACCTGCCTTACGCGATCCCCAACCTCAAGGTGACCTCCCATAACGTCCAGCTCGCCGTGCCGCCTCTCTGGTGGCGCTCGGTCGGGCATACGCATACGGGCTTTGCTGTCGAGACCTTCGTGGACGAACTCTTCCAGAAAATCGGCCGCGATCCGGTTGAGGGCCGCCTGGCGCTCCTGAAGGACGAGCCGCGCCATGCGGGCGTGCTGAAGAAGGCCGCCGAAATGGCCAATTGGGGCGGACAGGTGCCGGAAGGCCGTTCGCGCGGCGTCGCTGTGGTGGAAAGCTTCAACACCTATGTCGGCCAGGTGGTCGAGGTCTCGGTCGGTCCGGAAGGCGCTCCGCGTGTCCACAAGGTATGGTGTGCGGTCGACTGCGGCGTGGCCGTCAATCCGAACGTCATCAAGGCGCAGATGGAGGGCGGCATCGGCTATGGCCTCGGAGCGGTCCTCTTCGATGCGGTGACGCTCGGCAAGGGCGGCAGGATCGTGCAGTCGAACTTCCACGACTACCGTTCGATCCGCATCAATGAGATGCCGGATGTGGCTGTGGAGATCATCAAGTCGTCCGAAAAGCCGACCGGCGTCGGCGAACCCGGCGTGCCGCCCGTCGGCCCCGCAGTGGCCAATGCCTGGCGGCGCCTGACCGGGGCGCCGGTCCGGCAGCTTCCGATCGTCAACATCGTTTCTGCCTGAGGATCAACGACCGATGAACCTGAAAATCGCTTTCAGCGGCGCTGCCGCCGCCTGTCTGTTCGTGGCGGCCGGCGCGGCGCTCTCGCCCATGTCCGTCGCCCAGGAGACGAGGGCCGATCCGAAGACGCTTCGGCCGGCATCCTCCTTCCAGTCGATCGCCAACCAGCAGCAACGCTCCGTGGCGCTCTTCCAAGAAGCCGGCAAGGTCATCCAGCATCCGCGCTGCGTCAACTGTCACCCGGCCACCGACCGGCCGCTGCAGGGCGCCTCGATGCATCCGCACCAGCCGCCGGTCTTCCGCGGCGATGGCGGCATGGGCCTGCCCGGCATGCAATGCACAACCTGCCATAGCGCAGAGAACACGCCGGTCGTCGGGCAGGCCGATACGATCAAGAGCATACCCGGCAATCCCGCCTGGCATCTCGCGCCGATCGAAATGGCCTGGCAAGGCAAGACGCTGGGGCAGATCTGTCAACAGATCAAGGACCCGGCCCGAAACGGCGGCATGACCATGGACAGGTTGGTCGAGCACATGGCGCATGACGAACTGGTCGGCTGGGGCTGGAACCCGGGCGCCGGCCGCGAGCCCGTGCCGGGCACGCAGGCCGGATTCGGAGAGCTCATCAAGGCCTGGGTCGACACGGGCGCGGCCTGCCCCGCCTCGTGACCAGCCATGGGCCGCCGGTTCCGCATGCGGAAACCGGCGGTTTCCATGAGGTTTCCCTGCTTCGGAATTTTTCTTCGTTCCAATCGTCATTTCTCTGTTGCATTTGAAAAAAGTCTGGGCCATATAGCGCCCGTCGCCGGCAACGAGCCGCGACCCCCGGTTCAGCGAACTACCCCGGACCGGCGGAATGATGAGCGGGTGTAGCTCAGGGGTAGAGCACAACCTTGCCAAGGTTGGGGTCGAGGGTTCGAATCCCTTCGCCCGCTCCAGTTTTACAGGATGTTGGAAGCCTCGGTTTTCCGGGGCTTTTGTGTTTTCTGGGCCTCCGATGTCGGAGCTGCCTCATCCCGTTTGAAAGCAGCGTAAGCTCAAGCTATTGCCGTCACAAAGCGGCTTGGTGTCATATTCCGTTGCCACACCTCGGGGTGGTCTTTCTCCCGCGACCACATCCCACAAGATAAGTCGGATATGACGTTCTCATAACCGGAACATGCCGGCGGGCTATTGCAACGCCGGTAGCAATCGGGTCTGAGGTTGCGGTAAGCTTACCCCGCAGAATCCTGCCACGCGTTCGACAACAGCTTTCGGAGTTTCCTTGACCATCGGACTTGCCCATGCGGAGCTCATCGCGGTTCTTGCAGCCGTTACCGGGGAAGAACCTCGCGTCATGACCGTCCGCTCCGGCGACGCGCTTCCCTCCGGACCGTTCGAACTGGGGCACAGGAGCCTGCAGGCGGGCCTGAGGGAGTGGGTGGGTGAACAGACGGGCCACCCGGTCGGTTATCTCGAACAGCTCTATACCTTCGCCGACCGCGACCGCACGCGGGAAGATGCAGAATGGCGGACGGTCTCGATCAGCTATCTCGGGCTCGTTCGGGAGCAGGCGGCGCCGGGCGCCGGAAAGCCGGGCTGGCATGGCTGGTACGAATATTTCCCCTGGGAGGACCATCGAAAAGGGAGACCCGATATCCTCACCGGCATCGCCAGGGGCTTGCAGGAATGGGCCGAAGCCGAACCGGCTCGCCGCGAACATCGCCGGCGCCGGATCGATTTCGCCTTCGGCCTAGGCAGCGCGGCCTGGAATGAAGATCTCACCCTGCAGCGCTACGAGTTGATGTACGAGGCGGGGCTCGCGGCAGAAGCGGGCAGCTCCGCCGAAAAGCGCTTCGGCCGCTCGATGTTTGCCGATCACCGGCGCATTCTCGCGACCGGCATTGCCCGCCTGCGCGCCAAGATCAAATACCGCCCGGTGGTGTTCGAGCTGATGCCCGAGAATTTCACGCTTCTGCAGCTCCAGCGAACCGTCGAGGCGCTGGCGGGCCTGACATTGCACAAGCCGAACTTCCGCCGGCTGATCGACCAGCTGGAACTGATCGAGGAAACGGGCGAGATGACGAACGAGACCGGCGGCCGCCCCGCCAAGCTTTTCCGCTACCGGCACGCGGTCCTCGAAGAGCGGGCACTCTCCGGATCGAAACTTCCTCTTTCACGCAGTTGACATAAACTCGATTCGAGAATATCTCTTTGCGCCGAATATACTCAATTCGAGTATAAAGGAGCTCAGAATGAATTCTCCGCTGTCGATATCTTCGCTTTACGACCGGGTGAGCCGCGTCATTCCCAGGGCCGAATGGCTGTCCCACGAGGCGGATATCGAGGCGATCCTCGACCTGAAGCGCCGCCGCAACGCCGTTATCCTGGCGCACAACTACCAGACGCCGGAAATCTTCCACAGCGTCGCCGACATCGTCGGCGACAGCCTTGCGCTTGCCCGCAAGGCTGTCGAGGTGGATGCGGAAGTCATCGTGCTCGCCGGCGTGCATTTCATGGCGGAGACAGCAAAGCTCCTGAACCCGGAAAAGACGGTGCTGATCCCCGACATGGGCGCCGGCTGCTCCCTGGCCGAATCGATCACGCCGGAGGATGTGGCGCTGCTGAGACAAGCGCATCCGGGAGTACCGGTCATCACCTATGTCAATACGTCGGCGGCGGTGAAGGCGGCTTCAGACATCTGCTGCACCTCGGGCAACGCGAGAAAAGTGGTGGAATCGCTTGGCGTGCCGAAGGTGCTGATGATCCCCGACGAATATCTGGCGCAGAATGTGGCCCGGGAGACCGATGTGGAGATCATCGCTTGGCGGGGCCATTGCGAAGTGCACGAACTCTTCAATGCCCAGGACGTCCGCGATCTCCGTGAGGCTTATCCGGGCGTCACGATCCTTGCTCACCCGGAATGTCCCCCGGAAGTCGTGGCGGAGGCGGATTTTGCGGGCTCGACCGCGGTCATGTCGGATTATGTCGGGCAGAAGAAACCGGCCCGCGTCGTGCTGCTGACGGAATGTTCCATGAGCGACAACGTCGCCGTACACCACCCGGACGTCGAATTCGTGCGCCCCTGCAATCTCTGCCCGCACATGAAGCGCATCACGCTTTCCAACATCCGCAAGGCCCTGGAAGAGAACCGTCATGAGGTGACTGTCGATCCGGCGATCGCCGGTGCGGCGCGCGGCGCCGTGGAAAGGATGCTGGCGATATGACCGAGCTTCCTAATCGCCTCGCCGGCCGCGTGGCAATTGTCGGCAGCGGCCTGGCAGGCCTGGTGACGGCCCTGACGCTGGCGCCCCAGCCGGTGGTTCTCGTCACCCGCGCCGGTCTTGGCGCGGAGACGTCGAGCGCCTGGGCACAGGGCGGAATTGCGGCAAGCCTCGGTGCGGACGACAATGCCGACCTTCATCTCGCCGACACCCTCGCCGCCGGGGACGGCCTGTGCGACGTGGCCGCCGCCGCATCGATCCTGAAGGCGGCGCCGGCCGCGATCGCCATGCTGGAGAAATTCGGCGTCCGCTTCGACAGGACCGCCGATGGTGTATTCTCGCTCGGTCTGGAAGCCGCCCATTCCCGCCGGCGCATCGTGCATGTCGAAGGCGACGGGTCCGGCGCAGCGATCGTCCGCGCGCTGGTCGAGGCCGTCCGCAAGACGCCGTCGATCACCGTGCTGGGCGATGTCGAGGCAAGACGGCTGCTGGTCGACGACGGCAGGATTTCCGCCCTGCTCTGCGCCACGCGCAGCGGTGCCTTGGTCCTGCCTGCCTCGCGCATCGTGCTGGCCACCGGCGGCCTCGGCGGGCTTTACGAGGCAACCACCAATCCCGTCGGCAACTACGGCCAGGGAGTCATGCTGGCCGCACGCGCGGGAGCCGAACTGGCGGATATGGAATTCGTGCAGTTCCACCCGACAGCCCTGGATTCCCCCCGGCGGCCGCTGGCGCTGGTGAGCGAGGCGGTGCGCGGCGAGGGTGCGGTGCTGGTCAACGAGAAGGGCGAACGGTTCCTCGTTCGTGAGCCGGGCGCCGAACTTGCTCCACGGGATGTCGTGGCGCGTGCGATCAGCGCCGAACTCGGCCGCGGCGGCCGCGTCTTCCTCGATGCCCGCAAGGCCCTCGGCCGGAAATTCGCAAGCCGCTTTCCGGCGATCGATGGGCTCTGCCGCGAGGCCGGCATTGATCCCTCGACCGATCTCATCCCGGTCCGTCCGGCCGTGCACTATCACATGGGCGGCGTGGCGACCGACATCAACGGCCGCAGTTCGGTTCCGGGGCTCTGGGCGGTCGGCGAGGCGGCATCGACCGGCCTGCACGGCGCCAACCGGCTGGCCAGCAATTCGCTGCTCGAAGCGGCGGTGATGGGCATGCAGGCGGCACGGGACATTGCCGGAGTGCTGGCGCCGACCGATGGAACCGCCGCAACAGCGCCCGCAACCGGCCTTCCGCCGCCCGCGGACCTTTCCATGGTGCCTCCCGTCGTTTCCCGCCATCTGGGCGTCTTGCGCAATGCCGGCGCCATGCATGACGCGATCGCAAGCCTGTTGCCGCTCATCGAGAGCGAAGAGGCATCTTCCGATCCCGCGCTCGTCGCGCTGCTGATCGCCGTCTTCGCGTCGCTGCGGCGGGAATCCCGCGGCGCCCATGCACGACCGGATTTTCCGCTCAAGCTCGCCTCCGCGGAACGGCGGACGATGCGCCTTGCCGAAGCACTCGATATTGCACGGGAAACCGCTTCCCATCCTCTTGCCAGGAGCGCCTGACATGATCCTTGCCGCCCTTCCCCGGCTGATCCTTGAACCACCCGTGCGTACCGCACTGATGGAAGACCTCGGCCTGGCCGGAGACATTACCTCGACCGCCGTCATACCCGGAGATCACCGTTCGAAAGTTGTCATGGCCGCCCGCAAGCCCGGCGTGATCGCAGGCCTCGACGCCGCCGCGCTTGCCTTTGCGCTTGTCGATCCCGCGATAACGGTAATCCGCCACATTCCTGACGGAGCATCGGTGAAGCCGGGCGATACCATCGCCACCGTCGAAGGCCTGTCCCGCGGACTGCTGACTGCCGAGCGCACGGCCCTCAATTTCCTCGGCCACCTGTCCGGCATCGCGACGGTCACCGCCGGCATCGTCGCGGCGGTCGCCGGCAGCAAGGCTTCCGTCGTCTGCACGCGCAAGACGACGCCGGGCCTGCGGGCGCTCGAAAAATACGCCGTCCGCGCCGGCGGAGGCATCAATCATCGCTTCGCTCTCCACGACGCCGTGCTGATCAAGGACAATCACGTCGCAATCGCCGGCGGCGTCGCGGAAGCCATCCGCCGGGCCAAGGCCGGCGTCGGCCACATGGTGAAGATCGAGGTGGAGGTCGACACGCTGGCCCAGCTTCGGGAAGCGATGAACGCCGGCGTCGACGCGGTGCTGCTCGACAACATGCGGCCGGACCAGCTTCGTGAGGCGGTCGGGATCGTCGGCGGCCGGGCGATCACCGAAGCCTCCGGCGGCATCACCCCGGAAACGGCGGCGGAAATCGCGGCGACCGGCGTCGATCTGCTATCGATCGGCTGGATCACCCACAGCGCGCCAACCCTCGATATCGGGCTCGATTTCGTTTCCGCCTGATCGCGCAGCCGGGAAACGCCCTATTGTTTTGAGAAAACGTAGTCCGTTTCCTGACGCAGAACCTCGCCGGGGCGCAGAACAGCATTCGGAAAGCCCGGGTGGTTGATGGCGTCCGGCCAGACCTGGGTTTCCAGGCAGAATCCGGCAAACGGGCCGTAGCGACGTCCTTCGAGGCCGGGAACCGGAAGTTCCTGAAGCTTGAAGGCGGCATAGAGCTGCACACCGGGTTCGGTGGTGCGCATCTCCATCGACACGCCGGAATAGATGCTGCGCGCCAGCGCGACGGACCGCTTTTCCACGCGCCCGGCCGACAGGCAGTAATTATGGTCGAAAAGCACCTGCCGGTCGCCGTCGAACCGCTTCATCGGTCCCATTTCGCGCAGGTCGAAGGGCGTTCCGGCGACCGCCATCAGCCTGCCGGTCGGCAACTGTTTTTCATCGACATCGACCAGGTGATCGGCTGCGATCATGATGTCGTGGCCGAGCGCATCCTCGCGCCCGTCGAGATTGAAATAGGAATGCTGGCAGATGTTGGCGAGCGTCGGCTGATCCGTCGTCGCCTCGTAGACGACCGACAGCACGCCGCCATCCTCGAGGTGGTAGGTGGCCGTCACCGTGCAATTTCCGGGATAGCCTGCCCGGCCGTCGGGATCGACGATACGCAGGACGACCTTGTCGGCGGCATGTTCCACGATCGTCCAGTTGCTGCGGCCGATGCCGTCGGTCCCGCCGTGAAGATGGCCGATGCCCGGCTGGTTCGTTTCGAGCTGGTATTGCTTTCCGTCGAGAACGAAGCGGCCTGCGGAGATGCGGTTGGCGCAGCGGCCGGGCGTCGCGCCGAAATAGGGCGAATGGACCGGGTAGGGATCGAAGGTCTCGAAACCGAGCACGAGCGGCGGCTGATGGCCGTCGAGCCTGAGATCCTGGATCGCCGCGCCCCATGTGATGACGTTTGCGGTCAATCCGCCACCGGCGATCTTCACCCGATAGACGGGTTCGCCCTTCTCCGTCGTGCCGAAAACCTCGAAACCCTGATCCGACATGGATTAATTCCTCCGCCGATATATTCGGCGGCAAACTGCGCGATTTGGCCGCAAGCTGCAATGTCGCGAAGAAGAAAAAGTCCTGGGAAGATCGATGTCAGCGGCTGAGCGCACGCGTCGCCTGTTCCAACCCGCCGAGCGTCAGCGGAAACATCTGTTCGATCATGAGCTTCCGCATCAATCCGATGGAGGTCGTGTGGCGCCAATGCCCCTCGGGCACCGGATTGAGCCAGATGCAGCGGCGGAAATGACCGGTCATGCGCCTGATCCAGATTTCGCCGGGCTCCTGGTTCCAATGCTCGACGGAACCGCCCGCATGGGTGATCTCATAGGGGCTCATGGAGGCATCGCCGACGAAGATCACGCGATAGTCGGCACCGTAGCTGCGGATGAGATCGAGCGTCGCCATGCGGCCCGAGCGACGCCGGTTCTCCTTCCACACGCCCTCATAGAGACAGTTGTGGAAGTAGAAATGCTCCATATGCCGGAACTCGGCACGCGCCGCCGAGAACAGTTCCTCGACGACGCGGATATGATCGTCCATCGATCCTCCCACATCGAAGAACATGAGAAGTTTCACGGCATTGCGCCGCTCCGGCCGCGTCTGAACATCGAGATAGCCATGCTCCGCGGTGGAGCGGATCGTGCCCGGCAGGTCGAATTCCTCCGCAGCCCCTTCCCGCACCCAGCGCCGCAGCCGCTTCAGCGCCAGCTTGATATTGCGCGTGCCGAGCTCGACCTTGTCGTCGAAATCCCTGAATTCCCGCTTGTCCCAAACCTTCACCGCCCGACGGTGGCGCGACTCGTCCTGTCCGATCCGCACGCCCTCCGGGTTATAGCCATAAGCGCCGAAAGGGGAGGTCCCGCCGGTGCCGATCCATTTCGAACCGCCCTGGTGGCGCCCCTTCTGCTCCGCCAGCCGCTGCCGGAGCGTCTCCATGAGCTTCTCAAAACCGCCGAGCGACTGGATGAGCTTCTTCTCGGCCTCCGTCAGATGCTTTTCGACAAGCTTGCGAAGCCATTCCTCGGGAATGTCCGCCCCTTCGAGACCGGAAGTCTCGGAGACGGCTTCCAGCCCGCGAAAATGGGAGGAGAACGCCTGATCGAACCTGTCGATAAACCTCTCGTCCTTCACCAGTGCGGCCCGGGCGAGGAAGTAGAAAGCCTCCACGTCGAAATCCACGATTCCCTGCTCCAGCCCTTCGAGAAGGACGAGGAATTCCCGCAAGGTAACCGGAACCTTCGCCTCTCTGAGCTGCAGGAAAAACGGGATGAACATCGCCGGTCGGTTTACTCCATGCCGATCTTCTCCAGATCGTAGGGCGTCGTCTGGTAGATCTCGTTGATCCAGTTGCCGAAGAGAAGATGCGCATGGCTGCGCCAGCGGTTCAAGGGCGTCAGCGTATCGTCGTTGTGCGGAAAATAATCGTGCGGCAGCTTGATGGGAATGCCGGCATTGACGTCCCGGAAATATTCATCCGCCAGCGAGGTCGAATCATACTCCACATGATTGAACATGTAGAGGCGCTTGCCGACCTTCTCATGCACGAGACAAAGGCCCATCTCATCCGATTCCATCAGGATGTCGAGACCGCGCGCCGTCTCGACATCGGCGCGGCGCACCTCGGTCCAGCGGGATACCGGCACCTGAAAATCATCCGAAAAACCATTGAGATATACGGATGAAGGGCAAAGATTGCGATGGCGGTAGACTCCGAATGCCTTTTCCTTCAGCTCGTATTTCGGCACGCCGTGGAAATGATAGATCGCCGCCATCGCCCCCCAGCAGACGTTCATGGTCGAATGAACGTTGGTCGACGTCCAGTCGAAGATCTTCCGCATTTCGTCCCAGTAGGTGACTTCTTCATAGGGCAGCGTCTCGATCGGAGCGCCGGTGATGATGAAACCGTCGAACTTCCGGTGCTTCACTTCTTCCCAGGTCTCGTAGAAGGCCAGCAGATGCTCTTCCGACGTGTTCTTGGCCTTGTGATTGCCGACGCGCACCAGCGAAAATTCCACCTGCAGCGGCGTCGTGCCGACAAGCCGCGCCATCTGGATCTCGGTCTTGATCTTGTTCGGCATGAGGTTCAGGAGCCCGATCTGCAGCGGACGAATGTCCTGCCGCACCGCCGCGGTTTCGGTCATGACCCGCACACCCTCCTGAACGAGAGTGCTGAATGCGGGCAGCGTATCGGGAATCTTGATCGGCATTTCCAAACCCACAAAAACAAAAACCGGCGGCGAAAAAATCGCGACCGGCCCGTGGGAAGTCATCTTCTCGCGGCCCTTTAGCGACTTTTTTTACGTGGCTGCAAGCCGGCCGGCCAAATCACCACGGAATTACGGATCTTCAAATACGCCTTGCTACGCCCGACGTCAATGGGAGCAAAATTTCCCTATCGCTCCCGCCGCGCCATGAATGCCATACGCTCGAAAAGGTGGACGTCCTGCTCGTTCTTCAGAAGCGCCCCGTGAAGCTTCGGCAGGGCGTTCTTCACATCGCCCCTGAGGTCGGCGGGGTCCACGTCGTCGGAAATGAGAAGCCTGATCCAGTCGAGCGCCTCGGAGGTGGACGGTTTTTTCTTCAGCCCGGGCATCTCGCGGATCTCGTAGAACTGGGCAAGCGCATTGCGCACCAGCGCCTGCTTGATGCCGGGATAATGCACCTCGACGATACGGGTGAGCGTGTCGACATCGGGAAAACGGATATAGTGGAAGAAGCAGCGGCGCAGGAAAGCGTCCGGCAGTTCCTTCTCGTTGTTGGATGTGATGATGACGATAGGCCGGACCGTGGCCTTCACGGTCTCGCCGGTCTCATAGACATGGAATTCCATACGGTCCAGCTCCTGCAGGAGGTCGTTCGGGAATTCGATGTCCGCCTTGTCGATCTCGTCGATCAGCAGCACGATCTTCCGGTCCGAGGCGAAGGCCTGCCACAGCTTGCCGCGGCGAATGTAATTGGTGACGTCATGGACGCGTTCGTCTCCGAACTGGCTGTCGCGCAGCCGGGAAACAGCGTCATATTCGTAAAGCCCCTGCTGCGCCCTGGTCGTGGACTTGATGTTCCATTCGATGAGATCGAGACTGAGGGCAGCCGCGACCTGCCGGGCGAGTTCCGTCTTGCCCGTACCGGGTTCGCCCTTGACCAGCAGCGGCCGTTCAAGCCGGATCGCGGCATTCACCGCCACCATCAGCTCCTTGTCGGCGATATAATCCGCTGTACCCTGAAACTGCATGTCTTCGTCCCGATCTCAAAACCCCGCGCAAACTAGTGACTGGATATGGACGAAGCAAGCGCAAGCGGCTTTCCCTTTCCGCTCGGTTTACGCTATGGGCAGTGTCATGACCCACGCGACTTTCACGATCCTGCTCGGCGGCGATCTCATTGTCACCGAACGCCTGCGAAAGGCCGTCAGCGCGAGCCGCTTCATCGCGGCCGACAGCGGCATCCGTCATGCGACCGCACTCGGGGTCGAGCCGGAACTCTGGGTCGGTGATTTCGATTCCACCGATGCCGAGCTTGCAAGACAATGGCCGGGCGTGAAACAGCAGACCTATCCGCCCGCCAAGACGGAAACCGACGGCGAAATCGCCACGTCGGAGGCGATAGACCGCGGCGCGACGCGGCTGGTTTTCGCTGGCGCGCTCGGCGGCGAGCGCAGCGACCACGCGCTGCAGCATCTCATCCATGCCATGAGTCTGGCCGAACGCGGCTTCGACATTCTGCTGACATCCGGCGAGGAAGAGGCGATCCCCCTGCTTTCCGGAGCCAGGACACTGGATCTGCCCGAAGGTTCGCTCTTTTCGGTCGTCGGCTTCTCCGGCCTGGAAGGGCTGGACATCATCGGCGCGCGATATCCGCTCGACAACTTCTCCCTACCTTTCGGCTCCTCCCGCACGGTTTCGAACGTTGCGGAAGGACCGGTGGAAATCCATCTAAGAAGCGGCAGGGCCATGATCCTCGCCCGCCCCTACGACTTTTCCGGAGCATGAGGCCATATGGCACCTCCCATCCTAAAGCTTGACGACATCTTCCTGAGCTTCGGCGGCGCGCCGCTCCTGGCCGGAGCGAACCTGCAGGTGGAGCCGGGCGACCGCATCTGCCTCGTCGGCCGCAACGGCTCCGGTAAATCGACGCTGATGAAGATCGCCGCCGGCATGGTCGAGCCGCAGTCCGGCGAGGTTTTCCGGCATCCGGCCGCGACCATCCGCTATCTCGAGCAGGCGCCGGATTTCGCGGGCTTTTCCACCGTGCAGGCCTATGCGGAAGCCGGCCTTGGCCCCGGCGACGACCCCTATCGCGTCACCTATCTGCTGGAACATCTGGGCCTTACCGGCCACGAAGACCCGAAGACGCTATCCGGCGGTGAATCCCGCCGCGCCGCGCTTGCCCGCGTCATGGCCCCCGAGCCGGATATCCTGATGCTCGACGAGCCGACCAACCATCTCGACCTGCCGACGATCGAATGGCTGGAAGACGAGCTGCGCAAGACGAAGAGCGCATTGGTGCTGATCTCGCACGACCGGCGTTTCCTCGAAAAGGTCTCGACCGCCACCGTCTGGCTCGATCGCGGCACCTCACGCCGGCTCGACAGGGGTTTTGCCCATTTCGAGGCATGGCGCGACGAGGTGCTGGAGGCCGAGGAGGTGGAGCAGCACAAGCTCGGCAAGGCGATCGAGCGCGAGGAACACTGGCTGCGCTACGGCGTAACGGCGCGGCGTAAGCGCAACATGCGCCGTCTCGGAGAACTGCAGTCCATGCGCGCCTCCTACCGCGGCCACAAGGGACCGCAGGGCACGGTGAAGGCCGAGATCACCGAGGGGCGGGAATCCGGCAAGCTGGTGATCGAGGCGGAAAACATCACCAAGGCCTATGACCGACAGATCATCGCGCCGTTTTCGATCCGCGTCCATCGCGGCGACCGGATCGGCCTTGTCGGTCCGAACGGCGCCGGCAAGACGACGCTGCTGAAGATGCTGACCGGCCAGCTCGCTCCCGACGCCGGCACGGTGAAGCTTGGCACGAACCTGGAAATCGCCACGCTCGACCAGAAACGCGAGGACCTGAATCCGGAAGACACCTTGTCCCACTACCTGACCGACGGCCGCGGGGAGACCTTGCTCGTCAACGGCGAGCAGCGCCACGTCGCGGGCTACATGAAGGATTTCCTGTTCCAGCCGGAACAGATGATCCGCACGCCGATCAAGAACCTGTCCGGCGGCGAGCGCGCCCGGCTGATGCTCGCCCGCATCATGGCCAAACCTTCCAATCTGCTGATCCTCGACGAACCGACCAACGACCTCGACATCGAGACGCTGGACCTGCTGCAGGAGATCGTCGCCGGCTACAACGGCACCGTCATCCTCGTCAGCCACGACCGCGACTTCCTCGACCGCACCGTGACCTCCACCATCGCACCCGCCAATCCAGAGGCGCCGGACGGCCGCTGGATCGAATATGCCGGCGGCTATACGGATATGCTCGCCCAGCGGAAAGGCGCCCTGGAAGAGAAGCGCAAAGCGGAGAAGGCGGAAAAGCCGAAGACCGACGCCGCCGCGACCGAGGCGCCGAAAAACAAGGGAAAACTCTCCTACAAGCAGAAATTCGCGCTCGAAAACCTGCCGAAGGAAATGGCGAAGGCCGAGGCGGAAATCGCTTCCCGGGAGAAGAAGATGGCCGATCCCGATCTCTTCGCCAAGGACCCGGCCGCCTTCAACCGACTTGCCGCCGAAATGGAGAAACTTCGCGAGAGCCTGACCAGGATGGAGGAAGAATGGCTCGAACTGGAAATGCTGCGCGAGGAGCTGGAAGGCTGAGCTAACGAATTGTTAACTCTAACAGCCATTTAGAGCCGGAATATTTGTCACGAAACGGAACATTCCTGTACCTCTGCCCGTTCGGTCCGCACCGATGGCAGGAATGGCGATCGACCTCCCTGCCGGAATTGAGAACCGGGAATCGTGTGGGGACATCCAATGCTGACAAATGTACCGCGTCGTCGGCCGCCCAGTGAAGCAGCGAAGCAGCGGGTGTTGATCGTGGAGGATGAATTCCTCATCGCGCTCGACATCGCCGAAACCGTCGAGAACATGGGGCTGAAAGTCACGGGTCTTGCCAATGCCCGCAAACACGCGCTGGAGCTTGCGCCCCTTGCCGATATTGCCATCGTCGATGTCAATCTGACCGATGGCAGGACCGGACCGGACATCGGCCGCGAGCTTGCCAGGCGATACGGCGTCACCGTGATCTTCATGACCGGCAATCCTGACGACCTGAAGGACGGCGTGGAAGGTTCCCTCGGCGTTCTCACCAAGCCGGTCATGCCGGAGGCCGTGGAAAGAACCATCGACTATGCCGTCACCGACCGTCTCGGCGGCACGACGGCCGCACCGCGCGAACTCAAGGTCTTCCGGCGGAATTCGCATTGAGCGAAAAATTTCCGTCTGCGTGTCGGTTTCACGCTTCCTTCTTCGTCCTTGGATAGAACGCGCGATCATGCGCGTATGGCAAATGGAGAGGAGACCGGCATGCGAATGATTTTTGTGAACCTGCCCGTGGCCGATATCGACGTTGCGACCCGCTTCTACACGTCACTCGGTTTCACCAGGAACCCGAACTTTTCCGACGAGACGGCGAGTTGCATGATCGTCAGCGAGCAGATCTACGTCATGCTGCTCGAACACGAGAAGTTCAGGGACTTCATCAACGGCGACATCGCCGACGCCCGGCGGGTGAAGGAGGTTCTGAACTGCCTCTCCGCCGGAAGCCGCCAGGAAGTCGACGACTTCAAGGCCAAGGCCCTGGGCGCGGGCGGCGGAGAGTGGAAACCGAATATCGAGATGGGTCCGATGTACGGCTGCAGCTTCCAGGACCCGGACGGACATGTCTGGGAAATCATGTACATGGACATGAGCGCAGGCTGATCCACACCGGAATCTCCAGGAGGTGCCGGAAATCGCTTCCAATTTTCGGCGCCTCGCCCTCGCGGCGTCGCCCACTTGCAAGCCAATCCCGCCGCCGCTACATCTGGTCCGCTCTAACGGGGTGCCACGCGGTTTCGCGTGGCTGAGAGGCTTTTGCCAACCCGCGGAACCTGATCCGGTTAAGACCGGCGGAGGGATTAGACGGCTCCTCATCAGCGCCTATTCCTCTTGCAACGACCAAAGGAGGCGCTGATGCGCAGGCTCATTGTTTCGATGTTCGCGGCTGCGGCCGCACTTTCCATGTCCGTGCCCGCCGGGGCGCAGGAAAAAACCCTCACCGTCTACACCTATGAGAGCTTCATTTCCGACTGGGGTCCCGGCCCCAAGGTCAAGGAAGCTTTCGAGAAGACATGCGGCTGCAAGGTGAACTTCATCGGCGTCGCCGATGGCGTGGCGCTGCTCACCCGCCTGAAGCTGGAAGGCCCGAAGACCGATGCCGATATCGCGCTCGGCCTCGACACCAACCTCATCTCCGAAGCCAAGGCGACCGGCCTGTTCGAACCGCATGGCCTCGATACAGCCGCCGTCAAGGTACCGGGCAACTACACCGACGACACCTTCATTCCCTATGACTACGGTCATTTTGCAGTCGTCTACGACACCAGGGCCATAAAGACCCCGCCGAGGAGCCTGAAGGAACTGGTGGAAGGCGACCCGTCGCAGAAGATCGCGATCGAAGACCCGCGCACCTCGACGCCCGGCCTCGGACTGATCCTCTGGATGAAATCCGTCTATGGCGACAAGGCGCCGGAAGCCTGGGCAAAGCTCAGGAAGCGCGTGCTGACGGTCACCCCCGGCTGGTCTGAGGCATACGGCCTGTTCGCCAAAGGCGAGGTACCCATGGTCTTTTCCTACACGACCTCACCCGCCTATCACATGGTCGAGGAAAAAACGGACCGTTACCAGGCTGCCGCCTTCTCCGAAGGCCATTATATCCAGATCGAGGTCGCCGGCATGCTGAAAGGCGCCGACGACAAGGACCTGGCAAAACAATTCCTGAAATTCATGATCTCCCCGGCTTTCCAGGAAATCATCCCCACCACGAACTGGATGATGCCGGCTTCGAAGACGTCCGCGCCCCTGCCGGACGCGTTCGACAAGCTGGTCCAGCCGGGGAAAACGTTCCTGATGGGCTCGGATGAGGTGGCGAAGAACCGCCAGCTCTGGATCGACGAATGGCTGACAGCCATGAGCATGAACTGAACGCATGCTGACACGAACCGAACGAAGATGGGGAATCGCCGGGGGCCTCCTGAGCCTGACCGGCATAACCCTCTTCGTTGGCGTCGCCGCCTGCGCGCTGCTGTCCTGGGATGCCGGTGGCGCGGGCAGCCGGTTCTTCACCGCCTATACCTGGCGTGTCCTGCAATTCACCCTGTGGCAGGCGTTGCTTTCCACGCTGCTGTCGGTTGTCTTTGCGCTTCCCGTTGCGCTGGCGCTCGCACGGCGGCCGGGCTTTCCCGGCAGGCTGTGGATCATCCGGCTGATGGCGCTGCCGATGGGCCTGCCGGTGCTGATCGGGGCGCTCGGATTGATCGGCATATGGGGCCGGCAGGGCTTTATCAACAGCCTGCTGTTGAAACTGGGCCTCGAACAGCCGGTCAGCATCTACGGCCTTTCAGGCATCCTGCTGGCGCATGTCTTCTTCAACCTGCCGCTTGCCGCGCGGCTCCTGCTCGCCGCCCTGGAACGCCTGCCTGCGGAATACTGGCTTCTCTCCTCGGGCCTCGGCATGAAATCGCTTTCGGTCTTCCGTTTTGTCGAGTGGCCGGCGGCGCGGGGCGTCATCCCCGGCATAGCCGGGCTGATCTTCATGCTCTGCGCAACAAGCTTCACGCTCGTGCTTGTGCTGGGAGGTGGTCCCGCGGCGACCACGCTCGAAGTGGCGATCTACCAGTCGCTGCGTTTCGACTTCGACCCGCCGCGCGCCATCGCGCTCTCGCTCCTGCAGATCGGCATCACGGCGATGATCCTGATCGCAATGGCGCTCTTTCCGGCACCCGATGACGCGGTCTTGACGGCTGGCCGGCCAACCCGCCGCTTCGACGGCCGCGCCTTCCCGGCACGGCTTTGGGACGCATTCGCCATTGCGGCAGCCACGGCTTTCCTGATCCTGCCGCTCTCGTCCATCGTTCTGGCCGGGCTGCGGGCCGATCTCTGGGCTCTTGCCGCAAGCCCCCTCTTCCTTCGCGCCGCATGGACCAGCTTTGCGATAGCGCTTGCGGCCGGCTCGATGGCCGTGCTGGCATCGCTGGCGATCATCGCAGCGCAGGCGACGGTCATCGACATGAAACGGCCCGGCAGAACCGCCAGGGGATTTTCCGCCCTGCTCGGTGGCACGTCCTCGCTGGTACTGCTGGTGCCTCCGGTCGTGCTCGGCACAGGCTGGTTTCTGGTGCTGAGATCGTTCGGCGATGTTGCGCGATTTGCGCCGGCACTGGTGGCCTTGATCAACATGCTGATGGCCCTGCCCTTCGTCATGCGCGTCCTGGCGCCGGCAGTCGAGGCCCATCGCCGGCAAACCGGAAGACTGGCCGCAAGTCTTGGGATTTCCGGCCTCGCCAGGCTCCGGAAGATCGACCTGCCGGTTCTGGCAAGACCGCTCCTCACCGCCCTCTCCTTCGCCATGGCTCTTTCCCTCGGCGATCTCGGTGCCGTGGCCCTGTTCGGCTCCAGCGACCTCACCACCCTGCCCTGGCTTGTCTATAGCCGGCTATCCAGCTATCGGACCAATGATGCGGATGGGCTGGCGCTTATCCTAGGCCTGATCTGCCTGGCGCTGACGATGCTGGGCGCGACGGGACAACGGAGGGCAGGACATGACTGACGGCATCGTGCTGGAAAAGGTCGAGATCGGGCTCGGAAACAAGAGCTTCCGGTTCGACTGTGCCTTGCCTGCCGGTGCGGTAACCGCGGTTACCGGCCCTTCCGGCTCGGGAAAATCGACCTTCCTCAATCTCATCGCGGGCTTCGAGACACCGGACAAGGGGCATATCGTAATCGCTGGTGAGGATGTGACGGACAGGCATCCGTCCGAGCGACCCGTTTCCCTGATCTTCCAGGAAAACAACCTCTTTGCGCATCTCGACCTGTTTACCAATATCGGTCTCGGCATCAGCCCGTCGCTGAGGCTCACGGCGGACGACAGGGAGGCGATCTCCGGCGCGCTGGGCCGGGTCGATCTCCGCGGCTTTGAAAAACGCATGCCGTCGACGCTTTCCGGCGGCGAAAGGCAGAGGGCCGCCTTCGCACGCGCACTCGTCCGCAGGAAGCCGGTATTGCTGCTGGACGAACCCTTTGCCGCACTCGACCCCGGATTGCGGCTTTCGATGGCGAACCTCCTTCTCGCCCTGCATCGCGAAACCGGCAATACCGTCTTGATCGTCACCCACGATCCCGATGAGGTGGGCCGGCTCGCCGACCATGCGATCTTCATCGACGAGGGGCAGATTCTGTTGCAGGGGCCGGCGAAAGAGTTCATGACGCGGCGGGACATTCCCGCGATTGCCGAATTCCTCTCCGGCTGACCTCCGTCCCGTAGTGACGCCGTTCATCCGCGCGATCACGTTTCAAGACCGGCGCGCGCCGTCCGTTATCGCGCCGCCACAATTTGGACGTGCCGCGGTGGCATCGCGACACAGCGATGGGATTTCTCTTTGCAAACGCGCCGGTAAGACATATCTCATTGGGATATCTGTGCATGCAACGCGAGAATCGCTTAGCGTACATGGAAGAAGGACCGGCTTGGGTCGAGAAAGCCTCTCCGAAGCCGGAGGCGGACCTTGGGAATGATGGTGCGAAACACGAGGACGATGAGGCGCGATACGGCAAGCGGAGCAATCTTGCAGCGAAGCCGCTTCATGCTGGGCTTCCGGGTCCTGAGCACCCTGCTGCTCGGCGGCGCCGTGCTGACCGGTTGCCAATCGGTCTTCGAACAGGCCTATACGCCGAACGTCTCACCTTCGGACAAGCCGCAGATCGTCGATGAGGTGCAGAAGAACGATCCGCGAGCGCAGATGGGCGCTCGGGAACATCCCCGTATCGTCGCAAGCTACGGCGGCGAATATCGCGATGCAAAAACCGAGCGGCTGGTCGCCCGCATCGCCGGCGCGCTGACGGCGGTCTCGGAAAACCCGAGCCAATCCTTCCGCATCACGATCCTGAATTCCCCGGCGATCAACGCCTTCGCCCTGCCGGGCGGCTATCTCTACGTGACGCGTGGCCTGCTGGCGCTCGCCAACGACGCATCCGAGGTCGCCGCGGTGCTTTCACACGAAATGGGGCACGTAACCGCCAACCACGGCATCGAGCGGCAGCGACGCGAAGAGGCGGAAGTGATTGCGAGCCGCGTGGTCGCCGAGGTGCTCTCCAGCGACCTCGCCGGCAAGCAGGCGCTTGCCCGGGGCAAGCTGCGTCTCGCGGCCTTCTCCCGTCAGCAGGAATTGCAGGCGGACGTCATCGGCGTAAGGATGCTGGGTGAAGCCGGCTACGATCCCTACGCCGCCGCCCGCTTCCTGGACTCCATGGCCGCCTATGCCCGCTATTCCGCCGTCGACCCGGATAGCGATCAAAGCCTGGACTTCCTGTCTAGCCACCCGAATTCCGCCCAGCGCGTAGACCTTGCCCGGCGCCATGCCCGCAATTTCGGCCAGGAGGGAAGCGTCGGCGACAAGGGACGCGACTATTATCTCGCCGGCATCGACGGCCTGCTCTATGGCGACAGCCCTCAGGAAGGTTATGTTCGGGGACAGACGTTCCTTCACGGCAACCTGGGAATCCGTTTCGATGTTCCGCCCGATTTTCGCATCGACAACAAGGTGGAGGCCGTCCTGGCGACCGGCCCGGGGGAAACGGCCATCCGTTTCGACGGGGTCGCCGCCAGTGACAACAACAGCCTCACCAACTACCTGACGAGCGGCTGGGTGGCCGGCCTGCAGCCGGAGACGGTACATGAAATCCAGGTGAACGGGCTGCCTGCCGCGACCGCGCGCGCTTCCGCCGACCGCTGGGATTTCGATGTCACCGTCATCCGCGTCGACAAACAGATCTTCCGCTTCCTCACCGCCGTTCCCAAGGGTAGCGCCGCCCTGCAGACGTCGGCCGACCTGTTGCGGGCAAGCTTCCGCCGGATGACGCGGGAAGAGATCGCCGCCCTGAAGCCGCTGCGGGTTCGCATCGTCACGGTTGTCCAGGGCGATACGGTCGCTTCCCTCGCCAGCCGCATGATGGGTACGGATCGCAAGCTCGACCTCTTCAAGCTGATCAATGCGCTGCCGGTCGCCGCCACGGTATCGCCGGGCCAGAAGGTCAAGATCATCTCGGAATAGATACGTGCCGCCTCAGCAGGCGGCCGCCATCTGCGGATTGGCGGAAACGAGAGCCGTCTTGAGCTTCTCTATGGCGCGGCTTTCGATCTGGCGGACGCGTTCCTTGGAAATGCCAAGCTCGGCGCCGAGCGCTTCCAGCGTCGCACCCTCATCCGTCAGGCGACGGGCACGGATGATCTTCTTTTCCCGGTCGTTGAGCTTGGTCAGGGCGCCCTGCAGCCATTTCAGGCGTCGTTCCCCGTCGATCATGCCGGAAACCTGCTCGTCCGGCAGCGGCTCGGCGCTCGCCAGCAGATCCAACCGCTCGCCGCTGTCCGCATCGCCGGCGATGGAAGGCGCCTGCAGCGAGGCGTCGTTGCCGGAAAGGCGTGCATCCATGGTCTGGACATCGGCCACGCTGACGCCAAGGGCGACGGCGATCTCCTCATGGATGGCGCGCGCCGTCAGATTGCTGTCGCCGCGCGCGAGCTTGGCGCGCAGCCGCCGCAGGTTGAAGAACAGCGCCTTCTGCGCGGAACTGGTGCCGCCACGCACGATCGACCAGTTGCGCAGAATATAATCCTGCATGGAGGCGCGAATCCACCAGCTTGCGTAAGTGGAAAAACGCACGTCACGGGCCGGTTCAAACCTTGCCGCCGCTTCGAGCAGCCCTACATAGCCTTCTTGAACGAGGTCGCTCATCGGCAAACCGAAGCCGCGGAACTTGGATGCCATGGCGATGACGAGACGCATATGGGCCAACGCGATCTGGTTGCGCGCATCCTGGTCGCGATCGTCCTTCCAGCGGACCGCCAGATCGCGCTCCTCCTCCCGGGCGAGATAGGGAGCCGACATTGCAATCTTGATCATGGTGCGGTCTGCGGACATGGCTGTCATCGTGTTCTCCGTGGAACGGGCTGATCCGACAAAAGCAGCAATGACAAGCTTCGCTGTCGCACACGACCGGTGGATGCGTGTTGGAAGAGTGCTCGCCTCTGCTCCCCTCAATTTTGGTTTCGCGGAGGGAACACATCGGCCCGAAAGCCCGGATATCCCCCGCAATGCGTATCGGGAAACAAACGGAAGCTGCGTCGACACAGCGTCAGTTCGCCATCCGGCGAGAAAACGCGGGAGATCTGAAAAAGTTCCAAGAAAAAACCCGGCTCAAGGCCGGGCTTTTAAAAAATCTTGAGGCAGGAGAAAATCAGGCCGCCTCTTCCTGGGCCTCGTCTTCCTCGATCGTCTTGCCGCGCTTCGGTCCCTTGGCGAGGTTGACCTCGACGAGACGAACGGCTTCCGTTTCGGACATCTTGTTCACGGCTGCGATTTCACGAGCCATGCGGTCAAGGGCAGCCTCGTAGAGCTGACGCTCGGAATAGGACTGCTCCGGCTGGTTCTCGGCGCGATAAAGGTCGCGGACCACCTCGGCGATCGATATCAGATCACCGGAATTGATCTTGGCATCATATTCCTGGGCGCGGCGCGACCACATGGTGCGCTTCACGCGGGCCTTGCCCTGAACAACCTTGAGGGCGCGTTCGACAAAATCCGTTTCGGACAGCTTACGCATGCCAATGCTGACGGCTTTTGCGACCGGCACCTTGAGGCGCATCTTGTCCTTTTCGAAATCAATTACGAAAAGTTCGAGCTTCATGCCCGCTACCTCTTGCTCTTCGATCGCGGTGATCGTACCAACGCCGTGAGCGGGATAAACAATCGATTCACCGGTCTTGAAACCTTGGCGGGCGGGAGAATTCTTTTTCTGCTGGGTCGTCATTCGTTTCACAAACTCCCTGTTACTCACCCGTTTTTCGGGTCGGGGAAACCGGGTCTGTCAGGCCCGGATGAGACGGGGGAAACCGTCGGGTCACTCCATACTGGTCCGTCCAACGCGCGCGAAAAACAGACCCCACCGCGAACTGTGATCGACAACATACGGGCGTTGCAATGTCACGGATACCGCGTTTCGGATGATCTGTTGCTTTCGTGATGTTTTTTGGGCACGCCAGTGCCACCTTGTGGAACAGTTCTTTTTTCCTACCACAAAAAAGTGCGGAAATCAATAATTTGCTTTTGCACCTGCACAGAGAGCAACGTCATCCCCCTGCACAACAAAAGAGCAGAGTGATTCGGGGACCGTCGCCAAGCCATGCCGTCCCGGCGGAGACTAATCGCCTTTTCCGGGCTCGGTAGAGAAGAACTGGTCGTATTTGTTCTCGACGCCATCCATCTCCCTGGCCTCCGGCAAAGGATCGCGCTTCACCGTTATATTCGGCCAGACCTGGGCGAATTCCGCATTCAACTTGAGCCATTTGTCGAGGCCCGGTTCGGTATCCGGCTTGATTGCCTCGGCGGGACATTCCGGTTCGCAGACACCACAATCAATGCATTCATCCGGATGGATGACGAGGAAGTTTTCGCCTTCGTAGAAACAATCGACCGGGCAAACCTCGACACAGTCGGTATATTTGCAGCGGATGCAATTGTCGGTCACGACATACGTCATGCGGCACTCCAAGACTATCGCGGATCAGCGGCTGCACCGGCAACAGAGAACCTGCCGGCACACCGGAAAGCCGGGAAAGGCGAAACCTTGAACTGCGAAGAGGACAGGAGGCAGGCAATCCGGCTTTTCGACTGTCAGGTAAAGCCTTTGGCTTTTCTTAGCAAGGACAAACAATCCCCGCCGAAGCCGAATAGCGAAAGCTTTATTCGCCGATGCCGCCTTCTCCGGGTTCCATTTCCGTCAGCGCTCTCCCTTACCGGACCCTCCCGCGCCAAGACCGCGCTGCGACCGTTCGAAAGGCGTGAGCCTTCTCTGTTCATCCGGCGGCGGGGTCAGGTCGTCGTAGAGCGACCTCGCCTCCTCGAAAGGGCCGCGACGATCCCCAGCGGCCCGCACGACAAGGACGATGTCCCGCCGATCGAGAAGAAGCTCGATCCGGTCGCCGGCCTTGATCGTCCGGCTCGGCTGATTGCAGGCCCCTCCGTTCAGCGTGACCGCTCCGGCCGCAATCAGCGACTGGGCCAGAGAACGGGACTTCACCACGCGGGCGAAGAAGAGCCACTTGTCGATACGCTGGCGCGAACCGTCCTGTTGGCCCTTTTCCGTCATGGCCTCACTTCTTCATCTGCTCCTTGAGAGCTGCAAGTTTTGCAAAGGGGGAATCCGGGTCGATCGGCTTTTCCTTGCGTGGCGGCCTGGCCTCGAAACGCGCCGGCTGCGGCCCTTTGCCGCGTTCGTTTCGATCCTGCCGCGGACCGTTCTCGAAGCGCTCCCCGCGGTTGGGGCGATCGCCGCGGTTGTTGTTGTCCGGCCGACGGTTATTCTCGCGGTTCGGCCTGCCGCCCTCGTTCCGTTCCCGATCGCCATCCTGACGAGCGTCACGGCGCTCGCCGCCTCTGCGATCGTCGCGCTGACGGTCGTCCCGCCGGCCCTGGCCCGCTTCGCCATTCGCCTGACGCTGGCCGCCATGACCGCGGCGATCGCCATGCTGCGGACGACCGCCCCCACGCTGGTTGGCGTCGCGTCCGCCGCCCGGCCGCCAGAGCAGGACCGGTTTCGGTTCTTCGGGTTCGACAGGCTTTGCAGCCTCGGCCACTTCGGCGACGGCGGCCGCTTCGCCGGCTTCCGGCTCCGCCGCAACTTCGGCCGGAACAGAAACGACAACCGTTTCCGGCAAAGCCTCGGTTGTCTCGCCGGCGTCCGCATCGTCGGTCTCGGCGGTTTCCGGCACATCTGCCGCCGGAGCCGCGGTGGCTGCGCCTGCAGCGCTCGAGTCCTGGCTGGCAAGGAAAGCCTGTGCTTCCTCAGCCTTCACGGAATCGGCGCGATAACCGAGACCCTTCAGGATTTCCTCCATATCGTCGGGCGTCGCGCCGAGAATGGAAAGCATCGCGGTGGTCGTCATGAAACGGCGACCGTCATAGGCGCCTTCCGGACGGCTCGTCGCGCCCGGCTTCCACTGAAGCAGCGGCCGGATGAGATCCGCCAGACGCTCCAGGATATCGATGCGCACTGCGCGCTTGCCGAGGAAACGGAACCCCGCCAGCTTGTAGAACATCCGCTCGAAGCCCGGATCGGCAACGACGGAGGTGCGACCCGCCGCAAGCGCGGGGATGAGGTCACCGTAACCCGGCTTGTCGAGACCGTCGTTCTTCAGCGCCCAGAGAAGCGTGATCAGCTCGGCCGGCGCGGGCTTCAGCAAGGCAGGCATGAAAACGTGATAGGCGCCGAAACGGATGCCATAGCGGCGCATCGAGGCGCGCGCATCCTGGTCGAGCGTCTTCACCTCTTCCGCAACGTCGCGACGGAAGAGCACGCCGAGGCTCTCGACGAGCTGGAAAGCCAGCCCCTTCGCCAGCCCCTGCAGGTCCTCCGCCCGCGACAGATCGTCGAGCGGCTTCAGGACCGTGGCGATGTGATGGTTGACGAAGCGCTCGATGCGGGCAAGCACATGCTCGCGTGCATTGCCGGTAAGCTGCTCGTCCGACAGAAGGATGACGCGCGGGCGCATGACGTGGTCGCTCGCCGAAAGACGGGCGACAGGCTCGCCGACCCAGCGCACGAAACCGTCCGAACCGACGGCAAGATCGCTGTTGCCGGACGCATAGAGCCGTGCGGCCCTCGCCTCGAATTCGAGCGCCAGCGCTTTCTGGGCGGCCGCCTGCACCGCCTTGGCGTCAGGTCCCTCGGCTCCCGCGACAGGCGTGAACCGGAACCCGGCCAACTGCCCGACGTGATGTCCCTCCACAAAGACATCACCATTCACACTGATTTCAGCTTCCAGCATCGCATTCTCTCTCAGGCGCTTCATGAGCACAGATGTCCTGCGATCAACAAAGCGTTTCGTCAACCTTTCATGTAGCGCGTCCGACAACCTATCCTCTATTTCCCGTGTCTTTTCTTGCCAGTGTGTCGGATCGGCAAGCCAACCGGGACGATTGGAGACATAGGTCCAGGTCCTGATCTGCGCGATACGGGCCGACAGCGTGTCGATCTCGCCATCGGTCCGGTCGGCACGACGGACCTGTTCCGCCATGAAGTCCTCGTTTACTGTGCCGTGGCGCACAAGATCGGAAAAAAGAGTCGAAATAAGGTCCGCGTGCTGCGCAGGCGCAATCCGGCGATAATCCGGCAAAGCGCAGGCTTCCCAGAGTTTTTGGACCTGTTCGGACGTCGTCGCAGTGTCCCGGATCTCCGGATAGCGCGCAAGATGGTCAAGGGCCTGGCTATCGGTGGCGGGCAGCGCGCGAGTGAGCCCCGGCACGGTCGGGGCAGCATCCAGACTTTCGCGCAAGGCCCTGAGGGAGGAAAAGTCGAGATCTTTCGAACGCCATTGCAGCACCTTTACCTGGTCGAACTGGTGCCCTTCGATTCGCTCCACCAGTTCCTCGTCGAACGGCGCCACCTGACCGGTCACGCCGAAAGTGCCGTCCCGAACGTGTCGGCCGGCGCGGCCGGCGACCTGGCCGAGTTCGGCAGGAGTGAGATTGCGGAACTGATAACCGTCGAATTTCCGATCCTGCGCGAAGGCGACATGATCGACGTCGAGGTTGAGGCCCATGCCGATCGCATCCGTCGCGACGAGATATTCCACGTCCCCTGACTGATAAAGGCCGACCTGGGCATTGCGGGTGCGCGGGCTGAGCGCCCCGAGCACGACCGCGGCACCGCCGCGCTGACGGCGAATGAGCTCCGCGATCGCATACACCTCATCGGCCGAAAACGCCACGATCGCCGATCGCTGCGGCAGACGCGTGATCTTTTTCTGGCCCGCATAAAAGAGCTGCGACAGGCGCGGACGCTCGATGACGGTGATCCCGGAAAGCAGCTTTTCAAGGATGGGCCGCATGGTGGCCGCGCCGAGCAGAAGGGTTTCGTCGCGGCCGCGCAGATGCAGGATGCGATCGGTGAAGATATGGCCACGCTCCAGATCGCCCGCGAGCTGGACCTCGTCGATCGCAACGAACGATGCCCGCGTCTCGCGCGGCATCGCCTCCACGGTGCAGACCGAAAAGCGGGCATTGGGCGGTGTGATCTTCTCTTCCCCGGTCACAAGCGCCACCTGAGAGACGCCGACCTTTTCCACAAGCCGGGTGTAGACCTCGCGCGCGAGAAGCCGGAGCGGCAGGCCGATCACGCCCGTGCCGTGCGCCACCATGCGCTCGATGGCATAGTGAGTCTTGCCTGTATTGGTGGGACCGAGAACGGCGGTGACGCCGCGCCCGCTGAGCATCATGGGCTGGAAGTTCAAGGCAAAGTTCCGCGCATCACATACGGCCCTGGTTTCCACCCCCGGCAAAAAATCGGACCATGCCACACATGGCGATCCCCGCTGGCAAACGCAAGCCTGAAGAATGGTTTTGCGGTCGGAGAATCTCTTTCCCGGGGGATCGAATCGTGGCGGATCGGCCCGCTTTCCGCTGGCGAAGGAACAGACGCGAACGAATCGGAGACGAATCGCAGACTCCAAAGGATTCAGCCTTTGTTCACGGCTATATATTGATGTTGCTCCGCTTTGCGCCACGACATCGTGAATCTCGTTGGGATTCACGCCGGCACGGGATGCGAACTCGATCCATGGGCGCGCTTTCACAGAGAATCGAAAGAGTCAATGTGTTGATATGGTTAACCTTTTTTCAACGGATTCAACAACTTCACGCACCGCCGTCCCGTGAAATTAAGATTCGGGCCAAAGGCGGAACGAATCACAGACGAATCGCTCACATCCTCTTTTTCCCGTTCTGTTCTCACAACATGTAGTAGGTCCGCTTCGTGGCCGGACGCAAGAAAAGTACCGGATCGATGGACGCCCTGCGAATCCGGATCGGCTTCATTAACGTTGGCTAACGGCCTTTAACCACATGTGAGCCGCCAGTCCTGCGAAACTGGAACAAAAATCGCAAAGCCACGTTTCTTCGCCAAATCCGTACTGGCCAGATCCGTACGGGATTGTCTTGCGGAGTGGAAAAGTCATGCTCGGAACCGTATTACTCATCATCCTCATCCTACTCCTGATTGGCGCATTGCCGAATTGGGGTTATAGCCGAGGTTGGGGCTACGGTCCGTCAGGCGGATTGGGCCTCGTCGTCCTGATTATCATCATCCTGTTGCTGATGGGCAGGATCTAAGAACGGCGTAGCCGTATGTCACAAGGGAAGGGAAGTAACATGAAGAAGATTCTGATTGTAGGCTGCATGATCGGCACGCTCGCCTCCTGCACCTCCACTGAAAAAGGCACCGCAATCGGCGCGGCCTCCGGTGCCGTAATCGGTGGCGCTGTTACCAATAGCTGGGGTGGCGCAGCAGTCGGCGCGGTTGCCGGCGGCCTGGTCGGCGCTGCAATCGGCGAATCCGAAAAGCGCCGCGGCTATTGCGTTTATCGCGACCGTTACGGCCGCACCTACGAGGCTCGCTGCCGCTGATACCGGCTGAGCCGAGGCTTTCGGAACCGGCGCCGGAACGATCGGCGCCGGTTTTTCTTTACGCCAGAGACCGCGGCGTTAACCTTCCGACCAAAGCCGGAACGAATCGCTGACGAATCGGCGACATCGTTTCTTTCCCGATTTGTTCACCGCAATATGTCGTGGAAAAACAAATCGTTAACCATAGAAATGCGGAACGAGGGCCCTTGCCCCGCGCCCAGAATGCCGGAAGTTAACGCACGGTCGTCAGCCGGCGAAGAATTGCCCGCCGTTGGCCGTAAGCGTCGAACCCGTGATGAAACCCGCCTCGTCGGAAGCAAGGAAAACCACGCAACGGGCGATTTCTTCCGGCTCGCCGAGGCGGCCGACCGGAATTTGCGGAATGATCCGCTCGTTGAGCACCTTCTCGGGCACCGCCCGCACCATCTCGGTGGCGATATAACCCGGGCAGATCGCGTTGACGGTGATGTTTTTCGCCGCCCCTTCCTGGGCCAGAGCCTTGGTGAAGCCGAGATCGCCGGCCTTGGCGGCGGAATAGTTCACCTGCCCCATCTGCCCTTTCTGCCCATTGATGGAGGATATGTTGATGATCCGGCCAAAACCGCGGTCGCGCATGCCGCTCCAGATCGGATGCGTCATGTTGAAAAGACCGGTGAGATTGGTGCCGATCACCTCGTTCCACTGCTCCGGCGTCATCTTGTGGAACATGCCGTCGCGCGTGATGCCGGCATTGTTGACGAGCACCTCGACCGGCCCGAGCGCAGCTTCCACCTTCGCTATGCCTTCGACGCAGGCTTGATAGTCGGATACGTCCCACTTGAAGGCGGGAATACCGGTTTCGTCGTGGAAGGCTTTCGCCTTCTCCTCGTTGCCGGCGAAATTGGCGGCGACGCGATAACCTGCGGCCTTCAATGCGACGGAGATCGCGGCACCGATCCCGCGCGTTCCTCCAGAAACCAATGCCACCCTGCTCATGACGTCTTCCCCTTCCATGTTGATCCGGTCCTTCTATGTGACCGGATACTTACCGATTTTGACATGCTTTTGTCAGGGCGATAGCCCCGCCGCGAAGTTTTGCGACGACGGCGGAGCTATCCATAGCTGCGCCGGCGTATCACATCGCCTCAAGGCACATGGCGACGCCCATGCCGCCGCCGATGCAAAGGGTGGCAAGCCCCTTCTTCGCACCGCGCCGCTTCATCTCGAAGAGCAGCGTGTTGAGGATGCGCGCGCCGGAGGCACCGATCGGGTGGCCGATTGCAATCGCGCCGCCATTGACGTTGACGATCGACGGGTCGAGGCCAAGGTCCTTGGTGACGGCGCAGGACTGGGCCGCGAAGGCCTCGTTCGCCTCGACGAGATCGAGGTCGCCGATCTTCCAGCCGGCCTTTTCGAGAGCCTTGCGGGATGCCGGAATCGGCCCCGTGCCCATGATCTGCGGATCGACGCCGGCCGTCGCCCAGGAGACGATCCGGACCAGGGGCGTGATGCCGCGGCGGGCAGCTTCTTCCTCGGTCATCAGCACGGCAGCAGCGGCGCCGTCGTTGAGGCCGGAGGCGTTGCCTGCGGTGACAGAGCCTTCCTTGTCGAAGGCCGGGCGGAGCTTCGCCATGGCCTCGAGCGTGGCGCCGGCGCGGATATATTC
This sequence comes from Neorhizobium puerariae, assembly GCF_042429745.1. Lineage (NCBI taxonomy): Bacteria > Pseudomonadati > Pseudomonadota > Alphaproteobacteria > Hyphomicrobiales > Rhizobiaceae > Neorhizobium > Neorhizobium puerariae. Next base: position 201,220 of record NZ_JBHMAA010000014.1, on the reverse strand, counting down.
GTCGTTCTCGACGGTGACGTCACCCTTCCTGGTCTGGACGACGAAGGGAATGATCTCGTCCTTGAAGCGGCCGGCAACCTGGGCGGCCTCCGCCTTGTTCTGCGACGAGACGGCGAACAGGTCCTGCTCCTCGCGGGAGAGCTGCCACTGACGGGCGATATTCTCCGCCGTGATGCCCATGTGATAGCCGTGGAAGGCGTCCGTCAGGCCGTCCTTGATCATCGTGTCGATCATCTTGAAGTCGCCCATCTTCACCCCGCCGCGCAGGTGGGCGCAATGCGGCGCCATGGACATGGATTCCTGCCCGCCGGCCACGATGATCTTCGCGTCGCCGAGCGCGATCTGCTGCATGCCGAGCGCCACGGCGCGCAGGCCCGAACCGCAGAGCTGGTTGACGCCCCAGGCGGTCGCCTCCTTCGGAACGCCTGCCTTCATCGCCGCCTGGCGGGCGGGGTTCTGCCCTTCGCCGGCCGGCAGGACCTGCCCGAGGATGACCTCATCCACCTCGGACGCATCGACGCCGGCGCGCGCAAGCGCTCCCTTGACCGCGGCTGCACCCAGTTCATGAGCGGGGATATTGGCGAAAGCACCATTGAACGAGCCGACCGCCGTACGGCCGGCGGACGCGATCACGATGGATGGATTGGTCATTGGACGTCTCCTCTTGTCCCGATATTTGTCGTTGAGACTGGCAAAGCTTGGCCGCAGAGTCAAACATCTGCGAGAACCAGCCGGCTTTCTCGAAAATGCCCCTTAGATTTCGTGGGTTTGCTGCGCAACAAAGCGGCCACCGCGCCGCACAAATCGATTGTAAGTCCCCATCATTTAGGCTTACATTCCTGTCGGGAGAAGCATGCCGTTCGATAATAACCAAACCATATTGAAGGGATGAGGAGGCAATCATGGCGAAAACCGAAGGCGAAATCATAATCAAGAAATATGCCAACCGGCGCCTCTATAATACGGGCACCAGCACATACGTGACCCTCGAAGATCTGGCGAAGATGGTGAAGAAGGGCGAGGAGTTCGTCGTCCAGGACGCCAAGACCGGCGAGGACATCACCCATTCGGTGCTGACACAGATTATCTTCGAGCAGGAATCGAAGACCGGCAACACGCTCCTGCCGATCTCGTTCCTCCGGCAATTGATTTCATACTACGGCGACCAGATGCAGATGGTCGTGCCGACTTTCCTCGAACACTCGATGAAAGCCTTTACCGACCAGCAGGCCCAGATGCGGGAGCAGATGACGCGCGCCTTCGGCGACACGCCGCTCGGCAAGAACCTTCAGGTTCCCATGCAGATGATGGAAGAGCAGGTGCGGCGCAACACGGAAATGTTCCGTCAGGCCATGCAGATGTTCTCCCCCTTCACCGCCCAGCCGCCGGCGCCCACCGCCAAGAAGGCGGATTCCAAGGATATAGACGAGCTGAAGGAACAGCTTCGCAACCTTCAGAGCCGGCTGGACAATCTTTAGGCTCAGAGCCCGATCGACACGTCACGGCCGGCCGAGCGGATCGCAACGGCAAAGCCGCCGATGACATCGACGAAGGTGATCGTCATCAGGATGAAGAAAATCTGCGTGGCAGCATCCTGCACCAGCAGGAACTCCACCAGATAGGCGACGAAAACCAGCATCGACAGCATGTGGTTGAGCAGCGAGCCGCGGCCGTTGCGGCTCGCCTTCAGGATTTCGACGAAGAGGAAGACAAGGGCGACGACAATCAGCACGTCGCCGACCGTCATCGTCCAGACGGCGCCGGAAAGCATCTGCAACGAACTGACCGTATTGCCGAGCGCCCCAACGCCTCCGCCTCCCAGAATGCCGAGCATGGCGAGGTTGTAGAGGACGAGCGGAATGATCATCAATGGCAATGCGGCGAGCATGAGCGGCTCCGGAGCACGGAAAATCAACGAGGCCGGACCGTGATGCCTGCCTGTGCTTTCCGCAAGATGTCGAAAAACAAAAAAGGCCGGCAAAGCCGGCCCTTCGAGCGAACGCCTGCGAAAACGCTTATGCGTTTTCCTTCGGCGTCAGGACCTGACGGCCGCGATACATACCGGTCTTCAGGTCGATATGATGCGGACGGCGCAGTTCGCCGGAGTTCTTGTCTTCGATATAGGTCGGAGCCTTGAGTGCGTCGGCGGAACGGCGCATACCGCGCTTCGACGGGCTCGTTTTTCTCTTCGGTACAGCCATTTTCGTTACTCCACTTCGTGCAAGACATGATCCCCGGCCGGAACTGAGGCCGAACTCATCACGTCTCGATCTCGGAAATTTGGCGGGCTTATACATGCCCGGCAGGGCTTTGACCAGTCCCCGCCAGGATTTTTTCGAGATTCCCGACTCAAGCCTCGTCTTCGGGCACGATCCAGGTTTCCCGAAGCGCCGCCTCCTGCCACTTTATCCAGGCCGGATGGGACTTCACGGAGGCCATATAGGCAAGCGTGTCGGCATTCGACACGAGATCATAGGCCTCGAACCTGTTGACCACCGGAGCGAACACCGCGTCGGCCGCCGAGAATTCGCCGAACAGGAACGGCCCGCCGGACTTCCGGCGCAGTCCGCTCCAGATCGTCGATATCCGCGCGACATCGCCCATGACGTCCTCGGGAAGGCTGATCCGGCCCTTCGACCGGCGGATGTTCATCGGGCACGCATTGCGAAGCGCCCGGAAGCCTGAAATCATTTCCATCGAAATGGAGCGCGCCACGGCCCGGTCGGCGGCAGCCCCTGGCCAGAGGCCCCTGTCGGGGAAAAGTTCCGCCACATATTCGATGATGGCGAGAGATTCCCAGACGCGCACATCGCCATGGTGCAGAACCGGTACCTTTCCGGTTGGCGAGATCGGCTTGAACTTCGGATTTCCGGCCGGAAAATCGAAGGGGATCAGAACCTCCTCGAAGTCGATACCTGCGGCCGTCATCGCAATCCACGGACGGAAGGACCAGGAGGAATAGTTCTTGTTGCCGATATAAAGGGTGAGCTTTTCCATGGACCATGTCTCCGGTTGGTTTGTCCGGCCTATAGTCGGCGACACCGGACACGACCAATGAAATCGCGAGAACTCAGCCATAAATGCATTTGATGTAGTCGCCGGAATTACGCGCCCGGCGCTCGATGACCCCCGCCAGGCGCTGCAGCCCCCTCCCCGGCTTGCTGGCGACCCGGGTAATCGGATTGGGAAGCGAAACCGCAAGCAGAGCGGCCTGTCTGGCGCTCAGTTTCGAAGCCGGCACCTTGAAATGATGTTGGGCAGCCGCTTCCGCGCCGTAGATGCCCGGCCCCCATTCCGCAATGTTGAGATAGACCTCCATCATCCGCCGCTTCGACCAGACGAAGTCGGCGCCGATGGCGAGCGGCAGCTCGAGACCTTTGCGAATGAAGGAGCGCCCGTTCCAGAGGAACAGGTTTTTGGCCGTCTGCATCGGAATGGTGCTAGCCCCTCTTGTCGCCTCCCCGTCCAGCGCGTCCTCGACCACGCCGCGCATCTGGGTCCAGTCGACCCCGCCATGAGAGCAGAATTGACCGTCCTCCGACATCATCACCGATCGGACAAGATGGGGGGAAATGTCGTCGAGACTGACCCAGCGCCGGTCATAGCCGCGAAACAGGGCAAGCTCCGAAAGCATCATGGTCGAGACGGGACGCGTAAATGGCAGGGCATAGACGAGGATAAGAAGATAGGGCAGCAGCACGAGGGCGACCGCGATCAGCACGAACCGGCGGATAAGGCTGCGGAAAGACGGACGTCGCTCGCCCCTCACGGCCTCCTCCTCGTGCACATGCTGCTCGGGCGTGATGTCCAATGTCCCGCTCGTCCGTTGTTTCGGGTTTCATAACCCCTGAATGCAGCCAAGGCGAGTCCGGGGCCGAAAACTTCCCGTGACCTGGTGAATCGCCGTTGCCAGCCAACGATCGGCATGCCAAACAACGGCCATGACAGACACGAAGACGGTATTCGAAAAACGCCTGCGGCAGAGTGCGACCGAGACGGAAGCCCTGCTTGCATCGCTGCTGTCCGACGCTCCGCTTCCCGATGAAGTCACCCGCCCGCCGCATCTCCTGGCCGCGATGCGCCACGGGGTGCTGAATGGCGGGAAACGGCTCCGGCCCTTCCTGGTGCAGGAGAGCGCCGCCCTTCTCGACGGACCCGTAGATGCGGCGCTGCGGGTCGGCGCGGCGCTTGAATGCCTGCATTGCTATTCGCTCATCCATGACGACCTGCCGGCCATGGACGATGACGACCTGCGCCGCGGGAAACCGACGGTACACAAGGTCTTTGGCGATGACGTTGCCATATTGGCCGGCGACAGCCTGCTTACCTATGCCTTCGACATCATCGCGGCGCCGGAAACCGCCCTCCATGACCGGCTGAAGACGGAACTCGTGCTGGCGCTTGCCCGCGCTGCCGGGCTGGGCGGCATGGCCGGCGGGCAGGCGCTCGATCTCGCCGCGGAAAAATTGCCGCCGGACGAAGCCGGCATCACCACATTGCAGGCGATGAAAACCGGCGCGCTCCTGCGTTTCGGCTGCGAAGCCGGCGCCGTCATTGCCGGTTCGGACCCGACGCACCGGGAAAGGCTGCGCGCCTTCGGGCGCAAGATCGGCCTCGCCTACCAGCTCGCGGACGACCTGCTCGACCTCACCTCCGATGCCGCCACCATGGGCAAGGCGACCGGCAAGGATACCGCGCGGGGCAAGGGAACGCTGGTCGCGCTGCACGGAATGGACTGGGCCGAAAAAAGGCTGGAAGCGCTGACGGCGGAAGCCGTCGAGCTGCTTGCACCCTACGGGGAAAAAGCGCTTATTCTGCAGGAGACGGCGCGCTTCATCGCCAGCCGAGAGAACTGACGCCTCCCTGGGGAAGAGCATGCCCGATATCCTGATCTACCTGCCCTACATGTGGCCCGCCTATGTCGCCTACCTTGTCAACGTCGCGAGCCCCGGCCCGGCCAATTTCGCGATCATCGGCGCTTCCATTTCGCAGGGCCGTCGCGCCGGCCTGATCACCGCGCTCGGCATCAGCAGCGGCTCGTTCACCTGGGCCTGCGCCGCCGCACTCGGCCTTGCGGCGCTGTTGCGGAATTATGCGATCGCGCTGGAAATCCTGAAAGTGTTCGGCGGGCTCTATCTGATCTATCTCGCCTGGAAGGCCTATAGATCCGCCCGCCTGCCGGATTCGAAGGCGATGCTCGGCAATGCCCGCGCCGACGGCACGGCACGCCAGCTCTGGCTGCGCGGCTACATGATCCACCTGACCAATCCGAAGGCGATTTTCGCCTGGCTCGCGATCATCTCGCTTGGACTTCCGGAAAACGCGCCGGCCTCGGCGATCGTCCTGATCGTCGCTGTCTGCATGTCGTCGAGCCTGACGGTCTTCATCACCTATGCATGGCTCTTTTCGACGCCGCATGCGCTGCGCGGCTACAAGGCCGCACGACGCTGGATCGAAGGCACGATGGCCATCTTCTACAGCGTCGCCGGTTTCAAGCTGTTGACGAGCCGCATCTGAACGGCTCGCCTGATCGCTCCGGGATCATCCTTGCGTGATCGGCGCGATCGCCACTTCGACGCGACGGTTCTGCGCCCGGCCGTCGGCCGTCGCATTCGAAGCGACAGGCTGCGACGGACCGAAGCCCATCGTCGACATGCGGCGCTGGTCGACGCCACGGCTCCCGAGATAATTCGCCACGGAAGCGGCACGACGCTCGGACAGGCCCTGGTTATGCTGCAGGCTGCCCGTCGAATCGGTATGACCGTTCACGTCGATGAAAGTCTTGTTGAACTTGTTCAGCACGATCGCAACCGAATCGAGCGTCCGGTAGAACGGCGGAATCACCTGGTCCTGGTCGGTCGCGAACGTGATGTTCGACGGCATGTTGAGGATGATGCGGTCGCCCATGCGGGTCACGGAAACGCCGGTGCCCTGAAGCTGGGCGCGCAGTTCCGCTTCCTGGTTGTCCATGTAGGCGCCGATGCCGCCGCCGGCGAGCGCGCCGATGCCCGCGCCGATCAGCGCGTTGCGGCCTGCATGACGCCCGCCCGTCACCGCGCCGGCGATGGCGCCGAGGCCCGCGCCGATCGCGGCGCCGCCGGCCGTGTTGGAAACCTTCTGCTCGCCGGTATAAGGGTCGGTCGTCGTGCAGGCGGAAAGATAGGTCGCGCAAAGCGCGACGATCGCGATTTTCTTGAGCATGTAAATCGATGTCCCCGTCGTGTGTGACGACATCTCATTTACCACGAATTACGGCAATAGCGAGGAGGGGCGGCATGTCCTCGCCGTTCGTCGGCGACGAGACGGCATTCCAATGTCCTCGCTGCATCAATTCGCCTATTCGGCCGCCGTGCGATGACCGAAACGCTGCTCGATATAGCCGATGACGAGCTTCTCGAAATCGACGGCGATATTCGGCCCGCGAAGCGTCATCGCCTTCTTGCCGTCGATGAAGACCGGCGCCGCCGGGGTCTCTCCGGTGCCCGGCAGGGAAATGCCGATATCGGCATGCTTGCTTTCGCCCGGACCGTTGACGATACAACCCATGACGGCGACGTTCAGCGCTTCCACGCCCGGATATTTCTCGCGCCAGACCGGCATGTTCTTGCGGATGTCGTTCTGGATGTTCTGCGCAAGTTCCTGGAAGACCGTCGAGGTCGTACGGCCGCAGCCGGGACAGGCCGCAACGACGGGAATGAACTGCCGGAAACCCATGACCTGCAGCAGTTCCTGCGCCACCTGCACCTCGCGCGTCCGGTCGCCGTTCGGCTCCGGCGTCAGCGAAACGCGGATCGTATCGCCGATCCCCTGCTGCAGCACGTAGCCCATGGCGGCCGACGAAGCGACGATGCCCTTCGAGCCCATGCCGGCCTCGGTGAGACCGAGGTGCAGCGCATGGTTGGAGCGGTCGGCGAGCATCGAATAGACCGCGATCAGGTCCTGGACCTGGCTGACCTTGGCCGACAGGATGATGCGGTTGCGCGGCAGGCCGATGCTTTCCGCCAGCTCTGCCGAAATCAATGCCGACTGGACGATTGCCTCATGCATGACCTGGCGGGCCGAAAGCGGCGAACCTTCCGCCTGGTTCCGGTCCATCAGGGTTGTCAGCAGATCCTGGTCGAGCGATCCCCAGTTGACGCCGATGCGCACCGGCTTGTCATACCGGATCGCCATCTCGACGATATCGCCGAACTGCTTGTCCTTCTTGTCCTTGAACCCGACATTGCCGGGATTGATGCGGTATTTCGCCAGCGCCTCGGCACAGGCCGGATGATCGGCCAGCAGCTTGTGGCCGATATAGTGAAAATCCCCGACCAGAGGCACATCCATGCCGAGCCGCAGCAGCCGCTCGCGAATCTGCGGCACGGCGGCAGCGCTTTCATCGCGGTCCACGGTGATGCGAACGATTTCGGACCCCGCCCTGTAGAGCGCGGCAACCTGCGCCACCGTCGAATCCACGTCCGCCGTATCGGTATTGGTCATCGACTGGACAACCACCGGCGCGCCGCCGCCGACGATGACGCCGCCGACATCGACGGCGACAGTGGCACGACGCGGCTTCGGATCATAATCGGCGGGTGAGGTCATGGAGCTTCTCGTTGCCTTCAAAAAAGCCTTGGTGGTGAGCTGCGCCTTTCAGGTGGCGTATGGCCGGCATCTTGTCAACGGGCGCAGCCTATACTTTCGCCCGGCGGCGACCCTACCTCTATCAAAGCCGTATTACGTCTTTTTAGTGATGCGCGTTGTCCGCATGCTTTGCAAGCGGCGACAGGAACAGCGCCACGACGATGAGCAGCGAAAGGCCGGCGAAGATCGCGGCAAGGCCGGTATGCTCGGCAATGAAGCCGATGCCGGACGGCGCGACGAGGATGCCCGAATACCCCATGGTCGTCACGACCGAAAGGCCGACGCCGGCGGCCATGCCGGGCAGGTTGCCGGCCGCCGAGAAGCAGATCGGCACGATGTTGGAAATACCGATCCCGGCCAGCGCAAAACCGGCGATCGCCATCGGCGTATTCTCGGCAAAGCCGATCAGCAGCAGGCCGAGGATGGCGATGACCGCGCAGACCCGGAGCGTCATCACCGCGCCGAAGCGGTCGCGGATCAGGTCGCCGGCAAAACGCATCGTCGCCATGGTGAGGGAAAAGGCCGCATAGGCAAGGCCCGAAAGCGTCACCGTCGCCGCAAGCTCGTTGCGCATGTAGAGAGCGCCCCAATCGAGGATCGCGCCTTCGGGAATCATGCAGAACAGCGCCATGATGCCGATCAGCCAGGGCAGCGCCGAACGCGGCAGCCTGCGACCGGCCGCATGGGCCTCGTCGTCCGGATGCGGCGCGTCATGCAGCACGAGACGCCAGCAGGCGGCGATCATCAACACGGCGGCAATCGTCACGAGGATCGCATGCGCCGAAACGCCGATATGATCGATCAGGAAACCGCCAGTCGACGAACCGATCAGGCCGCCGAGGCTCCAGAAGGCATGGCAGGACGACATGATCGACCGGCGCATGTGCTTCTCCACCGAGACGGCATTGGCATTCATCGCCACGTCCATGGCGCCGAGCAGGCCGCCGAACAGGAAGATCGCCACCGCCCCCGTCCAGACGCTGCCGACGAAGGTCAGCAGCAGCAGCGTCGGCGTCAGCAGCACCGCGGCCACCTTGCTCACCCGGCTGGAACCGAAACGCGCGATCTGACTGCCGGCGACCGGCATCATCACGATCGATCCGAGACCGAAGGTCAGGATCATCAGGCCGAGCGCACTTTCGCTGACGCCGAGACGGCTCGCAAACTCCGGGATCTTGGGCGCCCAGGCGCCGACCATGAAACCGTTCATCAGGAACAGCAGCGCCACACCCACACGCTCGCGGGTGATGAAAGCGCGCGGCTCGGAGGGACGGGTGGAAGCACGGGTATCCATGAAATCAATCCTTCAGGTTGCGCGACCATTATTTAAATCGATTGAAATTGCAACACGCCACAGCGCGTCCCCCTCTCACAAATTGTATCTGAAGGAAACCTGAACAGCCGTCCGGGATGAGATTGACACCCGCGCCGAACTCCGGTTTGTGGCATCGATATTCGCATTCATTTCAGCCCGGTCACAGTCCGGCATCCGGCTCGGTGTTTCCTTGAAAACTCCTTATGGCATCGGCATTCTGCTGATCACGCTCTCCTATTTTATCTTCAGCACCCATGACGCCGTCATCAAGCTGCTGGTCGAACAGGTCACCGTCTGGCAGATTCTGTTTTTCCGCAGCGTCACGGTCTGCGCCTGCTGCCTCTTCATCGGCGGGCCGCGGCTCGCGCATCACGCTGCGACGTCCAGCATCGTCAAGCCGATGGCGGTCCGCGGCCTGTTCCTCATCGCCGCCTGGCTTTCCTATTACACTGCGGCGAAATCGTTGCAGCTCGGCGAGCTGACGACGCTTTATTTCGCCGCCCCCGTCGTCGCGACTCTGCTTGCCGGCCCCATGCTCAGGGAGCATGTGACACCGGCCCGCTGGGTGGCGGTGATCGTCGGTTTCGTCGGCGTGATCGTCGCTAGCAATCCGATCGGCCTGAAGGTTTCCCTGCCCGTGTATCTCGCCCTGCAGGCCGCCTGTCTCTGGGCCTTCTCGACCGTGCTCCTGCGCCGCACCGCCCTGCACGAGACGACCATGGTGCAGATGACACTGACCAACTTCTTCTTCATCGTATTGACAGGCGGCATGCTGGCCGTCGAGTGGCGCGACATCGACCTTGTGACGACCACCATGCTCTTCGGCGTGGGCGTGCTCAGCGGACTGGCGCAATATGCCTATTTCGAGGGAATGCGGCGCGCCCCGGTCTCGGTTCTGGCGCCCTTCGAATATACCGCGCTCATCTGGGCCTTCGTGCTGGGCTTCCTGATCTGGGGCGATCTGCCGGCGGCCAACGTGGCGATCGGCGCCGTCCTCATCGGCGGCGCCGGCCTTCTGATCATTTTCAGCGAGCGGTTCGGCCGCCGGTTGCGCGGCAAGGCCGATGGCGGCTGAAATCAGCCGCCATAGACGATCAACAGATCCTTTGCGTCGATCTGATCGCCAGCCTTGACGAGGACTTCGGCGATCGTGCCGTCCTTTTCGGCGTGAAGCGCGGTTTCCATCTTCATGGCTTCGATGGAGAGCAGCACGTCGCCGGCCTTGACCGACTGGCCGGCGGAAACGGCCACGGTTGAGATGACACCCGGCATCGGCGCCCCGAGATGAGCGGCATTGCCGGTCTCCGCCTTGCGGCGCACGGCGCTGCCCGACGCGCCATGGGCACGATCCGGCACCTTGATGCGGCGCGGCTGGCCGTTGAGTTCGAAGAACACGGTCACCATGCCCTGCGCATCGGTCCCGCTCATCGCCTGATTGACCACGACCAGCGTCTTGCCCTTCTCGATGTCAGCGAACAGCTCCTCGCCATCCTTGAGGCCATAAAAATAGGCAGGCGTGGGCAGGACGGAAACGGGACCATAGGTATCCGCAGCCAGGGCAAAATCGGTGAAGACCTTGGGATACATGAGATAGGAGGCGAACTCGAAGTCGTCGACCTTGCGGCCGAGCTTGTTCTCGATCACCTTGCGCTCCGCATCGAGGTCGGCGTCCGGCAGCAGCGAACCCGGCCGCGCCGTGTAGGGCTGCTCGCCCTTCAATGCCTTTTTCTGCAGCGCTTCGGGCCAGCCGCCCGGCGGCTGCCCGAGATCGCCCTTCAGCATCGAGACGACCGATTCCGGGAAGGCGATGTCCTTTGCCGGATTTTCGACGTCGGCAACGGTCAGGTCCTGGCTGACCATCATCAGCGCCATGTCGCCCACGACCTTGGAGGACGGCGTCACCTTGACGATATCGCCGAACATCTGGTTGGCGTCCGCATAGGCCTGCGCCACCCTGTGCCACTTGGTGTCGAGACCGAGCGAGCGGGCCTGTTCCTTGAGATTGGTGAACTGGCCTCCCGGCATCTCGTGCAGATAGACTTCGGAAGCCGGCCCCTTGAGGTCGCTCTCGAAGGCGGCATACTGGGATCGAACCGCTTCCCAATAGAAGGAGATGCGGCGAATCCATTCCGGATCGAGGCCCGGATCGCGGGCCGACCCCGCAAGCGCCTCGACGATCGAACCGAGGCAGGGCTGGGACGTATTGCCGGAGACCGCATCCATGGCCGCATCGACCGCATCGACCCCGGCTTCCACGGCGGCCAGCACCGTCGCGGCCGATATGCCGGACGTGTCATGGGTGTGGAAATGGATCGGCAGCGAGGTCGCCTCGCGCAGCGCCTTGAACAGCACCTTCGCAGCTGCGGGCTTCAAGAGGCCTGCCATGTCCTTCAGCGCGATGATGTGCGCCCCGGCCTTCTCCAGTTCCTCGGCCAGCGCGACGTAATATTTGAGGTCGTATTTCGGGCGGGCAGAACTGGTGAGGTCGCCGGTGTAGCAGATCGCCGCCTCGCAGAGCCTGTTCTCCTCCTGCACCGCGTCCATCGCCACGCGCATGTTCTCGACCCAGTTCAGGCAGTCGAACACGCGGAACAGGTCGATACCGCCCCTGGCCGCCTGGCGGACGAAATATTTGACGACGTTGTCGGGGTAGTTCTTGTAGCCGACGCCGTTCGCGCCGCGCAGCAGCATCTGCAGAAGCAGGTTCGGCGCGCCCTCGCGGATCAGCGCCAGCCGTTCCCACGGGTCTTCGGTGAGGAAGCGCATCGAAACGTCGAACGTCGCCCCGCCCCAGCATTCCAGCGAGAAGAGGTTCGGAAGCGCCCGCGCGTAGACGCCGGCGACCCGCGCGATGTCGTAGGTGCGCATGCGGGTGGCCAGCAGCGACTGGTGCCCGTCGCGCATCGTCGTATCGGTCATCAGCACGCGCGGCTCGCCCCGCATCCACTCGGCGAACTTCTTCGGGCCGAGCGTATCCAGACGCTGCTTGGTGCCCTCCGGGATCGGTCCGTTGATGTAAGGCAGGACCGGCTTTGCCGCCTGCGGCGAGGGCATGGGCCGTCCCTTGGTTTCCGGATGGCCGTTGACGGTCACGTCGGCGAGATAGGTCAGGAGCTTGGTGGCGCGGTCGGCCCGCTTCACCTGTTCGAATAGCTCCGGCGTCGTGTCGATGAACCGCGTCGTATAGGAATTGTCGCGGAACTTCGGATGGCCGATGATCGCTTCGAGGAAGGTCAGGTTCGTCGCGACCCCGCGGATGCGGAATTCGCGAAGCGCCCGGTCCATGCGGCTGATCGCTTCCTGCGGCGTCGATCCCGACGCCGTCACCTTGACGAGCAGCGGATCATAGAAGCGGGTGATCACCGCGCCGGAATAGGCCGTGCCGCCATCGAGCCGGATGCCGAAACCGGCCGCCGAACGATAGGCCGTGATGCGGCCGTAATCCGGGATGAAGTTGTGCTCCGGGTCTTCCGTCGTGATGCGGCACTGCAGCGCATGGCCGTTGAGGCGGATGTCGCCCTGAGCCGGCACGCCCGACTCCGGCGTGCCGATCGCGGCCCCTTCGAGGATATGTATCTGCGCCTTGACGATGTCGATGCCGGTGACGACCTCGGTCACTGTGTGCTCCACCTGGATGCGCGGGTTCACTTCGATGAAGTAGAACTTGCCGGTGTCGGCGTCCATCAGGTATTCGACCGTGCCGGCGCCGATATAGTTCGTCGCCTGGGCGATCTTCAGCGAATAGCTGGCCAGTTCCTGGCGCTGCGCTTCGGAAAGATAGGGGGCCGGAGCCCGCTCCACGACCTTCTGGTTGCGCCGCTGGATCGAACAGTCGCGTTCGAACAGATGCACGACATTGCCGTGGGTGTCGCCCAGGATCTGGCTTTCCACATGGCGGGCGCGTTCGACGAGCTTCTCCAGATAGACCTCGTCCTTGCCGAATGCGGCCATCGCCTCGCGCTTGGCCTCCGTCACTTCGCGGGCAAGGTCGGCTTCGGAGCGGATGACGCGCATGCCGCGGCCGCCGCCGCCCCAGGATGCCTTGAGCATGACGGGATAGCCGATCGTCGCCGCCATCCTGGCCACTTCCGCCATGTCGTCCGGCAGCGGCTCGGTTGCCGGCACGACCGGAACGCCCACCGAGATCGCCAGGTTGCGGGCTGCGACCTTGTTGCCGAGCTGGCGCATCGTCTCGGCGGTCGGCCCGATGAACGTGATACCTGCATCGTTGCAGGCCTCCACGAACTCGGGACTTTCCGACAGAAGACCGTAGCCGGGATGGATCGCATCCGCGCCGGAAAGCTTCGCGATGCGAATGATCTCGGAAATGGAAAGGTAGCTCTCGATCGGACCCATGTCCTTCGAGAGATGTGGGCCACGCCCCACCTGATAACTCTCGTCCGCCTTGAAGCGGTGAAGCGAGAGCTTGTCCTCCTCCGCCCAGATCGCGACCGTCCTGATTCCAAGCTCGTTCGCCGCGCGGAACACGCGGATCGCAATCTCGGAACGGTTGGCAACAAGTAGCTTCGATATCGGCAAGACGACCTCCCCAGGTGCCATCGAGAAAAAAATGCTGCACTGCGAGGAAAGCAATATCGTCTTCAGAGAGCAAGCGCAATTTGTCTGGAAAGACAGATGTCAAATTTATGTCACGGGGCCTGAAACCGCCCGATCAGATGACAAGGCCAAGCCGAAAGGCGGAAGCCACGACATGCTGCCGGTTCTTGGCCCTCAGCTTTTCCTGCAGCCCGTTGATGTACCAGTCCACCGTATGGCTCGATATGTCGAGCGATTTGGCGATCTCGTTGGACGTCAGGCCATCGGCAAGCAGGACGATGACTTCCATTTCGCGGCGCGTAAGCTGGGTATCCACCTGGGCGACGGCCTCCAGCTCTTCCGCCTGTCCCCGCAGTTCCGCAAATCTCCAGAACACCTTCTTGGCCGCGGCATCGAAAAGCGCCATCTCCGCAGGGGAAAGATCGACAGGGCGGCCGCCGACCGTCATGTGGCCAAGCAATCCGTTCCGGCCGTGCACGGGAAGAATATACCCGTCCTGAAGACCATAGCGAACGCCCTCCTGCATCATCCGCTGCATGCGTTGCCGGTGGGGATCGTTCCTCAACGCAAAGACCGCATCACGCCAGCGGAACGGCCTCTGGGTCATGCTGAGCATCCGGATGGTCGGATCGATAAGAACATATTTGCGGCCAAGGTAAATCTCCGGCCAGCCTTCGGGCCACCGGCTGGCCACGACCATGCTCATCGGGTCCTGATTGGGGCGCAACTGGATAAGCACGCCGTAATATTCGAAACCATAGGCCTTCAGGAGGGATTCGAGCTCGGCCGTCAACTCCGCTTCGGTCTTGATCTCCCCTACGAGTACCAGAAGTTGCACGATCAGATGAATATTCAAAACTGTCCCCTCTGACATGCCTGCCCGGTCTCTTTTCGTTAAAATTCAGTGAGTTCCTTACCCCATATTTAACTAGCATAGTTATCATTCGTTGAAGGTATACGGCAAAATCTAGCCCTTGACTGTTTCGTGAGGAGAGCGCCTCAAGCCGCCTCGATGCAATTTTCGCCAAGTCTTGCCCTTTGTGAAACATTTCTGGCAGAAGAGGATTGTTTCCGTCGCGGAATTGCCGTTTCCGGTCTCTAGATTCCGGGTCATGCCGCGGTGGCGGCTCCATATCAACGAGGTTGCGCCAGTTGACGCTGTTTCAGGTTTACGCACGGGCTCTCAAGTATCTGGCGAAGAACAAGTGGCGGGTAACCGCCGTCGTCATCGCCAATATCGTGCTTGCCATCATTACCATTGCCGAACCGATTCTTTTCGGCCGGATCATCGATGCCATTTCCTCCGGCAGCCCCGTCGCGCCGGTGCTCACGTTATGGGCCGGCTTCGGTGTCTTCAATACCGTCGCCTATGTGCTGGTCGCCCGTGAGGCCGACCGGCTCGCCCACGGACGCAGGGCGTCGCTCCTGACGGAGGCTTTCGGGCGCATCATTTCCATGCCGCTTGCCTGGCACCACCAGCGTGGCACGTCCAACGCCCTGCATACCCTGCTGCGCGCGGCCGAAAGCCTGTTCGGCCTGTGGCTCGAATTCATGCGCACCCATCTTGCGACGGCGGTGGCGCTCATCCTCCTCGTTCCGACCGCCATTTCCATGGACTGGCGGCTCAGCCTCGTCCTGCTCGTGCTGAGCGTTCTTTACTGGATCATCGGCGTGACGGTGATGAACCGTACCAAGGAGGGACAGGCCTCCGTGGAAAGCCACTACCACACGGTCTTTTCGCATGTCAGCGATTCGATCAGCAATGTCTCGGTGCTGCACAGTTACAACCGCATCGAGGCCGAAACCAAGGCGCTCAAGGATTATACCAAGGATCTGCTGGCCGCCCAATATCCCGTGCTCGACTGGTGGGCGCTTGCCGGTGCGCTGAATCGCACCGCGTCGACGGTGTCCATGGGCGTCATCCTCGTCATCGGCACCGTCCTGGTGCAGCAGGGGCAATTGCGCGTCGGCGACGTCGTCGCATTCATCGGCTTCGCAAACCTTCTCATCGGCCGCCTCGACCTCCTGCGCCAGTTCGCCACGCAGATCTTCGAAGCACGCGCCAAGCTCGAAGACTTCTTCGTGCTCGAGGATTCGGTCGAGGAACGTGCCGAGCCGGCGGATGCGCGTGAACTCGGCAATGTCCGCGGCGAGGTTGAATTCCGCGACGTCTCGTTCGGTTTTGCCAATACGAGCCAGGGCGTTCACGACATCTCCTTCACGGCCAAGGCGGGCGAAACGGTCGCGATCGTCGGCCCCACCGGAGCCGGCAAGACGACGCTCATCAATCTCCTGCAGCGCGTCTACGACCCCCAGCAGGGGAAAATCCTTATCGACGGCATCGATATCGGCACCGTGACCCGCAAATCGCTGCGCCAGTCCCTCGCCACGGTCTTCCAGGATGCCGGCCTTCTCAACCGCTCGATCAGCGAGAACATCCGTCTCGGACGTGAAGGAGCCACCGAGGAGGAAATCGCCAGGGCGGCGGAGGCCGCTGCCGCGACCGACTTCATCGAAAGCCGGCTTACCGGCTACGACACGTCTGTCGGCGAACGCGGCAACCGCCTGTCCGGCGGGGAGCGCCAGCGTATCGCGATCGCCCGCGCCATCCTCAAGAACGCGCCGATCCTGGTTCTCGACGAGGCCACCAGCGCCCTTGACGTCGAAACCGAAGCCCGCGTGAAGGCTGCAATCGACCGCCTGCGCCAGAACCGCACGACCTTCATCATCGCCCACCGGCTGTCGACCATCCGGGATGCCAACAAGGTAATCTTCCTCGACAACGGCCGCATTGCCGAGATGGGCAGCTACGACGAACTGAGCAGAAGCGGCGGACGCTTCACCTCGCTTCTGAGAACGAGCGGAATCCTCGTGGAAGATGAAGCCGAAGACCAGCCTGGAGCTGTCACGCAACCGGCCTGACGCGTTCTCTCTTGTACCACCCGTTACTGCGCCGAAAGACGAGACCTCCGAACCTGCCGCTGAAGCCGTCTTGCCCGACGCTTCCCATGAACGGAAAACGGAAAAGCCCCGCGCCATATCCTATGGCGCGGGGCTTTCTGTCATTGCTCGGTTTTCCCGACCGGAGGCCGTCAGCTCTCCGCCGGTGTCGGTATGGACCTCGACGCCGACGCTGCAAGCGGGAAACCTTCCGTCGCGTCGACCGCATTGCCGTCGATGGTCACCTTCCCGTCCTTGACGACGATCTTGTGAACCGCATCGCCGATCGTGAGTTCGGCGGTGAAACCGTCCCATCCGGTCGGCAGGGCCGGATCGACGAACAGCCGGTCGCCCTGCCGCCGCACGCCGAGAATGCCTTCGATCGCGGCGCGGTAAAGCCAGCCCGCAGATCCCGTATACCAGCTCCAGCCGCCTCGGCCGGTATAGGAACCGTGACCATAGACGTCCGCGGCAACCACGTAAGGCTCGACGCGATAGGTCTCCGCAGCGGAGCGATCGAGCGCATGGTTGATCGGGTTGAGAATCTGGAAGCACTTCCAGGCGTCGTCGCCACGCTTCAGCGCCGCCAGGGCCAGTACGACCCAGATCGCCGCATGCGTATACTGCCCCCCGTTCTCCCGGACGCCCGGCGGGTATGCCCGGATATAGCCCGGGTCCCTGCGGGTATCCTGGAACGGCGGCGTGAAGAGGCGGATGATGCCCGCTTCCTCGTCGACAAGCTTGTCGAGCACCGCGTCCATCGCCTGCCGGGCGCGATCCGGATCGCCTTCCCCGGAGAGTACGCTCCAGGACTGGGCAAGGGAATCGATGCGGCATTCGTCGCTGCTGCTGGAGCCGAGCGGCGAACCGTCGTCGAAATAGCCGCGACGATAGTAGGTGCCGTCCCAGCCGGCCTTTTCCAGCGCATCCCTGAGCGCTTCCAGGTGATCGGTCCAGCGCTGGACACGCTGGCGGTCGTTGCGCTTCGAGGCATAGGGCAAGAAGTTCCGGAGCGCGCTGGCCAGGAACCAGCCGAGCCAGACGCTCATGCCGCGGCCGCCGACGCCGACGCGGTTCATGCCGTCGTTCCAGTCTCCGCCGAGGATGAGCGGCAGGCCCTTGTCCCCCGTGCGGGTGATCGCGAGGTCCAGCGCCCTCGCCGCATGCTCGTAGAGGGATGCGGACTCGGCCGAGATCGTCGGCTGGATGAAGGCGTCGTGCTTGCTCTTTTCGAGCACCGGGCCCTCGATGAATGCCAGTTCCTCGTCGAGCAGGGATGCATCACCGGTCGCCGAGACATACTGGTGAATACCATAGGCGAGCCAGACGACGTCGTCTGAGATCATCGTCCGCACGCCGGCGCCGGAGCTCGGCAGCCACCAGTGCAGCACGTCGCCTTCCTTGAATTGCCGCGAGGCCGCGTTGACGATCTGGCGGCGGGCGAGCGAGGGCTCGTGCACCAGGAAGGCGAGCGTATCCTGCAACTGGTCGCGGAAGCCGAAGGCGCCGGACGCCTGATAGAAGGCGGTGCGGGCCATGATGCGGCAGCCGAGGGCCTGATAGGGCAGCCAGTGGTTGATCATGTTGTCGAGCGACTTGTCCGGCGTCGATATCTTCAGGCGGCCCGTAAAGCCCTTCCAGAAGTCGCCGTTCGCCCGGAGGATCGTGTCGAACTCCTCGTCGCGCAATTGCCCGACGAGCGCCTGCGCTTCCTCCTTCGTTTCCGCATCGCCGAGGATGAAGGTGAGCTTCCTTTCCTCGCCGGGCGCAAGTTCGATATCGTAGGCGAGCGCCGCGCACGGATCGCCGTCGAGATCGAGCGCGCCGTTGAGAGGAGCGACCGATGTCACCGCCGTCGGCAACTGGATCGATCCGAAGCGGCCGATGAATTCGCGCCGGCTCGTCGTGAACCCGGTCGGCATCTCCTTCATCGCCATGAAGGCAAAGCGGCGATAGTCGATGCTGTAGGGATTGGTCGCGAACAGCGCCCCCGTCTCCTCGTCGCGGCTCGACAGGATGAACGGGATGGAACGCGACGGATTGCTGCCGAGCAGCCATTCGGCATAACCGTAGACCCGCAGCTTGCGCGTTTCGGAACCGGTATTGCGCAGGAAGAACGACGCGAGCTTGGCCGGCCGCGTGCGGTCGACCGTCTGCGTCAGCTCCAGCCTGAGGCCATCGTCCTCGGCCGAAAAGACCGAGTAACCGAGCCCGTGCCGCGTTTCGAACCTGGTTTCCGGCTTGCGCGATAGCGTTGCGAACGGCACCATCACGGCGCCGCTGTCCCGGTCGGCGACATAGAACGCTTCGCCCGGGCGGTTCACGACCATGTCGTTCGTCCACGGCGTCAGCTGATAATCGCGGGAATTCTGCGCCCAGGTGAAACCTGCGCCTTCCGCCGAGATGTGGAAGCCGAACTTGTCGTTGGAGATGACATTGATCCACGGCTGCGGCGTCGCCTGCCCGCCATGCAGGCGCACGACATATTCGCTCCCATCCTTGGAAAAGCCGCCGAAACCGTTCCAGAAATCGAGGTCGGAGGGCGCTTCGATCTCGGCCGGAGCCTGGAAGATCTCACCGTTCAGGAGAGGACGGCGGTCGACCTCGATCTCCTGATCCTTCGTCGGGGCGAAGATGGAGGCCGTGCGGTTGAGCTGGTCGCTGATCTTGCCGTTGCGGGCATGCAGCACGACGCGCGATGCGGCGACCACGCCTTCCGACCCCTCTTCGTCCATGATGTCGCGACGGAGCGAGAAGACATGCTGGCGCTGCCCCTCCTGCTGACCAAGGCGACGGGCGTTCTCCGACAGATATTCGATCGCGTGCTGCATTTCCTGGGCATAGGATGCGGCACGCTCGTTGAAGATCACGAGATCGGTGATCACGCCGCGCGACCGCAGGTATTCCTGGGCGCTCATCGCCTCCTTGGCGACCGGCATGTCGTTGTCGTCGTTGATGCGCAGCGTGAAGATCGGGAAGTCGCCGGAGACCGAGGAGGACCACAGCGACGATTGCGGCTGCAGGCCGGAATGGATCGTCGCCTGATCGGCGCGAAGCTGCATGTCCGGATAGATGAGGTAACGCGCCAGATGCTGGAAAGCGGCGGCATCCTGGGACGAGACGCCGAGATGGCGCATCTGCACCTGCGTGCGCGTCCATGCCTGGGTGAGCTCCGCCTGGAACGCATCCGGGTGACGGTAGCGTTCGATCGCCTGATCGAGCTCCTCGCGCTTCGGTGCGGCAATCGTCCAGAAGATGATGCTGACCTTCTTGCCCGCCGGCACGCGCACGGCGCGCCGCAGCGACAGGATCGGGTCGAGCGTGAAGCCGTCCGTGCCGGAAAGCGCGGCACCCGGATCGAAGGCGGCGGCCTCCGCAAGCGTGCGGCCGCGGCCGAGGAACTTCCGGCGGTCCGTCTCGAATTCCGTCGGGCGCGCGGAGCCGGCGTTATCCGCCGCCAGATGCGCGACCACCATGTCGGGCTCGTTCGGACTGCGCTTGTTGCGCCAGGCGCGGATGACGTCGCCGCGCTTGCCGATCTCGGTGCGGACGAACATCCGCGAGAAGACCGGATGGGCGTTGTCGTCGTCCTCGTTGCCGAGCACGGGCTCCAGATAGGAGGTCACCTCGATGAAGCGGTCCTCGGCTCCCATGTTCAGCAGGGTCAGGCGACGGCCTTCCGCATCGTGCTCGGTCGCAACGATGCACTCGACGGTGCTCGTCAGGTCGCCGATCGTCTTGTGGAATTCCGCCCGCTCGTCGCTGAAGATCGCCTTGGTCTTCTCGCCTTCCGCGCGGCGGGGCTCGGCAGTCGCGGACCACCATTCGCCGGTCGACGTATCGCGCAGGAAGAGGAACTGACCCCAGCGGTCTTCGGTCGGGTCCGGCTTCCAGCGGGCGACCGACATGCCGTTCCAGCGGGAATAGCCTGAGCCGGTGGCGGTCAGCATCACCGAATAATGGCCGTTCGACAGGAGCACCAGCTCGCGATCCTTGGTGGCCGGGTTGTTGATGGTGCGGATTTCCGGGCGCAACAGCTCGCCTTGGCCCTTGCCGGGGGTCTCCTCATGCTTGGCGCTCATGACCGGGATATCGCGCGGCGCCTTTTCCTGCAGAAGCAGTTCGGCCGCCTCGATCACCGGATCGGAATGGAAGAACTCACGCAGCAGGCCGTTCATCACGACGTTGGCAATCGCCGCGATCGACATGCCGTGATGGTGGGCATAGTAGTTGTAGACCACCGCACAGCGCTTGCCTTCCGGAACGCGGGTCGGCGTGAAGTCGACCGCGTCGTGGAAACCGAACATGCCGAGCGCGCCGAGCGAACGCAGCTCCGCCAGGTTCTCCGCGGCCGAGATCGGATCGTACTGGCTGGCGAGGATCGAGGCATAGGGAGCGATGACGGCATTCTGACCGAGGCCGCGTTTGAGGCCAAGCGTCGGCACGCCGAAATTCGTGTACTGGTAGTTGAACTGGTGATCGCGGGCATTGAACGCCGCCTCGGAAATGCCCCAGGGGGTTCCAAGGCGCTTGCCGTGGTTCATCTGCTCCCGGACCACGAGGTTGTTGGTCTGGTTCAGGATGCCGCCCTGACGCTCCTGCATGACGAGCGGCGGCATCAGGTATTCGAACATCGAACCCGACCATGAGACCAGGGCGCCACGCGCGCCGATCGGCACGACCTGGCGGCCGAGGCGATACCAATGCTCCGTCGGCAGATCGCCCTTGGCGATCGCAAAAAGGCTGGTCAGGCGCGCTTCGGAGGCGAGCAGGTCATAGCAGGCCTCGTCCAGTTCGTTGCTTTCGACGCGATAGCCGATCGAAAGCAGGCGGCGCTCCTTGCGGAACAGGAAGCTGAAATCCATCGAAAAGGCGATGCTGCGGGTACGGTCGCGCAGCGTGGTCAGCCGCTCGCGCAGCGATTCGATATTGGCGTTGTCGAAAACGCTGTCGGCGATATGCGCTTCGCAGGCGGTAACGAGCGACGCCGCCCAGCGGGTGACTTCCTCGCTCTGCGCCGAGCGGACCTCATGGTCGAGGTTGGTCGCAAGCTTCTGGATATCGCGCGCCAGGACGGCAAGGTTGATGATGCGGATCGAGGCGAATTCATGTTCGCGCTTGACCGCCGCCAGCGCATTGCCGAAGCCGACGATGCGCTCTTCGAGACGCCGGCGAAGCGGACGGACGGTCTTGCGGTCGTCCGGCAGCGCCTTCAACGTTTCGGCAAGGATGCCGGCAACGTCGCCGATACCGTCGAGATTGCCCTGCAGATGCGCCGAAGGCGCCTCCGCCCATATGCGCAGGGCCGACGAGATGGCGATCAGGTGACCGGCGAGGTTCCCGCTGTCCACCGAAGACACATAGCGCGGTGCGAGCGGCTTCAGGGTATCGGTATGATACCAGTTGAACATGTGCCCGCGGAATTTCTCCGCCCGCTCGATGGTCGAGATGGTCTGTTCGATCCGTTCGATCGTATCGGTGAAACTGATCCAGCCGAAATGCCGCGCGGAGATCGTCGACAGGAGGTAGACGCCGATATTGGTGGGCGACGTGCGCTTGGCGATGATCGGATCGGGCTTTTCCTGGAAATTGTCCGGCGGCAGGTAATTCTGCTCCAGCGTGACGAACGTCTCGAAATACCGCCAGGTGCGGCGGGCGATCTTGCGCAGGTCGACCGACACCGGTTCCGGAACGAAAAGACGGTCTTCCGTCTCGGCCGACTGGCTCACATACCATGCGACGAGCGGCGAGAAGATCCACAGCACGGCGAACGGAATGCCGACCAGGAAGGCGTTGTCGCCCGGAATGGCCGACAGGATGATGCTGAGAACGGCAATCGCCGGCGCATGCCACATCGCCCGGTAATAATCCTGCGGGCTGCCCTGCGCGCTCGACTGGATCGAAGCCGCGGTGCGCCATTCGAGCATCAGTTTCCGGCTGAAGAACAGGCGATAGAGCGAACGGGCGATCGCATCCGTCATGATGCAGGCGGAGTCCGCGATGAAGACGATGCGGAGCGCCACCTGCGCGTTGGCGGAACGCATGTCCGACCAGACCGAATAGAAATGCGCTCCGGGCACGATGTCGGTCGAATGCGGCAGGAGGCCGGTGATGAGACCGAGCGTCGGGGCGACGAACAGCGAGAAGATCAGCAGGATCTGCCAGATCAGCGCGCCGAGCGGGTCCATGAAATACCAGCCGAGCACGGATGCGAAGAACCAGGCGATCGGGGTGAGCGAACGACGCAGGTTGTCGATCATCTTCCAGCGGCCGAGTGCCGTGACGCCGCGCTTCGGATCGAGGATATAGGGCAGGAGCTGCCAGTCGCCGCGGGCCCAGCGATGCTGGCGCGAGACTTCCACCTCGTAGCGGACCGGGAAATCCTCGACGAGCTCCACATCGGTCACCAGCGCGCAGCGCGCGAACGAACCTTCGAGGAGGTCATGGCTGAGGATCGAATTCTCCTCGATCCGTCCCTTCAGCGAAGCCTCGAAGGCATCGACATGGTAGAGGCCCTTGCCGGTGAAGCTGCCTTCGCCGGTAAGGTCCTGATAGACGTCGGAGACGGTGAAGACGTAAGGGTCGAGACCGCGGCCGACCGAGAACACGCGCTGGAAGACCGAAGCCTCCTTGCCGGTCGTCAACGATGGCGTGACGCGCGGCTGCATGAGGCCGTAGCCATGGATCACGCGGTTCGATTTCGGATCGAGGACCGGCTGGTTGATCGGATGGTGCATCTTGCCGACCAGCTTCGTCACCGCGTCGCGCATCAGGCGTGTGTCGGCATCGAGCGTCATGACGTACTGGACGCCTTCCGGCGCCGTATTGGCGCCCGGCAGATAGGTCGTGTCGCGATCGCCGCGCAGCAGCAGATTGAGCTCGTGCAGCTTGCCGCGCTTGCGCTCCCAGCCCATCCAGACGCCTTCGCTGGGGTTGAACAGGCGGCGGCGGTGCAGGAGATAGAAACGCGTCTTGCCGTCATGGGCGTATTTGGCGCTCAGCGCGGCCACTTCACGCTTGGCATAATCGAGGATTTCCAGGTCGGCTTCCGTTTCCTCGACCTTGCTGTCGCGCCAGTCGCTCAGCAGCGCGAAATAGATCTCGCCATGCGGATTGGCGAGATAGTGGACCTCGAGGTTGCGGATGAGCTCGTCGACCGTGTCCCGGTCGGAGATCAGGCACGGCACGACGACAAGCGTCTTCGCCTCTTCCGGAATGCCCTCCTTGAACTCGTAGCCGACGAGCCGGGCCGGCCGGACCACGTAGGTGACAATCGTATTGAAGAGGCCGGTCGCGCCTTCCGAGGCCGGCAGCGCGAACATCAGCAGGAAGAAGAAAACGACCGGCAGCGGAATATCCGCCTGCACGAGGAACCAGCCGGCGACCGCCATGGCGAGCACCGTCAGGAAGATGACCGGCCCGGCAATGGCAAACCAGTTGAGCTTGCGAACGAGGCGCACGGTCTGCTGCACGAAGAGCGGCCTGTAACCGACGGCTGCCTCCAGCTCCCTGCGCCGGCGGCCGACGACGAAAGCGCCGACATTGGTTTCGCGCGGGTCGGCATTCTCCTGGCCGGCGGCCTCCTCGGCCAGCCGGATGGCCACTTCGGCAACCTCCGCCTCGCTTCTGCGCGAGCGGCGTGCGATCTGTTCGATGCGGTTGCGATAAGCGTTGCGCGAACCGAAATCGAGCGCCTCATAGTCTGTGCGCTCGCGGAAGATCTTGTCGATCTGCGAGACTTCCTCGAACCAGATGCTCCATTCGGTGTCGTCGATCTCGCGCAGGCTCTTGATGATGTTGCCCATCGTCACGTTGCCGGACGAAAGACGGTTCTGCTCGGCCAGCATCACCTCTTCGGTGTCGGTGCCGGCCTGCTCCAGCCGCTGCTCGAGCCAGGCGATCGCAAATCCCGACGTCTGGGACGCATTGCGCAGGCGATAGAGGAACTGGGTCGTGAACGTGTTGTCGTTCGTCAGCTCCTCGATGCCCTTGAGCAGCCCGGCGCTCGCCGCCTCGTCGTTGAGACGGATGATCTCGTCGGCCACTTCATTGGCCCGGCGGCGCATGTTGCGCGAGCGGTCGACGCGGGTCGCGATGCGGCGCAGGTTTTCGATCAGCACGAAGCGGATGAATGAAGGCAGCGCCCAGAGCTCGCCGATTTCCAGGGGCTCCTCGACCTGGAAGCCCTCGACCATGGCCGCAAGCCCGTCGCGCGACAGGCTGCTGTGCGTATGCGCGACATAAAGCCAGGCAAGCACCAGCACACGCGGCATTTCATGGCCGCCAACCCTCATTGTCGGAAGCTGGCGGTAGAACTTCTTCGGGAAGTCGCGACGGACTTCCTGGATCGCCTCTTCGACGATGTAGTAGTTGTCGAGCAGCCATTCGGCTGCGGGAGTGATCGTCGCCCCGGCATCCACATCCACCGCGGTCGCCCGGTAGACACGGAAGATTTCCTTCTCGTTCTCCTTGTGGCGCTGGAAGAAGTCGAATTCGGTGAAACCGGGCAGGCTGGACGTGCCGTCCTTGCCGAGGTTCTCGCCGCATTCCCTCAATGCATCGATGTTGAAGTAGGTCGAACGGATCGAATCGTTGTGATCGATCTGCTTGACTTCGGTTTCGCGCGAGGAAGCTGACGGCGGATTGTGAAAGGACATGGATACGGCTTCTGGGTGAAAACTCTGGGGTTTGCCGGCCTCGCCTTACTCGGCCTGCATCGGAAGAGCCAGCCATCATTTTGGTTATGGTGACCGGCCGGATGCAAATCTGCGAAGAAGGGAAATAGAGAGCGGTCCGGATATTGCAAATCA
Source organism: Neorhizobium puerariae (assembly GCF_042429745.1). NCBI lineage: Bacteria > Pseudomonadati > Pseudomonadota > Alphaproteobacteria > Hyphomicrobiales > Rhizobiaceae > Neorhizobium > Neorhizobium puerariae. Next base: position 175,972 of record NZ_JBHMAA010000014.1, on the reverse strand, counting down.
CCGACCGGAATCTATCGCCCGCTTCTTGCGGATTGACACAATTTCCGCCTTTAAGCAGACCAGCCTGAATAAAAGCTGAACGGAAGCAGTCCTTTGATAATGCGAAGATTTTTCATTGGATGCAACATCGCGTTTGCTCAGCCGGAAATTGCAGCGAAAAGGCGAAATGTGATCGCAGGCGGGTTACCTCCCCCGGCCCGCGCTGCTATTCATATCGAAGCTGCGGCGGCCTGGCCCGCCCTTGGACAATCCGGTCGAAATTCCGGTTTTGAGCGATGACGATCCAGTTTTCCAACCACATGGCCGAAGTGGTGGCAACGCGCCGCTACCTTCACCGGCATGTCGAACTCGACCTTTTGAAATTCAACGACGCTCTGCCGATCGGCACCAGCTTCTGGGTGGAACTGGCGGAAGCCTATCTTCCCCTGGAATAGACCTGAAAGCAAAACACCTCCCGCGCTGCCGAAGCGCGGGAGGTGCCGGCGTTTCCAGGAGGATCGGAAACTTACGGGAAAAGGCCGAGCGTCACGGCGCCGACGAACAGAAAGGCCGCGGTCACCAGAGCCGCATTGGCCGCCCACTGCCACTTGCCTGTGGAGGATGCATTGCGAACAGGGAAAGGCCGTGTCTGATGCTGAGCTTGCTGCATGGATACCTCCCAGGTTCGGGTCCTGCCCTTTTCGGACTTTTCTCTATGCTATCTTATCTCGATTAACCCGATAGAGATAATGTTCCACGCTGCCATATGTTCCGTAGAAAATCCTTTTTTCTTAAAGCCCCCTTTGGCGAGTTAACGGTTTATTATACCCTTGCGTCTCGGCGGCCTTTCAGACCGGAAATTTATCGAGCGCCAGACGAAAGATATCGGGGTCGATATTGCCGCCTGAGCAGACGGCAATCACCGCTTCACCCAGCGTCTCGCCGTGAAAAAGCGCGGCGGCCAACGCAACGGCGCCGCCCGGCTCGACCACGATCTTCAGGCGGCTGAAAGCGAGCGCCACGGCGTGAAGCGCCTCGTCTTCCGTGACCACAAGACCGGAACCGCACAGCCTCGACATGATGGGAAATGTGATGTTGCCCGGTTGCGGGGTAATGATCGCATCGCAGAGCGAACCCGACTGGGCCGCGTTGCGTTCGATCCTGCCGGAAGCGAGCGAACGGGCCACATCGTCGAAACCTTGCGGCTCGCAAGGGCGGACGAGGAACTGCGGCGCCCTGGCCTCAAGCGCCAGCGCGATGCCCGAAATGAAGCCGCCGCCGCCGGTCGGAACGAGAACGTCCGCCTTTCCGATCGCTTCTTCCTTCGCCTGTTCGGCGATTTCCAGGCCTGCCGTTCCCTGACCGGCAATGACCAGCGGCTCATCGAAAGGCTTGATCAGCGTCAGGCCGCGCTCCTGAGACAATCGGGCGCCGACCGCATCGCGGTCCTCTTTCCCCCGGTCGTAGAGCACGACTTCCGCGCCATAGGCGCGCGTATTGCCGATCTTGATGCGGGGAGCGTCGGACGGCATGACGATCACGCTCGGAATGCCATGCATTCTCGCCGCCAGCGCCACGCCCTGGGCATGATTGCCGGAGGAGAAGGCGATCACGCCCTTGGCGCGCACCTCCGGAGATAGCGCCGAAATCGCCGACCAGGCTCCGCGAAACTTGAACGAACCCGTATGCTGCAGGCATTCCGGCTTCACGAATATGCGGCGCCCGGCAATTTCGTCGAGGAATGGGGAGGAGAGCAGCGGCGTGCGCCGCGTATGGCCGTCGAGGCGGGCACGCGCGGCTTCGATCATGGCGATGTCGGTCATAGGCAGGTTCCGGTCGAGGAAGAACTGGCGGGTCGCGGACAAGCCTATCGGCGCTTTTGGCCGCGGTAAAGCCTCAAGAAACGGGCGTCAGCCGGCCTTCGCGCCCTCGGCTGCCGGCAATGCGCCGAGCCTCAGCACGGCCTTGATCGGGAGATGGTCGGAGGCAAGCCGTGCAAGCGGCGTATCGTGGGTCTCGACGGTATCGATCAGTCCCGGACGGTTCGCCATGATCCGGTCGAGCGCGAGCACCGGCAGGCGGGACGGGAAACTCGGCACGGCCGCCGGCAACCCGAACACGGCGGCGAGCGTATTGAGCGAGGAGCGGTCGCCAAGCCGCCATTCGTTGAGATCGCCCATCAGAACGGTCGGATGCTCCTCGCGAGAACTCAGGATATCGAGGATCATGCGGGTCTGCTGGTGCCGCGAACGGTTGAGCAGGCCGAGATGCGCCGCAATGATGCGGAACATGCTTCCGTCCCTGAGTTCGAGTTCCGTGATGAGCGCTCCCCGCGGCTCAAGCCCCGGCAGCTTCACCTGATGCACGTCGCGCACAAGGCCCTCGCGGAAGAAGACCACATTGCCATGCCAGCCGTGCGCCTTCGCGACCCCGTTGACGGGAACCGGAAAAAGACCGGTCTCCCGCTCCATCCAGGCCAGATCCAGCAGGCCCCGCCGCTCGCCGAACCGGGTATCGGCCTCCTGAAGCGCGATCACGTCCGCGCCGATCTCGCGGATCACATGGCTGGTCCGGGCGGGATCGAATTTGCCGTCGATGCCGACGCATTTGTGGACGTTGTAGGAAGCGATCAGCATACCCCTGCTGCGATCGTGAGGTTCGTGAACCCCGGCGCCCCTGTTCCTGCGGGCGCGGATCGACGCGAGAATGCTTGACGGAAGGTTTGGTCGTTTTTGCCGCATGGTGTGAAAGGCTGTTCGCATGTGCACAAACTACACGACAATCCGCCCGTCGATCCAGTAGTTCCCCGGTAATTCCCATGACTACAGATAGGGCGAACCCAGCCAAAGCACACGCTCGACAAGCCGGACCGGGAAGGGCCTTGCCTGCAGCCCGTCGAGCGTCACTTCGCTCGCGGAAGAAATCGCCAGATCGATCCTTCGTTCCAATGCTTCGGCAAAAGGACAATCGAGAACTTCGAGATCGACTTCGAAATTGAGCCGAAGGGACCTCGGATCGAGATTGGAGGAACCGACATAGGCCCATCGCCCGTCGATCGCCATCAGCTTGGAATGGTTGAACGGGCCCGAGGCGCGCCATATGCGGCAATAGTTCTTCAACATCTGGTCGAATTGCGCGGTCATCGCGCGATCGACCAGAACGAGATTGTTGGCGGTCGGAACGACGATATCGACAGCCACGCCACGCCGTGCCGCGGTCACGAGCGCGGTGATCAGCTCCCGGTCAGGCAGAAAATAGGGCGATACGATCCGGATAGAGGATCGCGCCACCGAGAAAGCCCCCATCAGCATCTTGTGGTTCGTCTCGACGCTGCGGTCGGGGCCGGAGGAGACGGCGCGGATGATGACGGGCGCGCCCGGTTCGGTCTCGGGCGTGTCCAGCGCCCAGGCCTCGCCTTCGAGCGTCTCGTCGGTCGCGAACCGCCAATCGGCCGCAGCGATCGCGAAGAGATCGGCAACGACCGGCCCGCTGACCTTGAAATGGGTGTCGAAGGAACAATCGTCGCCGCTGAATTCGCGCGAAAAGCCTTCACGGATGTTCATGCCGCCCGTGAAGGCGATCCTACCGTCGATGACCAGGATTTTCCGGTGCGTCCTGAGATTCGCATAGGGCAGGCGCAGCCCCATGATCACGTTGCCGTTGAAGACATCGACCGTAACGCCGCCTTCCCTCAACAAGCCGAGCACGCTTGGCACGGAATACCGCGCACCGACGGCATCGATGAGAACCCGCACCTCGACCCCGCGCCTGACGGCGGCGATCAGCGCATCCGCGAACCGCTCGCCGATCCGGTCGCGATCGAAGATATAGGTTTCGAGCATGATGCTGCGCTGCGCCTCGCCGATCGCGTTCAGCATCGCGCCGTAAGCCCCGTCTCCGGTATCGAGCGCGCCGATCGTGTTGCCGGTGGTGAGATGATGGCGAGTGACGCGGTCGCCAAGGGTCTTCATGGCCCGGAAGCGATGGCCGAACTGCTCCGCCACGCGTTCATCCGCAGCGTCATAGGAAGCGAAATGGGCACGAACCTCCCCCTGGAGCAATGCGCGGCGATCACTGATCACCGTGCGCCGGACGCGGTTGACCCCCGCGATCAGGTAAAGGGCCGCGCCGACGATGGGAGACAGGATGATGATGCCGACCCAGCCGACCGCGGAGCGGACCTCCTCCTTGGTCATCGCGGCATGAATCGCCGCCGCCGTCCCCGCCAGGACCGAAATGATGAAAAGAATATGCGGCCAATAGGTCTCTGCAAGTTCAAGCATGACGCGAATATAGGCCCGCCTGCGCTTCACGCAATCGGAGCCGGACCGCGACCGGCCCGGCTCCGGGCAAGATCAGGCAGCGAGCTGTTTCTGGAAGGCTTCCAGCGAGGCCTCGAAGATATCGAAAACGGTATCCACCTGGGCCTCGTCTATGATCATCGGGGGGCAAAGCGCCAGCGAATCGCCGATCGCACGCGAGATGAGCCCCTTCTCCATCATGATCGCGAGAAGCTTCGGGCCAAGCTGGCCGGCTGCGAAACCATCGCGCGGCTTGAGTTCCAGCGCGCCGATCAGGCCGATACCGCGGGCTTCGACCGCCAGCGGGTGGCTTTCCAGCGCCTTCAGGCGGCTCTGGAATTTCGGCGCCAGCGCCCGCACGTTGCCGACAAGATCCCGCTCCTCGATGATGGCGATATTCTCCAGCGCCACCGCCGCCGCGACGGGATGGCCCGCAGCCGTCACGCCATGGCCGAACGTGCCGATCTTCGCCGATTCATCGGCAAGGGGGCCGTAGACCTTCTCGTTGATGAGCAGCGCCGAGATCGGCTGGTAGGAAGACGAAATCTGCTTGGAAAGCGTGATGATGTCCGGTTCCAGCGAGAATGTCTCGGTGGCAAACATCCTGCCGGTGCGGCCGAAACCGCAGATGACCTCGTCGGCGATGAAGAGGACGTCGTATTTCTTCAGCACCTTCTGGATCGCTTCCCAGTAGCCGGCCGGCGGCACGATGACACCGCCTGCGCCCATCACGGGTTCGCCGATGAAGGCGGCAACCGTTTCCGGGCCTTCCTTCAGGATCAGATCCTCCAGGTCCTTGGCGCAGCGCGCGGCAAAAGCCGCTTCCGTCTCGCCCTCCGCCTTGTAGACGCGGTAATGGGGGCAGGTCGTGTGGAAGACGCCCGGCAGCGGCAGGTCGAAGGAGCGATGGTTGTTCGGCAGGCCGGTCAGGCTGGCGCTGGCGATCGTCACGCCATGATAACCCTTGACGCGGGAGATGATCTTCTTCTTTTCCGGCTTGCCCAGCGCATTCGAGCGATACCAGACCATCTTCATCGCCGTGTCGTTGGCCTCGGAGCCGGAATTGGTGAAATAGGCCTTGGACATCGGCACCGGAGCCATCTGGATCAGCTTTTCCGCCAGCTCGATCGACGGGCCGTGGCTGCGGGCGGTGAAGGTGTGGTAATAGGGCAGCTTCGCCATCTGCCTGGCGGCCGCCTCGACGAGGCGGTTCTCGCCGAAGCCGACGGCGACGCTCCAGAGGCCCGCCATGGCCTCGATATATTTCCTGCCGTTGTTGTCATAGACGTAGACGCCCTCGCCACGATCGATCACCAGCGAACCGTCACGCTCCAGCGCACGGGCGTTGGTGTAGGAGTGAAGCTGGTAAGCCTTGTCGCGGGCTTCGATGGAATTGGGCTGAACAGGCACGACGAACCTCCTATGAGACATGCAGGCGCATAAGAATCTCATAAGCGGAAACGGCGATGTTGGACAGCCCAAATCGCCGCTTTCGGCCTCATCCGGCGTTCAAGATAATTGACGGATCAATCAAAATATCTGCTCATTTGACCGTCATCGCCGCGACGGGGGGCTCGGCGCCCGACGGAATGGGGCTCGTATATTCCTGGCCCCTGCGCCGCTTCTTCAGATCCGCCCAGGCCGCCTCGCGAAGCTGATCGCTTGTCATCGCCGCAAGACCGGTGGCCGCCATCGCCTTGGCGGCGGAAACCATGCCCTTGTGGGCGAGCGGGCTCTTGCCCTGCGCCACGACCTGCCATGTGTGAAGCTGGGTCCCCACAGCGAGCGTCGCCCCATAGGCCTGCACGGTCGGCACGACCCAGCTCACGTCGCCGACATCCGTGGAGCCGCCCATTTGCCGCACTTCGTTGTGAGGCGGCAGGACGAAATCCGCAAGCGGGATATCCCGCGCCTCAAGGCGTTCCTGGTTCCAGCTCGCCGCGACGTCCCCCGGCGTCAGGGTTGCGCGAATTTTCTCGGCGAACGCGATGTCGGCATCGTCGAAGGCCGGCGGCCCCATGCTGTTCCAGACGTCCTGCATGACATCCATCAGCGGCGCGTTGACGATAAGGTTGGAAACGCCCGCGAGGATCGTGCTCTCGACCTGGGTCTCCGTCATCAGCGCCGCCCCTTCGGCGACCTTCTTCACCCGCTCGATCAGCGCCAGCAGGCCCGGCAATTCGGGAGCGCGCACCACGTAGCGCACCTTGGCATGCGCCTGGACGACGTTCGGCGAGATGCCGCCGGTGTCCAGCACGGCATAGTGGATGCGGCAATCGGAGGGCATGTGCTCGCGCATATAATTGACACCGACATTCATCAGCTCGACGGCATCGAGCGCGCTGCGGCCGAGCTCCGGCACGGCGGAGGCGTGAGCCGCGCGGCCCGTGAAGGTGAAGTCGACGCGGCAATTGGCAAGCGAGGTTTCACGCTGCACGCCGGCGAAATTGCTCGGATGCCAGCTGATCGCGATGTCGACATCGTCGAACGCGCCGGAGCGCACCATGAAGGCCTTGGCGGCGCCGCCTTCTTCCGCCGGACAGCCGTAATAGCGCACGCGGCCGGGCGTGCCCGTCTTCTCCAGCCAGTCCTTCAACGCGGTGGCGGCGAGAAGCGACGCCGAGCCAAGCAGGTTGTGGCCGCAGCCATGCCCGTTCGCACCGGCGACGAGCGGCTCGTGGCTTGAAAGGCCCGCCTTCTGGCTCAGCCCCGCCAATGCGTCGTATTCGCCGAGGAAGGCGATGACGGGACCGCCTTCGCCCGCCTCGCCGATGAGGGCGGTCGGGATGCCGGCGACATCCTCGGTGATCCGAAAACCCTGCGCTTCCAGCATCTCGCGATGCGCGGCGGCCGAGAGCTTCTCCATGTAGCAGGTTTCCGGCGTCTCCCAGACACGATCCGCAAGCTCGGTGAAGACCTCCTTCTTGCGGTCGATGAAATCCCAAACGAGCGGGAGATTGGAATTGCCTGTCGTCATGAAACCCTTGCCTCGATACGCCTGTGCCTTTCGGAAGGCCCGAACCGTACTCCATTCTGGCCCGATGGCAATGCGGCAACGCAGCAAAATCAGCGAGACCTGGAGATGAGCCACGAGATACGGTTGTGATCGATAGGCGATTGTTAGCATCTCGACAACGGGAGCATAATCGCTATTCTCCCGCGCCATGGCCCGTCGACAAGCAAAGAACGGGCTGAAAACGATAATAACATATGGGAATTTTGCCAAATTTGCGGAAATTTTTCAAAAAATGAGCAGGCGGGAAGCCGTTGATCGTCAGCGGCTCGAAGGGGCATGCGCAGCTTAAGGCTGCAATGGACCCGCCGGGAGAAATGAAGACAGCCGGCCGCAGCCAATATCCGGCCGCCAGGAGGTGCATAACAGGAATATCGGGCTTGGAGCGCAGCAGAGCGCCCATTCCAACTGAAATCAACCGGGCCTGGCATCTTGCCGGCCACAGGTCATCGGGAGTCAAAGATGAAACGTAAACTGACCCTTGCCGCAGCTCTTCTGTCGGCAACATTCTTCGCAGGCGCAGCCAGCGCCAAGACCTTCGTATATTGCGCCGAGGGGTCCCCGGAAGGCTTCGACCCCGGCCTCTACACGGCCGGCACCACCTTCGACGCCTCGGCACACCCGGTCTACAACCGCCTGCTCGAATTCAAGCCGGGCACGACGCAGCCGGAGCCGGGCCTTGCCGAAAGCTGGGAAATCTCGCAGGACGGCACAGTCTACACGTTCAAGCTCCGCGCCAACGTGAAATTCCAGACGACGGATTTCTTCACTCCGAAGCGCAACCTCAACGCTGACGACGTCGTCTTCTCGATCGGCCGCCAGATCGACGAGAAGAACGCCTGGAACAAGTATATCGGCGGCGCGACCTGGGAATATGCCGATGGCATGGGCTTCCCGAAGCTCATCAAGTCGGTCGAGAAGGTTGACGACCTGACCGTCAAGGTCACCCTCAACCGTCCCGAGGCGCCGTTCCTCGCCAACCTTGCCATGCCGTTCGCCTCGATCCTGTCGAAGGAATACGCCGACAGCCTCGACAAGGCCGGCAAGAGGGAACAGCTGAACCAGATGCCGCTGGGCACCGGTCCGTTCACCTTTGTCGGTTACCAGCAGGACGCCGTCATCCGCTTCAAGAAGAACGCCGATTACTGGGGCCCGGCCCCGAAGATCGACGATCTCGTCTTCGCGATCACCACGGACGCCGCCGTGCGCTACCAGAAGCTCAAGGCCGGCGAATGCCATCTGATGCCTTACCCGAACGCCGCCGACGTCCAGTCGATGAAGGCTGACCCGAAGCTGAAGGTTCTGGAGCAGGAAGGCCTCAACATCGCCTATCTCGCCTACAACACGACGCAGGCCCCCTTCGACAAGCCGGAAGTCCGCATCGCGCTGAACAAGGCGATCAACAAGAAGGCGATCGTCGACGCCGTCTTCCAGGGCATGGCCACGCCCGCCACCAACCCGATCCCGCCGACCATGTGGTCCTACAACAAGGACATCAAGGACGACGCCTACGACCTGGATGCCGCCAGGAAGGTGCTGGCCGATGCCGGCGTCAAGGATCTTTCGATGAAGATCTGGGCCATGCCGGTTTCGCGTCCCTACATGCTGAACGCACGCCGCGCGGCCGAAATCATCCAGGACGATTTCGCCAAGATCGGCGTCAAGGCCGAGATCGTCTCCTACGAATGGGCCGAATACCTGCAGCGTTCGAAGGACAAGAACCGCGACGGCGCGGCCATTCTTGGCTGGACCGGCGACAACGGCGACCCGGACAACTTCCTCGACACCCTGCTCGGCTGCGATGCCGTCGGCGGCAACAACCGCGCGCAGTGGTGCAACAAGGAATTCGACACGCTCGTGAAGAAGGCCAAGGTCACGTCCGACCAGGCCGAGCGCACCAAGCTCTACGAGCAGGCGCAGGTCATCTTCAAGAAAGAGGCCCCCTGGGCAACCCTCGATCACTCGCTTTCCGTCGTTCCGATGGCCAAGGGCGTGACCGGCTTCAACCAGAGCCCGCTCGGCGACTTCACCTTCGAATCTGTCGATATCGCTGAGTAAGACAGCCTCATCACAATTTTTTGCCGCGGGACGCGTTGCGTTTCCCGCGGCATTTTCTTAAGAGACGCCACAAAAATGTGGCGATGACGCCTCGATTGCCGTTTTCATGGCTTGACAATGCCGTGAATCGGCCACGACCAAAAAACCATCGAAGGTTTTAGAATGTTTGGCTTCCTTTTGCGGCGTCTCGCCGTGCTGATCCCGACTTTCATCGGGGTCTCCATCATCGCGTTCTCTTTCATCCGGCTGCTGCCAGGCGATCCCGTCGCCCTCCTCTCGGGCGAGCGCGTCATGTCTCCCGAGCGGCATGCGCTGATCAGCCAGCAGCTTGGCCTCGACCGGCCGCTGGTGATCCAGTATCTCGATTACCTGGGCGGCGTGGTCACCGGCGATTTCGGCTCCTCGATCGTTTCGAAAAAGCCGATCCTCGACCAGTTCCTCGCCCTCTTCCCGGCGACGGTCGAGCTTTCGCTTTGCGCCATCGTCATTGCCGTCGCGATCGGCATTCCGGCCGGCGTGATCGCCGCCATCAAGCGCGGATCGTTCTTCGACCAGGCCCTGATGGGAGTGGCGCTCGTCGGTTACTCCATGCCGATCTTCTGGTGGGGCCTTCTGCTCATCATCCTGTTTTCCGGCATTCTCCAGTGGTTCCCGGTCTCCGGCCGCATTTCTCTGATGTTCTTCTTCCCGCCGGTCACCGGCTTCATGCTGATCGATTCGCTTCTTTCCGGACAGAAAGGCGCCTTCGCCTCGGCCTTGAGCCATCTGGCGCTGCCGTCGATCGTGCTGGCCACCATTCCGCTTGCCGTGATCGCGCGCCAGACCCGCTCCGCCATGCTGGAAGTGCTCTCGGAAGATTATGTGCGCACCGCCCGCGCCAAGGGGCTTTCGCCGTTCCGCGTCGTCGGCATCCATGCGCTGCGCAACGCCATGATCCCGGTCATCACCACGATCGGCCTGCAGATCGGCGTGATGCTCGCCGGCGCGATCCTGACCGAGACGATCTTCTCCTGGCCGGGCATCGGCAAGTGGATGGTCGACAGCGTCTTCCGCCGCGACTATCCGGTCATTCAGGGCGGCCTGCTGCTGATTGCCGGCATCATCATGCTCGTCAACCTCATCGTTGACGTCACGTACGGCCTCATCAACCCGCGCATCCGGCACTAAGAAGGAGAAAATCCCATGGCCGACACCACCGTCGACAAGGCGCCCGAGGCTGTCTCCAGCGCCGCTCTCCGCCGCCAGATGCTCAAGGAGTTCTGGTTCTACTTCTCCGAAAACCGCGGCGCCGTCATCGGCCTGTTCGTTTTCCTGATACTGGTCGTCGTCGCGCTTCTCGCGCCCGTCATCGCGCCCCACTCGCCCTTCGAGCAATATCGCGACGCCGTCCTCATACCGCCGATCTGGACCGAAGGCGGCCGGGCTGGCTATCTGCTCGGCACGGACCCGGTCGGCCGCGACATTCTCTCGCGGCTCATCTACGGCGCGCAATATTCGCTGTTCATCGGCGTCTTCGTGACGACGCTGTCGCTCACCGGCGGCATCTTCGTCGGCCTGATCGCCGGTTATTATCGCGGCTGGGTCGATACCGTCATCATGCGGCTGATGGACATCATCCTCGCCTTCCCGTCCCTGCTGCTGGCGCTCGTGCTCGTCGCGATCCTCGGCCCCAGCCTGACGAACGGCATGATCGCCATCGCGCTGACGCTGCAGCCGCATTTCGTCCGCCTGACCCGCGCCGCCGTCATGGCCGAAAAGACCCGCGACTACGTGACCGCCGCACGCCTTGCCGGCGCCGGCCCCCTGCGGCTGATGTTCCGCACCATCCTGCCGAACTGCACCGCGCCGCTGATCGTCCAGGCGACGCTTTCCTTCTCGAACGCCATCCTGGATGCGGCGGCGCTCGGCTTCCTCGGCATGGGCGCCCAGCCGCCTGCGCCGGAATGGGGGACTATGCTTGCCGAAGCGCGCGAATTCATCCTGCGCGCCTGGTGGGTCGTCACCTTCCCCGGCCTTGCAATCCTCGTCACCGTCCTTGCAATCAACCTGATGGGCGACGGCCTGCGCGATGCGCTCGATCCGAAATTGAAGAGGTCCTGATCATGGCGCTTCTGCAAATCGACAACCTCACCGTCGAATTCGAAACCGCGACAGGCTGGTTCAAGGCCGTCGACGGCGTCTCCCTCTCGGTTGAAAAGGGCGAGGTTCTGGCCGTCGTCGGCGAATCCGGCTCCGGCAAGTCTGTCGCCATGCTCGCCGTCATGGGCCTGCTTCCCTGGACGGCGAAGATCACCGCCGACCGCATGCTCTTCGAAGACCGCGACATCCGGAACATCAGCCCGGCCGAGCGCCGCAAGCTGATCGGCAAGGATATCGCGATGATCTTCCAGGAGCCCATCGCCAGCCTCAATCCCTGCTTCACGGTCGGCTTCCAGATCGAGGAAGTGCTGCGCATCCACCTCGGCCTGGACAGACAAGCCCGCCACGCCCGAGCGATCGAGCTTTTCAGGCAGGTCGGCCTGCCGAATCCCGAGGAGCGCCTGGGCAGTTTTCCGCACCAGATGTCGGGCGGTCAGTGCCAGCGCGTCATGATCGCCATGGCCATCGCCTGCAACCCGAAGCTCCTGATCGCCGACGAACCGACCACCGCGCTAGACGTGACGATCCAGAAGCAGATCCTCGACCTCATCATGTCGCTGCAGGCCAGGAACGGCATGGGCCTCATCATGATCACCCACGACATGGGTGTCGTGGCCGAGACGGCGGATCGCGTCGTGGTGCAGTACAAGGGCCGCAAGATGGAGGAAGCCGACGTGCTTTCCCTCTTCGAAAGCCCCAAGAGCAATTACACAAAGGCGCTTCTGGCGGCCTTGCCGGAAAATGCGACCGGAGATCGCCTGACCACCGTGTCCGCCTTCTTCGAAGGCACGCCCGAGCCGGCTTCGGAGACCCGCGCATGAGCAATACGACGAACGAAACCATGCTCGAAGTACGCGACATCAAGCGCGATTACGAACTGCAGGGCGGCCTCTTCAAGCCGAAGAAGATCATCCATGCGGTAAAGGGCGTCTCCTTCAAGCTGGAACGCGGCAAGACGCTGGCGATCGTCGGCGAGAGCGGCTGCGGCAAGTCCACCCTTGCCCGCATGATCACCTTCATCGACGAGCCGACCGCCGGCGACCTGCTGATCGACGGCAAGAAGGTCGACACCCGTCCCGGCCACCTGACCCCGGACATGCGCCAGAAGGTGCAGATCGTCTTCCAGAATCCCTACGGCTCGCTCAACCCGCGCCAGAAGATCGGCGACGTACTGGGCGAGCCGCTGGCGATCAACACCGGCATGTCGACCGGCGAACGCCGCGACCGCGCCACCGAAATGCTGGTCAAGGTCGGCCTCGGCCCGGAACACTACAACCGTTATCCGCACATGTTCTCCGGCGGCCAGCGCCAGCGCATCGCAATCGCCCGCGCGCTGATGCTGAACCCCAAGCTTCTGGTGCTCGACGAGCCGGTTTCGGCGCTCGACCTTTCGGTTCAGGCCCAGGTGCTCAACCTGCTCGCCGACCTGCAGGACGAATTCGGCCTGACCTATGTCTTCATCAGCCACGACCTCTCCGTCGTGCGCTATATCGCCGACGAAGTGATGGTGATGTATTTCGGCGAGGCGGTGGAATACGGCACCCGTGACGAGGTGTTTTCCGACCCGAAGCACGAATATACCCGTACGCTGTTTGCCGCGACGCCGCGGGCGGATATCGAATCTATCCGAGCTCGTGTTGCGAAGAAGAAGGCCGCGACCGCAGCATGAGCCGCGGCCTCCTCACCAACGAAATCCACGACTTGCGTGAATTCAAGACGCTGATTTCGTTGGTGAAGGCCGTTCAGGCCATTCAATCGGCGAAGAGTCGGCGCGGCCTGCCCTCAAAAAATTTCGTCCCTGCTTTTCCCCGCCCTTTCGCGTCGTGCCTACAATAGCCCCGCTTCCGTCGCCGGAGTGTTTCGCGAGACGTTCGCGGGCAGGCGGAGGCCGGCGCTTCCATCGGAACCGTAACTTGCGGGGACGGTGGAAGAGGTGAAAGCCATGGGAGCGGAACGGGAAACCGGACTTCTCCCTATCAAGCCTCCCCCGGGCAGCCATGCCCGGTTCGGTTGAGCCGTCCAAGTGGCAGGGTTTCCCGAAAGGAGACCGCGAACGAAGCCATGCAGCGAGGCGAGGTGATCACCTGTAGGGGCCGGAAGCCCTGACAAGACGCCGAAGGCCACGCGAATGCGGAGCCACCTTATACAAATCAATCGAGGTTCCGCATTCGCGTGCGCCTCTCCGGACTGCTCTTTGAAAAACCACGGCAGAAGACTGCGCGGGCTCCAAGGCGTTGGCCGATGGGCGGGCTTGATGAAGTCGATTTCCGCAAACGGACGCCCGGGCGCATTCCTGTGCAAAGGCTTTCGACATCCTGGCCGGGGACCGGGTATTCAGGCACGCGACCGAGGAATGCCGCGGGCTGTCTATTCAACAAAAACCCTGACACTCGCAGCCCGCCCCACGGCGTCGATCACCGTCAGGGTCGAATAGCCCGCGCCATCCGGCATCCATTCGTTTGTGCGGCGGCGAGACAATTCGCTGAGCGGCCGGCCGTTGGCAAGCCAGCGGAAGGGCGCGCGGCCGCCTTGGAGCTTCAGGACCAGAGGCGATATTTCGCCCGAACGCGCTCCGAGATCGACCCGCGCGCCTTCCGGCGGATAGACGATCTGCGGCGCAGGCTCCCGTGACGAGGCGGAGATGAGGCCGCTGGCCGTCATCGAGAAACGCCGCTGACTGATCGGAAGGTCCGCCTGCGCAAGCCGCATGGCGCCCGCCGGCGCCGGCGGCAGCGACGCGACCGGCACACCGGATTTCGAAAAAGCCTCGAAGAGGATCGGCGCGGCCGTCTGATAGCCGGCGATTCCCGGCACCGCGCCGTTGTCCGGCCTGCCGACCCAGACGCCCAGCACGTAGCGCCCGTCATATCCGACCGACCAGGCATCCCGGTAACCGTAGCTCGTGCCGGTCTTGTAGGCGATGCCGAGCCTCCGGCTGCCCTGGGGCGGCAGGATGTCCGAAAGGACATCCGTGACGTTCCACACGGCCTGCGGTTCCAACAGCGGTTCGCCCTCTATCCGGCCGGGCTGGTCCTCGATGCCGTTGCCGAGCCTGACCGGCTCTCCGCGATTGGCAAGCGCCGCATAGGTCTGCACCAGGTCCTTGAGCGTGATGCCGACGCCGCCGAGCCCGATCGCCAGCCCCGGAGCCTCGTTGGGCGGCAGAACCGGCCGGACATCCGCCCGGCGGAAGCGGATCATCAACCGCGAGGGCCCGACCGCATCGAGAAGCCGCACCGCCGGAACATTGAGCGAGAGCTGCAGCGCCTGCCGCACGCTGACATCGCCCTGATAGCTCATGTCGAAATTCTTCGGACGATAACCGAAGAAATCCGCCGGCCGATCCTCGATGATCGTTTCCTGGCTGACCAGCCCCTGCTCGAAAGCAAGGCCGTATATGAACGGCTTCAGCGTCGAGCCGGGCGAGCGGAGCACGCGCGTCATGTCGACCCAGCCGGAACGGCTTGCATCGAAATAATCCGCCGACCCCACCTCGCCGACGATCGCGCCGGTCGTGGCATCGGCCATGACCATCGCCAGCGAGACTTTGGGCGCGAGCTTCGAGGCCGCATCCCTCGCGACCTGTTCCAGCCCCTGCTGGATACTGCGTTTCAAGGTCGTCCTGTATTCGACCGCCTTCGGCGGCCTGCGGATCGCCGCTTCGGCGAGATGCGCCGCATAGGCGGGCAATTGCAGCCTCCGCGTCGGGATGCCGTCGCCGGCCGCCCGTTCCGCTTCGCCGCTGCCGGTCACCTCCGCCACCGCCGAACGCATCAGAACCCGTTCGCGCGCCGCCTTTGCCGCCTGGAAGCGCCGGTCCGGGCGCCGCCCCTCCGGAGATTGCGGCAGGGCGACGAGAAGCGCTGCCTCAGCCACGGTCAACCGGCGCGGCTCCTTGCCGAAATAGGCAAGGCTCGCGGCCCGCACTCCTTCCAGATTGCCGCCATAAGGCGCGCGCGTGAGATAGAGCTCCAGTATCTCCCGCTTGCCGAGCCGCCTCTCGATCTGGATGGCGCGGGCAAGCTGCCGCAATTTGGCGGAGAGCGAGCGGGTCTCGCGCGGCTCGATCAGCCGCGCCACCTGCATGGACAGTGTCGATGCTCCCGAAACGATCCGGCCGTTGGCGACGAGTTGCAGCACCGCGCGGCCAAGCGCCAGCGGATCGACACCCACATGGTCGTAGAAGCGCCGGTCCTCGTAGGCGATCAGCATTTTCAGGAAACGGGGATCGACGTCTTCGATCGTGGTTTTCAGCCGCCAGCGGCCTTCGGGCGTCGCGAAGGCGCGCAGAAGCTCTCCGTCCGCATCCAGCACCTCGGCGGAGACGAGCTGCGCCTTGTCGAACGGCGGCGGAAAGGCCCTGTCCGCCGCATCCAGCCCGGCCGCCGCCCCTGCCGCAAGGACGAGGACGACGCCAAAGCCGATCGAAAGCTTCCACCTGAGTTTCATGGGGTCGAGCCGCCGCCTATTGCGCGGCGAGCACCTCCATTTTCCCGGTTGCGGTGCGTGCCGAGAACTGCGGGCGATACATGTCCTCCACCTGGGCGGCCGGATGATCGTAGACGCCCGGGGTAACGGCACGAACCACATAGGCGAGCGAAATCTCGCGATTGTCGCCGGCGCTGCGGTCGAAAGCCGCCACGAAGCGGTCATTGCGGAACTCCGTATGGGCGGGCGTCACCTCTTCGATCCAGTCGAAATTGGAAAGGCTGGCGCTGTTGACGATGCTCGGATTATCGATCTCGAACCCGGCCGGGAGAAGGTCGGTCACGACGACCCGCGACGGCCATTCGTTGGTCTCGGTGATGTTCAGCACGACGACATAACGCTCGTTCTGCTGCGCCTCGCTGACATTCACCTCCTCGCCGGCCATGTTGTAATAGGTGCGGGAGATTTCGAAGCCGTCACCGCCCGCCGGCAGCGGCTGGGCTGGCGCTGCGACCGTGGTGATCGCGGCGGACAGCGGATCGCCGCTGTCGTTGCGGATCGTCAGCGGGTGGTCGATCAGCGCGTCGCCCGTCATCTGCGACATCAGGGTACCGCGATGGTCGGCGCCGTTCACGTTGAGCCGCAGATTGTTGTCTCCGTTCTGCAATGCGCGGGCCGCCAGCAGCATCCATGTCTGCTCCTGCGTGCTGGTATATTTCTTGGCGCTCCATTCCTTCGCGACGATATTCGCCAGGGCCGGAACGATCGGCGGCACCGGCCTGCTCTCGGCCGCGAGCGCCAGGACGGCGGCGCCGTCGCGCAGCGACGAACCGTAGTCGGAGCGGACCAGGCTCACCTTGTGGATCTGCGCCTGTTCCGACATCTGCAGGGAGTCGGCGAAGATGCTCTTCGACCTCTGGGCATCGCCATAAAGCGCCAGCGCCGCGGCGATATGCGCCTTGGCGAGCGGCGTCGGGAAATCGTTCAGCATCGTATCCGCATAATAGCGCAGGTCGCTGATCGCCGCCTTGCGATTGCGGGCGAGCACATAGAGCGCATAGGCGATCTCGTTGCCCTGGTCCTTGATGTTGTTGGTATAGCCCAGCGAGTTCTGCAGGCTTTCGAGCGCCTGGACCAGCGCCTGTTCCGGAACCTCGTAACCCTGCTCGCGAGCACGGGACAGGAAATCCGTCACGTAGGAATCGAGCCACAGATCGCCGCCGCCCGGCCCCCAGAGGCCGAAACTGCCGGCCGAGGACTGGTAGGAAAGCACGCGATAGATCGCATCCTGCACCCGCTTCTTGACTTCGGCATCGTCGGCAAGCCCGTTCTGGACCGCCATCTCGCTGAGATAGAGGAGCGGCAGGGCGCGGCTCGTCGTCTGTTCGGCGCAGCCGTAGGGATAGCGGCTGAGGCTCATCAGCAGCGCGGGAATGTCGAACGCCGTCGACCGGCTGACATTCACGCTGACGGACGCGCCGGGCAGGATGCTGTCGGCAAGCAGGTTGCTGTCGACGGTCATGCTGGCGCCGGGCTTCAGGTCGACCAGCCGCCGTTCGGTCACTGGCATGGCCGCCGGCCGGACGGGAATGTCGAGCTGCTGATACACGGACACGCCGGACACACTCGACAACCGGATATAGACGGAGCCATCGCCCGGCTCCACGCCGGAAAGCGGCAGCGTGACGTCCGTCTTGCCCCCGGCGGCGAGCTTGACGGTCTTCAGCGCGCTTGAGCCGACGGAAACGGGATCGGTGGTCCGGACGGTCAACTGGTAGTTCCCGGCCGGCGCGTCGGTATTGGCGATATCGAGGCGCAGGTTGCTCTGGTCGCCCGGCGCCAGGAAACGGGAAAGGCTGGCGGTCACCACGATCGGATCGCGGATCACCACGTCCTTGACGCCATGGCCGACACCGGTCTTCGACCAGGCGACCGCCATGACGCGGGCCGTACCGTTGAACTGCGGGATATCGAAGGAGACGTTCGCGCGGCCCTGGGCATCGAGCTTCACCGGACCCGAGAAGAAGGCAACCAGCTTTTCCTTCGGCGGGCTTGCCTGCAATGCGATGCTGCCGCCATCGCCGCCGGTGCGCAACCGCCCGGTAGCGCCGAGCGAACCGTCGATCAGCCGGCCATAGATGTCGCGGATTTCAAGCCCCAGACGGCGTTGGCCGAAATACCAGTCGTCCGGCGCCGGAGGCTCGTAGCGGGTGAGGTTCAGAATGCCGACATCCACCGCGGCGACCGTGACATAGGCATTCTCGTTCGCGCCCGCTCCGGCCACCTGCACGGAGATATCCAGTGGCTGGCGCGGCAGGGTCTTGTCCGGAGCTGCCACGGAAACCTGGAGATCGCGGCTTTCCGGATCGACCTTCAGCCATGTGATGCCGATGGCGCGCATGGGCATGCGGCTTTCCTGCGCCTCGCCGGGGCGATAGAGCGTTGCCGTCACATAGGAGCCCGCGCCCCAATCGGCCGTGACGGGAATATCCACCTCCCCGCCATTCGCGCCGATGCTCGCCGTCTGCACGGTGAGCAGGTCTTCGGAACCGGCCGTGATCATCAATTCGCCGGCATAACGCGAGGAAACCTTGAGCCTGGCCGTTTCGCCGACCTTGTAGCTCGCCTTGTCAAGCGCGATTTCCAGCGCATCCGGCGTTTCGGTCGAGGTCGCGGTGACGAACCAGCCGGCATCGAACTCGACGCTGGATTCCGGGCCGCCGATATCGGCGGTCTCGATCTCCAGCCGGTATCGGCCCCAGGCGACCGGCACCGAGATCCGGCCGCCGTCCGGGGTGACGTTGACCGCTCCGTTGGTAACCTGGCTGGTGCGGGTCACCGGCTCGAAACGCCAGGACGAACCGTCACGGTACCATTGGTAGTCGCGGTCGATCTTCACGAGTTTCCACGACAGGCCCCGCATCGTCTGCTTGCCGCCGGCGGGATCAACGACGATGACGGTGAAATTGCCCACCGAATTCTCGGCGAGGTCTCCCGAGAATTCCGGCTTTATGCCGATCCTCGCGCCATCCGGCTTGACCGGCAGGGTAATGGAACGCTCGACGGCGCGGCCTCCGGCCTCCTGCATGCGCACGACGATATCGGCGTTGATCAGCCGGGTGGTCGAGGGCACTTCGCTGACATCGGCCTCGAAGGTCGCCTTGCCATCCTCGCCGGTAGGCTCCAGCGCATCGAGCGGAAGGCGCACGGTTTCCGTCTCCTCCTCGTCGGCCAGGCCGAACTGATAGCCGGGGAATGCAACGCTTTCCCGCGTCGGCTTCAGCGTGATCTCGCCTTCGAGATTGAGACCGGCGGCCGGTGCGCCATAGAGGAAACGCCCGTCGATATTGACCGGCACCGGTTGGCCGGCCTCGATTTCCCTGGCCTCGCTCGTCATGTCGAATTCGATGCGATCCGGAACGAAGTCGTCCACCAGGAATGTCTTTTCGCTGATCGCCGAACCCTTGGGGTCCGTGAAGATCTGCATGGTCCACGTACCGCGCATCGCGGACGGCTGGAGCGGCAGGTCGAGCGCATAGCCCCCGAGCGAACCGTTATCGACCATGCGACGGTCCTCGACGCCATCCGGGCGGAGGAAAACAAAGGTGAGCGGCAGGTTCTCGATCGCCGTCGCATCGATATTGCGCGCAAGCGCGCTCGCATGCACCGTCTCGCCGGGGCGGTAGATGCCGCGTTCGGTCCATGGCAGGAGGTCGATCGCTCCCGGCGCCGGGCGGCCGGTGACGCCACGATCGGACAGATCGAACCCGGCGCGGCTCATGTCCAGGAAGACATAGTCCTGGCCGTTGTTCTGTGCCGTCAGCACCGCAGGCACCATGCCCGCCGTGCCGCGCATCAGGCCGGCGGTGAAGACCGCACGCCCATCCGCATCCGTCTTGGCGGCGCCGAGGATTTCATTGTTCTTCGCGAGAAGCTGCAGGTCGACGCCCGCAATCGGCTTCGCCGACCCCAGCGCCCGGGCAAAGACGTGCAGCCCGTCCGTGCCGGCATAGGTGCTGAGCCCGATATCGGAAACGACGAACCACTGGGTCGCCTTGCTGTCCCATTCCTGCGAGACGGCATTGGATGCCGCCGCCGTCAGAACATAGACGCCCGGCTTGCGCGCCGGCAGCGCCTCATCGACCGGGAAGCTGGTCACCACGTCCTTGTTGAGGTCCTGGCCGATATCGATCGTGCCCTGCCAGACGAGTTCGCCGCTCTGCTGCTCGATCTGGCTGGCATTGTAGCCATCCATCTGGGTCAGGAACTGCGAGTTGGCGAGCAGCGAGGCGATGTTGCGATCCCCCACGCGATAAAGCTTCAGGTCGGCTTTTTCCGTATTGACCGACACGATCGGGATGCCGCGGCGCGCGGTCGACGGCAGCACGAAGCTGTCGCCGGTAAAACGCACCATCGGCGAGCGGTCCTTGACATAGATGTCGAGATCGACCTGGGCCACGAGCGGCTCTTCGACGGAAGACGGCAGCCCCCGGCGAAGCGACAGCTTGTAGCGCTGGCCGTGCGTCAGTCCCTCGACGCAGATCTGGTTGTCCTTGGCCTCCATCGCCTTCGGCGCCTGACCGTTCAGCACCACGAAAGGAGCGTAGTCGACCCCGGCCTTCACCAGCGGTTCGGAAAACTGCACGCAGGCGCGCGGATTGGCGCTGTCGTTGTCGACCGTGTTGCCGGTCACGCGGAAACCCTGGCGCTCGCGCAGGTCGTTGTAGGCGGACTGGATGGTGCGGGCATTCACCAGCGCCAGGCTCGCCTTGTATGCGTTGAGCGCGGAACGGTAGTTCTGCTGCTTGGCAAGCGCCGCGGCGAGAACCGCCAGGGCGTCGGCGCGGCTCTGGGTCGTGCGGGAAAGCTGATAGCCGTTGATCGCCGCCAGCGTGCCTTCGCTGTCGGCGGTGCTGTTGTCCCTGGCCGTGCTCGCCGCGCGCGCAAGCTCGATCCACAGCGAACCGTCATCCGGGGTAAGGGAAAGGCCGCCTTTGAAATTGTAGATTGCCGTATCGACATTTCCGCGGAGAAGCTCGCCCTGGGCGATGGCCTTCAGGTTTTCGACGCCGTAACCCTGCTGGTTGTCGCCGAGGGTCAAGCCGTCCTTCTGCTCGCGTGCCTGCTGCAGGAGATCCTCGGACAGGAAGCCAAGCCTCGGCGGCGCGCCGATATCCGGCTCGGACGCCACCTCGACGACCTTGCCGGCGACCGCCCCCTGGAATGCGTTGAGCTGGCCGTAGTCCGATTTCAGGAAGCACCACTTGGCCTTGACGTTATAGGTGAAAGCCTTGCAGGCATTGTCGCCGACACAGGCGGCCTCGCATTGCGCCTGGCTGACATTCTTGACCGTCCTGAGGTCGAAGCCGAGATAGTCGCCATCCGGTGTCGTTTCGATTCGCCGATCGGCCGCCAGCAAGGGCGAAGTCAAGGCGAATGCGGAAAAGAGAAGAGCGGAAAAGCCAAAAAACACGCGCCTAGACATGGACCGTCCTCCCCGTGGCTACCGTGGCATTCTGCCAGTTTTCCAATCTTTGCAGTGGCTTGTCAACGCAACTCCGCGTTTAGTACCGCGGATTTTGATGAATATGCTGTCACAAAGAAGACCTGTGCCGGAACGGTTCAGGCCATCAGGCCTGCTGCCGTAAACCCGCCGTCGACCGCCAGAATCTGGCCGGTCACGTAAGAGGACTGGCGGCTGTCGATGAGAAAAGCGACGGCCGCGGCAATCTCCTCCGGCCGGCCGTACCGGTGCATCGGGACGGTGCGATGCCATTCTTCCCGCGTCACCGCCGTATGCGTTTCCTTGACCATGGGGGTCTCGATCGGCCCCGGCGCAATCGCATTGACACGGATCAGGTCGTCGGCAAGCTCCACGGCCATGATCTTGGTGAGCGTGATCAGCGCCCCCTTCGAGGCGCCGTAGGCGGAACGGCCGAGATTGCCCTTGATGCCGGAAACCGACGCGATGTGGACGATCGAACCGCCGCCGTTTTCCCGAAGAACCGGGGCAAGCGCCTGTGAAAGCGCAAAAGCGCCGACGACATTCACCTCGTAGATTCGCCTCAGCATGTCCGCGGTCGTATCAGCGAACCGCACGTTTGCCGCGATTCCCGCGCTGTTGACGAGCGCGGCAAGCGGAGCAGCCAGCGAACGGCATCGGTCCGCAAGATGCGCCACGGCCGCCGCGTCGGTCACATCGAGCGCCGTGGGCGTGAGCATCGCGGCCCGGTTGTCGAGCTTCCCGGCCAGATGCGCCAAGGCGCCGACATCGCGATCGGTTGCGATCACATGCCAGCCGGCATCGATCAGAAGCTCCGTCGTCGAAAGGCCGATACCCGATCCTGCACCCGTGACGACGACGCTCCGCATTACCGCTCTCCCTGTTTCCCCACGATGACCAGCTCGAATGTGACGCCGACCGGATTGTCGCCCCGGACAAGCCGACCGTGATGGATCACGCCGTCCGTATCGACGACCGCAGCATCCAGCGTCGCGCAAAGGCCCTTCGTCTTCCTTGCCAGCACGCCGTTTTCGATGGCGATTTCGGTGGCCGGGCAGGCCACGCGCCGCCCGTCCTCGAAGACCGGCTCATTGATGCTGCCGATCCCGTGGATGCGCGCATTTTCGATGCCATGCATCGCGCAGATGTCCTCGAGCGCCGCTGCGACGTCCTCGTTCGGCCGGACTCGCAACAGGATGCCGCTGCCCTCCCCGCTCTCGCCCGCGACCGAGAACAACGTGAAATTCGTCTCGGGATCGGCGACGGAATCGAATGTCGCGGCGACGCTGCCATAGCCATGGACCGGGATCGGCTCGCTGACGACGCTCTCGAAGGGCAGGACATGGCCCATGCGGAACCCGCCTTCGCCCGTATCCCATATGCCGTGGCAATGCAGGAAAGGCGCACCGTCGCGCTCCCCGAAGATCGCGGTCGCGGCCTGAATTCTCCCGCCCGCGGGCGGCGCGAAGGTCGCGCTGTACCAGGCGGCGTGATCCTTGTCCGGCGAGAGGGCCGGCAGGACATAACGGAACGGATCGCAGGCGCCGCCCCGGATATCGACGAAGCCTCCCCTTAAGCCCGCTTCCGCAAAGACCCGCGCCACGCCGGAGAGAAAGACCTCGCCCGGCTGCAGCACACCTTGCACCGGCTTCAACGTGGTCCGCACCGCTTCCCGCCGCACGGGCGCAATCGGTCCAGGATGTCGGAGCTCACGCAGCGCCGGCTTGTCGTTAGCCGGCTTTCCACCCAGTTCGCCACGCTCCAGCAGCGCCTCGCGGATCATCTTCTTGGTGATCTTGCCATAGGCGGATTTCGGCAGGGCTTCCCAGAAGATAAAGCGTTTCGGCAGCTTGTAGCGGGATATCCTGCCGTCGATGAAGGCGAACATCTCCTCCTCGGTGACGACGGCGCCCGGTTCGGCGACGCAGACGGCGTAGCCAACCTCGCCCCAGAGCGGGTCCGGCACGCCGAGCACGGCCACCTCGCTGATGGCGGGATGCGTGAGCAGCTTCTCCTCGATCTCGCGCGGATAGACGTTCGAGCCGCCGGAGATGTACATGTCGGACGCCCGGCCCGTGATGTAGAGAAACCCCTGGTCGTCCATATGGCCGAGATCGCCAGTGCGGAACCAGCCGTCGCGAAACGCTTTCTCATTGGCCTCCGGATTGTCGTAATAGCCGGCAAAGACCGCCGGGCCGACAACGCAGATCTCCCCAGTCTCGTAGGCTTCCAGCTCCTCGCCCGCATCGTTCTGGATCGACACCTGCATGCCGGTCCGCTCCCTGCCGCAAGTCCCGATCTTCACGCCTTCGCCGTCTTCAGCCGAATGCAGCGACGGCGGCAGCACGGTGATCGCGCCGGTCACTTCACCGAGCCCGAAATACTGGACGATGACGGGACCGAGGCTTTTCAGCGTCCGTTTCTGGTCTTCGCGATACATGGGCGCGCCGGCATAGATCACGTAGCGCAGCGAGGAATGGTCGTATTTCTCCGCCGACGGATGCTCGACCAGCAGCTTGAGGATGGTCGGAACGGTGAACATGGTCGAGACGCGCCATTTTTCGACCAGCGCCCAGGCTGCCTCGATGTCGAACCTTTCCGTCGGCAGAAGGACGGTCTTCACCCCATGCGCCACCTGCGTGAGCTGGTGCACGCCGGCGCCATGGGAAAGCGGCGCGACGACCAGCGCGGCATCGGCGGAGGTGACGCCCGGCATCAGGTCGCAGAGATGGTTGTTGATCACGAAGGCCATCTGACCATGCGTCAGCACGGCCGCTTTCGGCCGCCCGGTCGTGCCCGACGTGAAGAAGAACCAGCACGGATCGTCGCGCTCGACACGCGCCTCGACGGGTTTTCTGCCGAGGAATTCCCCGACGATCCCATCGTAGGACGGACCGAAATCCGCGTCGCCGATGGCGATCACGAAACCGATGTCGACATTCGTCTCGCGCGCAACCCGCGCATGGTCGGCAAAGGCCGCATTGCAGATCATGCCCGTCGCACCGCTCGCCGTGGCGAGATAGGCGACCTCCTCCGGCGTCTGCCGGAAATTGGTCGGCACCCAGACCGCGCCGATCCGGAAACAGGCGAACATGGACTCGAACATCTGGTTGCAGTTCTGCGACTGGACCAGAATGCGGTCGCCCTTCGTGGCCCCGAACCGCTGCTGGAGGGCTGTCGCCATCGCGTCGATGCGCGTGTCGAACTCCTCCCAGGTCCAGGCTTTTTCCGACCAGACCAGTGCAATGCCCTGCGGCTCCCGGCATTTGGCTTGCGTCACGAAACGGGCGAGGTTCATCACCCGCGTCGAACGGGGGGCGAGCCCGCCCCTCGGATCGGCCCGATCTGCGGCAACGGCCGCGGCCACCCCATTCATTTCGTCCGCTCCAGAATGGAGACGTAGTTGGCAACGGCCGCACCGCCCATGTTGAAGACGCCGGCGAGCGTCGCGTCCGGCACCTGCATCTCACCCGCCTCGCCACAGAGCTGCATCGCGGCCATCACATGCATGGACACGCCGGTCGCACCGATCGGATGCCCCTTTGATTTCAGCCCCCCCGACGGGTTGACCGGCAACCGGCCATCCTTGCGGGTAATGCCTTCGCGGATGATGCGGTATCCTTCCCCCGGCCGGGCAAGTCCCATGGCCTCGTATTCGATGAGCTCCGCGATCGTGAAGCAGTCATGCGTCTCGACAAGACTGAGATCGTCGAGGGAGATGCCGGCCTCGCCGAGCGACCTCTGCCAGGCCATGCGGGCGCCTTCGAAGGCGATCGGATCGCGGCGCGACATGGCGAGGATATCGTTGACGTGGTTGCGCGCCCGGAATGCCACCGCACGTTTCATGCCGGCGGCGACCTCCGGAGCGGCGACCACCAGAGCGGCGGCGCCATCCGACACGAGCGAGCAATCCGTGCGGCGCAGCGGCGCCGCCACATAGGGATTCTTGTCGGAGACGGTGTTGCAGAAATCGAAACCGAAATCCTTTTGCATATGGGCATAGGGATTCTTCATGCCGTTGGTATGGTTCTTGGCGGCGATCATCGCCAGTTCTTCGGAACGATCGCCATAGCGCTGGAAATAATGGCTGGCGATGCGGCCGAAGAGACCTGCGAAACCGCCCTCCACATCCGCTTCCTCCTCGCGGTAGGAGGCCGACAGCAGGATGTCGCCGGTCTCCCTGGTCGGCAGCGCCGTCATCTTCTCCGCTCCGACGACGAGCGCGATCCTGCCCCGACCGGAGGCGATGAAATCGAGCGCCGAATAGAGCGCGGCCGAACCCGTCGCGCAGGCATTCTCCATGCGCACCGCCGGCACATGGTCAAGGCCTTCGGCCGCCATGGCGACAAGCGCCCCCTGGAAATCCTGTTTGGAAAAACCGTTGTTGAACACGCCGACGAAGATGCCGTCGACATCCTTCGCGGTGATGCCGGCATGTTCCAGGGCCGGATTGATCACCTCGGCCATCAGTTCCCGGGTCGAGCCGGCATCGGATCTCCCGAATTTCGAATGCGCCCAACCAATGATCTCGGCTCCGCTCATGATCTTCTCCTTCGTTCAAACATGTTCCGGCGCCCGCCGGCGGACCGGCTGCGGCGCGTCTCGGATTACCGGCCTGCCGGAGCCGAAGAGGGTCTTCAGCTTGCCCTGCGCGCGTTCCACTTCCTGTCGCAGCGATCCCGCCAATTCCTTCCGGCGCGTTTCGCCCATGCGGCTGTCGATCGCGGCGATCGACAGCGCCCCGGCGAGCCGCCCATCCGGCAGCAGGATCGCCATGCCGATCCCCCAGGAATTGGCGATCACCCGGCCGGGGTTCAGCGCATAGCCCGCTTCCCGCGTCCGGGCGACGTCCTCGCGGATGATCTCCGCCGAATAACCGGGATATTGCGTGGCGATGACGCCTTCGATCCTGCCGATGATCGCATCCACCTCCGCATCCGGCAATGCGGCCAGCATGGCGAGCGATCCCGCACCGACGCCGAGCGGGTTCTGGTCGCCAGTCAGCAGCGCGTGCGTGCGCACGGGATGCGTCCCTTCCTCGCGATGCAGGCAGACCGCGTAGTCGTCCCGCCGCATCGAAACGAAACTCGTATCGGCGGAAAGCGCCGAAAGCCGTTTCAGGCTCTCGGCCGCCATCTCGAGAAGGCCGTGCCGGCGCGATGCCAGCATGCCGAGTACGTAGAGTTCCCCGCCGAGATAGTACCGGCGAGTGAGTTCGTCCTGCTCGACCAGGCGGGAGCGCATGAGAGCCATCAGCAATCGCCTGGCGGTCGGCTTGTTGAGGCCGCTACCGGCAACCACGTCGCCCAGCGCCACTCCCTTGTCGGCGGCGCGTCCGACGATGGAAAGAAGCTGCAGCGCCCTTTCCACCGCCTGCGCGCCGGAGCCGGAAGCGGAACCTTCCCGAAGACCGGACAGGTTGTCGATCAACTGTTCCATGAACCGCTTTCCGCTCCAGGGGCCGCGCCGTGATCAGCCCAGCGTCTTGCCGATGGCCTTTTCCAGGATTGCCCAGGCTTCCTCGCCATATTTGCCTTTCCAGTCCTTGTAGAAATTCGCGCTGCGCAGCTTTTCCTGGAAAAGGGCGCCGTCAGGCTTGTTGAACTTCATCCCCTTGCCTTCCAGCTCCGCCTGGACGCTGGCGTTGAGCGCCATGACATCCTTGCGCTGCAGCTCGGCAGCGGCATTGAAATGCCTGGCGACGATCTGCCGCAGATCCTCCGGCAAGGCCTGCCAGGAGCGGCGGTTGAGCAATATCCAGAAGCCGTCCCACATGTGGTTGGTCATGGAGACGTATTTCTGGACCTCGAAGAGCTTGGCCGTCGTCAGGATGGCAAGCGGGTTTTCCTGCCCATCGACGATCCCCGTCTGCAGCGCCGTATAGGTTTCGGCGAAGTTGATGGAGGCGGGCGCGGAACCGAAAGCGGTGAACATCGAGGTCCAGAGCGGGCTTACCGGCACGCGTATCTTGAAGCCTTCGAGATCCTTCGGCGTCTCGACCGGCCCCCTGGACGAGGTGATCTGGCGGAAACCGTTGTCCCAGATCTTTTCGAGCGTCAACAGGCCCTTCTTCTCGATCTCGCCGCGGACATACTTGCCGAGTTCGCCGTCCATCGCCGGCCAGACCTGGTCATAGCTCGGAAACGCGAACCCGACGCCGTTGAGCGACGCGTTCGGCACGAGCGTCGACAGGATGATCGGCGACAGGCTGAACATCTCGACACCACCCGAACGCACCTGGTTCAGCATGTCCGTATCGGCGCCGAGCTGACTGGACGGAAAGATGTTGATCGCCATCCGGCCGCCGCTCTCCTCCTGAATCCTGGCGACGGCCTCCTTGGCGCGGATGTTCATGGGGTGGGTCAATGCCTGGTTGTTGGCGAACTTGTAGGTGAACTCGGCTGCATTCGCAGGCCTCGTGCGGATCGAAAAGGTCGTGGCGATGCCGGTCGTGGCCGCGCCCACGAGAAGCGTTCTGCGATTGACGTTCATGAAATCCCTCCTCCGATTTCAGTTCCCGATTTTTATGATCCCACGGCCTTCAAAGGAAAACCGTCGAGAAGTAAGGCACCGCCGCGATCACCAGAAGCCCGACCGTCAGCGCGCCGATATAGGGCCAGATGGCCCTCATGGCCTCGTCCGGCGAAACATTGCCGATCTTGCAGGCGATGTAGAAGCCTATGCCGATCGGCGGGGTCATGAGGCCGATATTCATCGCCGTCACGACCACCATGGAATAGTGGATATCGTTGATGCCGAGCGCGCGGGCGACCGGAAACATGATCGGCGCCATGAGCACGATCGCCGGCAGGCCCTCCAGCACGCAGCCGAGCACCATGAAGATCAGGATGGAGACGCCCATGAAGGTCATCCAGCCGCCCGGAAGCCGCTGCACGGCTTCCACCAGCTGTGCGGCAAAACCGGTCTGGGTCAGGGCCCACGCCATCGCGGAGGCCGCCCCAAGGATCATCAGGATCGCGCCGGACAGGGCAGCCGTCTCCACCAGCATGGAATAGAGGCGGGTCCGGCTGATGCCGCCATAGAGCACCATGCCGATGATCATCGCGTAAAGCACCGCGATCGTCGACACTTCGGTGGCAGTCGCGATCCCTTCGCCGACGGCGGTGCGGATCAGGAAAGGCAGGACCAGCGCGGGTGCGGCGACCAGCAGCGTCTTCCTGATGACGGAAAGCGGCGCGCGCCGGACCCCTTCCATGGCCTCGTGCCGGGACTTCCAGCGGGCAAGCACCGCGAGAACCAGCAGCAGCACCATGGCGATCGCAAAACCGGAGGTGAACAGGCCCGCGATAGAAACGCCCGCGGCCGAACCCAGGACGATCAGCACGATCGAGGGCGGCACCGTCTCGGCCATTGCGGCACCGGTGGCGAGCAGGGCGATCATTTCGGGCGGCCTGTGACCGCGCCGCTTCATCTCCGGAAACAGGGCCGGCGCCACGGTCGCCATATCCGATACTTTCGAGCCGGAAATGCCGGAGACGAGGAAAAGCGAGCCGAGCAGCACATAGGACATGCCTGCACGCACATGCCCCAGCAGGGAAGCCAGGAATTCGACGATCGCCTTGCCCATGCCGGTCGCATCCAGGATGCAGCCGAGCAGGACGAAGATAGGCACCGAAAGCAGGATGATACTCGACATGCCCTCGTCCATGCGGCCGATCATCACGAAAACCGGCACGGACGTCGTGAAAGACAGGAAGGCGAGCGTGGCGAGGCCGAAACAGAAGGCGATCGGAACGCCGAGCACCAGGAACAGGGCGACGAAGCCGACGAGGAAAATCGGGATATTCCAGTTGCCGATCTGCTTCAGGCCCGGCCCGGCAAGCCACAAAACGCCGGTCATCGCAGCGATCAGCACGACGGAGACAGCGATCTGGCGGAAGCCGGAACCTCTCAGCACGTTGACCAGCGCCAGCACAAACATCAGGGCCACCCCGACGGGCAACGCCGCTGCGCGGTAGCTCATCGGGATATTGAGCGCCGCCGACGTGATATAGGATTCCTCGACGGCATATTCATAGGCCGGCCGCAGCATGACGCCGAGAAAGATCGCCATCAGCAGCATGGCGAGCGTGCCGGCCAGAGCCTGAACCTTTTCAGGCAGCATCCCCACAAACAGCGTGAGCCGCAGATGCTCGCTCCTGTCGACGGCCATCGCCGCTCCCAGCATGGCGAGCCACAGGAAGGAGATGGAGGCCACCTCATCGATCCAGACAATCGGCAGCGAAAAGACGTAACGGGAAACGACGCCGGCGAGGAGTAGCGCGATGATCACCACAAGCAGGGTCGCCGTTATCGCCTCCATCGGCCGCATCCAGGCGGAACCGCTCTGTTGCGGCGCCACGCCTTCGAGGCCGGCCAAAAGCGACGCCTCGTCCATTGGCTCGATCGTGTTGTTGGCTGCCGTCACGCATCATCCTCCTCTGCTGCGTGCTCACCGCGCAGGTTGAAGGACTTTCGCCTCGGCGCTCGCTGCAGGACCGCGAATCCAAACGGAACGCGCCCCTCACCGGCCGTGCCGTTTTCTCCTCCAGGCGTCGGGCTCCTCCAGCCTCTCGCATCGGTCCATTATATGGATCTTATTCTTCTTCCAGTTGACGAAGTCTGGTGAAGAGTTCCGGGTTAGGCAAGTCCAAAAATTGCGGGCGCATGAAAAACCCGAAAAATCGATCCACTATATGGAATTTCCCCGTCCTTGCCCTGCATGCGATCAGTTCAGGCTTCCCGATACCGTCGCATGCAGCCCACCGTCGACGGGCAATTCGACTCCGGTGATATATTTCGCCTCGTCGGAAGCGAGGAAAACCGAGGCCCAGGCGATGTCCCAGCCGTCTCCCTGGCGCCTCATGGGCGACAGTGCATCCCGCTTGGCCTTCATTTCCTCTGCCGAGCCGTAGTAGCCGCTGATCTGCTTCTGGATATGCGGCGTGTCCATGACCCCCGGCAGGATGGCATTGGCGCGAATTCCCCTGGCGGCATATTCGATGGCGATCGCCCGGGTGAAGTGATTGAGAGCCGCCTTGGACGCATAATATGAAACATAGGGATAGCCGGTCCACCTGATGGAAGCGAGCGACGAGATATTGATGATCGCGCCGCCCCCCTGCCGCTCCATGATCGGCAGCACCGCCTTGCAGGTGAGGAATGCACTGGTGAGATTGACGTCCATCACCCTCCTCCAGCTTTCCTCCGTCGCCTCCGCGGCGCCGCCGGGCGCGTTGATGCCGACATTGTTGTGCAGCACGTCGATGCGGCCGAAACGCTTTACGGTCTCCTCAACCACGGCTGTTATGTCGGCCGATCGGGTAACGTCCGCGGCAAGGGCCAGGCCAAGCCCGCCTTCGGATTCGATCACCTCCAGGGTGTTCCTCGCGGCATCCAGATTGACGTCGACACAAACGACCGTTCCGCCTTCGCGCGCATAGGCGACGGCGGCGGCCTTGCCGTTCCCGAAGCCCGGACCGGCCGAGCCGGCGCCGAACACGAGAACGACCTTGTTCTTCATGCGATCCATTCGTTGCTCCTCCAGACCACCCTCCCCGGTGGTTCGAAGCAGCTTATGGCCTGCCTGCCCGTCGGTCCATGTCCCCCGTCGGTCCATTTTCAATGACGAACGGGTTCGGTTCCGGATTGGGCAGCACGCCCCGAACATCGCCGGAACGGACGGGTGGCCGTCAGGAAATCCGGGCTTACGCCGGACGATGCCGGCGCCGGCGGAAGCCGTCTTTCAAATAGATGGAGGTGCGAATGATCGCCCGCCGCGCCGAAGGCTCGATGGCTCTGGAGATTGCCCACGAGACGAGGAGCAGGATCGCGATCAGGACGGCGGCAACGCTCCAGCGGTTTTGCCCGGTCCCGAAACGGGCGAAGACCGCATACCCGATATTCTGGTGCAGGAGGTAAAGTGGATAGGTAAGGCCGCCGAGACCGATCGCCAGAGCTGGCGAGATCCGCAGTGACGGCGTCATGGCGCAGAAAGCCACCGCCGCCAGCGCCACCGGTCCGACCATGGCAAGGCCGGTCACGCTCCGGTTCAGCCCGTACATCGTCACGAAATCCGGCTCGGTGAGGAATGGCGTCGCGATGGCCCAGCAGGCCGACAGGCCGAGCACCAGGATGTTCCTTACCGAAAAGCACTGCTGCGCCTTGTAGAGGCTCAGCCCGAAGGCAAAGTAGCCGGAATATTCGGTGATCAGCAGCTTCTGCAGCGCGCCGCTGCCGATCACCGCCTCGTTGAGGACGGAAACGGCAAGCCAGGCCATGACGGCCAAACGCCAGCCCCGCTCGAAAAGACCGGTCGCGATGGCGAGGAAAACCCAGGCATAGAAGATGATCTCATAGGCTATCGTCCAATAGGCGCCGTCGAGGAACGGCTGCCCGAGGCCGCGCGAAATGATGACGACATGCGCCAACCACTGTTTGACCGTCGGCGGATCGATGGTCGGCACCGGCCAGACGGTCAGCACGACGGCCGTCATCGTCGCGCAGACGACGAACATCGGCCAGAGCCTCGCCACCCGCCCGGCCGCGAAATCATAGGCCGAACGCCCTTGTGCCGACATGGTGATGACATATCCGGATATGGCGAAGAAGATCAGGAGGCCAGTATCGAACCACATGGCCACCGGCGCCAGATCGGGAAACCCCATACCGCCGCCCTCCCCGGTGATCCGCATGCGGAAACCGTAATGGAACACGAGAACCATCAGCGCCGAGACGAGGCGCAGGATATCGAGATTGAGAAGGCGTGCCGTTTTCGGACTGGTCATCCGATCCTCGCGACGGTGGGGAAAATCGGCATGAATCCTATCTGGAACGCCTTTGGAAAAGATGAATCCGCTGACGAGAATGCGAACGTTCCGGCAAAGAAAGGAAGGCGACGGCTTTCCTTTCCGGCACGAATAACGTTTCGTGTCAGTTTGGTGACAAGGACGATCCGGCGACAAGGGAGGGTCCGATGACTACTTTTCTCTGCTGCGCTTGCGGCACTTCTTTTGGCGACATGGACATGGCGCCGGCAAGCTGCCCGATCTGCACCGATGAACGCCAGTACGTGCCTCCTGCGGGACAGGCCTGGACGACACCGGAAAATCTGGCGCGAACGCATCGCAATGCCTGGCTGCGGCTAGAACCGCATCTGACGGCGATCCAGACCGTTCCAGCCTTTGCCATCAACCAGCGCGCCCTGCTCCTGAGGACGCCGGCCGGAAACGTGCTCTGGGACTGCATTGCGCTCCTGGACGATGCGACCGAGGAGATCGTCCGGGCGCTCGGCGGCCTGAGCGCCATCGCCATCTCGCATCCGCACTACTACACGACGATGCAGGATTGGGCCGCAGCCTTCGACGCGCCCATCTACCTGCATGCCGCCGACAGGGAATGGATCTGCCGTCTGTCCGATCACATCCGGCTGTGGGAGGACGACGCGCTGGTGCTTTCCTCGACCGTGACGCTGATTCGCGGCGGCGGGCACTTCGCCGGGGGCACGGTGCTGCATTGGGCCGGCGATGACGGCAAGGGCGTGCTGCTCGCCGGCGATATCGTGCAGGTCACACCCGGCGCCGACCATGTCTCCTTCATGTGGAGCTACCCGAACATGATCCCCTTGAGCGCCGCCGAAGTGGCGGATGTCGCCGAAAGGCTGGCGCCGTGGCCGTTCGAACGGATCTATGGCGCCTTTTCCCACCAGAACGTCGGGCAGGACGGCCAGGCGATCGTCGCCCGGTCGGCGCAGCGTTACATCGACAGGCTCTCGGGCCGGCCCCGATAAAAAACGCGCGGGCGTTCGAACCCGCGCGTCGTCGACAGACCCGAGACCCCGGTTGCCTAGCTCAAGCCAAGCAGCTTGCGGGCATTGCCCTCATAGATCTTCCGGCGGGTGGCGTCGGAAATATTCATGTTGTCGAGGACCTTGATGGTCTCGCGGATGTACATCGGGCCGCCTTCCGGGTCGAACGGCGCGTCGGATGCGAACACGACGCGATCTTCGCCGAAGAATTCGATCGCATGCTCGATCGCCTTGGTCGAGCCGAAGCTCGCCGTATCGGCATAGAATTCCTTGAAATACTCCAGATGCGGCCGCTCCAGCGCCTTCAGCACGACGGAGAGGTCGCGGTCGGACGTGCGTTTGCCCATCTGGTCCCAGCCCGCGCCGACGCGGCCTTCGAAGAAGGGAACCATGCCGCCCGCATGGTGGGTGACGATCTTCAGGCCCTTGTATTTGTCGAACATGCGCGAGAAGACGAGGCGGGCCATCGCAGCCGAGGTCTCGTAGGGCCAGCCGAAGGTCCAGAATATCTCGTATTCGGACCGGTCCTCCGTGAGATAGTCCGGGAAATTGGCGCCGCGCGAGGGATGCAGGAAGACCGGTTTCCCGACTTTCGCCATATATTCGAAAAAGGGCTCGAACTGCGGCAGGTCGAGCGGCTTGCCGCTGTAGTTGGTGAAGATCTGGATGGCGGAAGCACCGAGATCTTCGATGCAGCGCTTGGTTTCCTTCATCATCCATTCCTGGTTTTCCATCGGCGCGGTGGCGATGAAGGCCGGGAAGCGTTCCGGATACTTCCGGCAAAGCTCGGCCATCGAGTCGTTGCCGATCTGGCCGAGATCGAGAGCCCTTTCGGCACCGGCAAGCTTTTCGAGCGGCGGCGAGGCGAGCGACAGGACCTGCTGATAGTCTTCGCCGAACATGTCCATGACCTGGAAGCGGCGGTCGAGGTCGGTCATCATCGGTACGGCGCCGCTGCGCATGGTGACGTCGGTCATCGTGCCGATATAGCCGATGAGGCGGTCAAAGAACGGCTTGGGCCAGATGTGATTGAAAATATCGATCTTCTTCATGGGATGTCTCCTCCTGAC
Source organism: Neorhizobium puerariae (assembly GCF_042429745.1). Taxonomy (NCBI): domain Bacteria; kingdom Pseudomonadati; phylum Pseudomonadota; class Alphaproteobacteria; order Hyphomicrobiales; family Rhizobiaceae; genus Neorhizobium; species Neorhizobium puerariae. The sequence goes on along the minus strand of NZ_JBHMAA010000014.1, from coordinate 141,675 downwards.
TTGTCCCCGCGCGGCACTGCGAACGTGAGGAAGCCGGCGCTTCCGTCTGGTGCTTCCGGCCGGCGCTCCCGGAATGTGAAACGACAGGCGGAGAAGGTCAGAACCGCGCTCCGCTTCGTTGGCGTCAACCATGCGGAGCGCGACCCATCAAGTCAACATATTTCTTGTAATATGAGATTATTGCATCAAACCCGATGCCGATGCGAGACGAGCGCGGCACTGATCTCGCCAGCCGCCGCCCGCACATCGCCGCCGATTTCTTCCACGAGCGAACCGTGAACCCGGTCCCGGGCGATGGTCACGGAAAAACTCGCGATCGGGCTCTGGCCGGCATCGAAGACCGGTGCTGCGAAGCCGGTCACGCCCGGCGTCACTTCGCCGTGAGCCACCGCATAGCCGGTCTTGCGAACGGATTTGAGCGCCTCCAGGACCGCCTCCACGGTATCGCCCACGCCCGCGGCCTGCCATTCGTCGAGTGTTCGCCCGATCAGGGGAACCAGGTTGCGGCGCGGCAGGAAGGCGACGATCGACCGGCCGATCGCGCCACGGCTGAGCGGCATGGGGCGTCCGCGGGGATAGCTGCTGATCGCTTCATGGGTGGAGCTCAGCGAATCGACGCAGAGGATCTTTTCGCCATACCAGCGGACGAGAAGCGCCGTACACTCGTATCTTGCCGTGAGTTTCTGCAGATAGGGCGCGCCGGAGAGAATGAGCCTGTCGGACTTGCGCAGAAGATAGTCCATCTCCACCACCCGCGGCCCGAGCGTGAAACCCATATTGGGCATGGAGGTGAGGAATCCGCGATCCTTGAGGATCTTCAGGTAGCGGTAGAGCGTCGGACGGCTGTAGCCCAGTTCCTCCATCAGCTCTTCCGGCGTCCATTCCAGACGCTCTTCGGTGAAGACATCGAGCACCGCCTGCAGGCGTTCGAGACTGTTGACGGCCTTTTCTCTCAAGCTGTTCCCGCTTCTCTGTCGACGGCGCGAATTCAAACCGGCCGCATATGCGGGGAACGACGATAGACATGAAATGCGCAATGGCAAGAGAAGCTTACTCGGCCGCCCTCAGTGAAGACACGTTCGTGCCGTTCGTGGCGCTTGCCGCCTCCTCCGTCGCGACGACCCTGCGGATCGCCGCCAGGTATTCCGCCTGGAGCGCGGTCGGCTGCCAGTTGCAGCGCGTGGTGATGCCGATCGAAAGCGGCTTGCCCGGCACCTCGTAGTTCAGAAGCGCCAGAAAGCCCGCCTTCAGCTCGTGCCGCAGCTGGTGCCGGGAAAGGAGCGCCAGCCGGTCGGACTGCATCAGCAGGCCGCGCAGGGTCGTCAGCGAGCCGGTCTCCACCGTTCCCTGCCTCTGCCGCTCTTCCGGGAACTTCATCGACAGCGCGTCGAACGTGCTGCGGTTGGGCGTCCCCTTGCGGGCCACGACCCAAGGATAGGCGGCGAGATCGGCGGACGAAACATTCACCTTGCCGGAAAGGGGATGGCCGGTGCCGGCGACCACCGCGAGCCGGAATTCGAAAAGCGGCTCCTGCACCAGCGATGGCGAGATGCGGCTGCGCAGCGCCCCGATCAGGAAATCGGTATGGCCCATCTCCAGATCGCTGAGGAGCTGCTCGTAGCTGCCCTCCAGGATCTCGAACCGCGCCAGGGGAAAGCTGGAAGCCAGCGATGCGATCGCATCCGGCACGATCGTCGTGCGCGCCATCGGCAGCGCGCCGACCGATACCAGACCGTCGAATTTGCCGCGCAGCTCCTGAACCTCCTCCGCGGCATTGCCGAGCTCCTTCAGGGACAGGCCTGCCCAGCGGGCAACGGAGCGGCCGGCATTGGTGAGGCGGGTCGCGCGGCCATCCGTCTCGAAAAGGCTCGTTCCGAGGATCGCTTCCGCATTGCGGGCGGTGCGCTGGACCGCGGCTCCCGATTGCTCCAGGATACGCGCGGCGCCGGGAAACCCGCCGGCCTGCGAAAAGGCCTGAAGCGCCCGCAGGTGAGAAATCGTCAACCGCGCATCAGCTCCCAGACCGCGCGAACCGGAATCCGTCTGGAGTTCCTGGCAGCCGGCGTGGATAAGGTCCAGCGCCCGCAGGAAACGGGACTGCACGACACGGCCTTCCGGCGTCGCCATGGCATGGCCGGGACCCCGTTCGAGAAGACGGGCGCCCAGAAGATCCTCCAGACGGGAGATCGCCTGCGAGGCGGCAGGCTGGGTAACGCCGACGATATCGGCGGCCTGCGTCAGGGAGCCCGCGCGCAGGCAGGCGCAGAACAGACGAATATGGCGTAGATTGGGATAGTCCATCCCCTTGTCCTCCCCTGCCTCTTCTCCTCCCGGCAGCGGATGCAGGGCAAGTTGGAAACCCGCCCTGCCTCGAGAAAATCACGGTGCGACGTTACGCTCGCCGGTCTGCTGTTCGTTCATCCATTCCGCACTGGCACGGATGCCGCCGAGCGGAAAGACATGGATGCGCTCGATCAGGCTTTCCGGATGAGCGGCCTTGTATTCGGCCAGATTGGTCAGCATCTCATCCGGCTCGTAAGGCGCGAGCAGCTTGCTCAGGTCGAGCGCGCGTTTCTGCAGCACGCCGAGCGACGGCCCGACACCGCAGGCGATCGCAAACTTGATGAGCGTCTGCAGCTTGGTCGGACCGGCAATGCCGAGGTGGATCGGCAGCTTGATCCCGGCCGCCGCGATGCGCTCGGCCCAGGCGATGACCGGCCTGGCATCGAAGGCGAACTGGGTGACGATCGCCATTTCCGCGTCGGTCCGCTCGGAATAGGCCTGCTTGAATTTCAGCGCCTCGTCGACAAGCTTCGTGCCGCCGTCCTTGTCGATATCCTTGTTGCCTTCCGGATGGCCGGCGACATGCAGGCGCTTGAAGCCATACCGGTCGAAAAGGCCGGTCTCGATAAGCTGGATCGAGCTGTCGAAATCGCCTGCCGGGGTCGTGACGCCGCCTCCGAGCAGCAGCGCCTGTTCGACGCCCGCCTCGTTTCGATAGCGTTTGATCCAATCCTCGAGGATGGCGGCGCTGGGAATGATGCGCGACGGGAAATGCGGCATCACCGGAAAGCCGTCCGCGCTCAGGCGTTTCGCCGTCTGGACCATGTCCTCGATCGGCGTGCCGTCGATATGCGCGATATAGACCCGCGTGCCCTTCGGCAGCAGGGCCTTGAAATCTTCGATCTTTGCCGCCGTGCGCGGCATGACCTCGATGGAATACTCCTCGATGAGCTCCCTGAAGCTGGCCGGCTCCACGGACTTCTCTTCCTGCTTTCCCTTGAAAAGATTTAAAAGTGCCATCCTTGATCCTCCCCCGTCTGCTCCAAAATGAACGCCCGGCCGAAATGGACGGAGCGGCGTGCGAGAAGCTCGTTCTCGCACGCCATGCGGTTAGAGGGCCTTCTTTGTGCGCCAGCTTTCGGCGTAATTTTCGCGTGCTTCCTGGGCATACGGTACGGCAGCCACGCGGACGCGGATCTCAGCCTGGCCGTGGCCCTGCTCGACCGAGGTCTTGGACGTGCCACCATCCGGCTCGCCCCAGACGAGCGTCAGGATGTCGTTTTCCTTGATGTCGGCATCGACGACACCGAGCGACAGCATGGAACGCTCGTTGTAGCTGTAGCCGTTGAACATCGAGAGGCCGACGATCTTGCCGTCCTTCAGGACCTTGTCGAAGCTCGATGAGGCGTAGTTGGAAAGCGGGAAGTCGATCCACTTCTTGGCCTGTTCGCCCGGCTGGAAGGCCGAAGCGATGACCTTGACGACGTCATCCGAATTCCACTCGAAGGTGACCTTGCGGCGTTGCGGGGTCTGCTTCTGCTTTTCGACGGCGGCGCGGCCGACGAAGTCATGGTCGAACTTGACGTAGACGCCGTATCCCAGTTCGTAAGGGTTCAGGTAGTAGTCTTCAATGTTGTCGGAGACGTAGCTGCCGCCGATCGAGCCGCTGGCTTCATAGCTCTGGGCCGACAGCCAGTCGCGATACGCCTGCAATTCGTCGCCCGTGTAGATCGCCGGAAGCGGCGACGGAATCCAGCCGGATTCCAGCGTGTTGGTGGCGTATGCACGGCTGCCGACCGGACGCAGGTCAACGCCTGCTTCTTCGGCAGCCTTCAGGATAGCGGCGCGGACTTCGTCCTTCTCCGCATAGGGACCCCAGATTTCGAGACCCGGAGCGCCCGCCATGCCGTGACGCAGGGCCTGAACCTTGCGGCCGCCGACATTAATCCAGTCGACGTGGAAGAACTTGATGTCCGGGATCGGGCCGCCGTTCATCTTCTCGAAGACCTTCGGCGCATCCGGACCCTGGATCTGGAAACGGTAGTGGATGCGGGTGACGAGCTTGCCGTCCGGCCGCGAAGGCGAGCGCGGATCGTGGGTCAGCTTGACGTTATATTTGCCGAGAGAGGCGTTGTAGAGCAGCCAGTTGGCGGTCGGGGCGCGGCCGACGAGAACGAACTTCTCTTCCGTTTCGCGGAAGATGATCATGTCGCCGATGACATGGCCGGCCGGCGTGACCGGAACGTAGTGCTTGGCGCGATTGGTGTCGAAATTGGCAAAGCTGTTGATCGCCAGGCTTTCGAGGAACTTGGCCGCATCCGGGCCTTCGACGACCAGTTCGTCCATGTGATGCGACTGATCGAAGAGAACGGCGGTTTCGCGCCAGGCAGCCTGCTCAGAACGCCAGTTGGAGAACTCCGGAGCGACGACGGGGTATACATATATACCGGTCTTGGAGCTGCGCAGATGCTCGACGGTGTTGCCGGCATCCTTCAAAACTTGAGTAAGATTGGCTTGGGTCATGGAATTCCTCCCTAGGCTTGAAGTCTAATGTATACATGACGACATCAGGGCGCAAATGCAAGGGGGAATATTCGGCAGGCTGACGAAGGCCTTCGAATTGACGATTCGAAAGTCCCGGGTTAGCGGAAAGCAGGGCTGGCCTGATCAGGAATTGAGAAGGACGAGGCCCGGAACCGTCAGCATCAGCTCCGGGTCTTCGAAGACCGCATAGTCGAGATTCTTGCGGGCGATGCGCGCGTGCTCTCGCGCAATGAACTCCGCCCGCGACCCCTCCCGGCCGGCGATCGCCGCCACCAACGAACGATGCTGGTCCTGGGCGATGTGGAGGGACTGGCGGAAGGCCGCGACATGCGCCCGCCCGGACAGGAATGCCGACGGCGAGGCGAAGGGCAGGCGCGTGGCGCGCTCCACCTCGCGCTGGATGACCGTGCTTCCGGAAAGCTCGACCAGGGCGACGTGAAACCGGGCATTGGCTTCGGAATAGGCTTCCAGATCCACCTCATCCGCGCCTTCGCCGAAACAGTCTTCAAGCCGGGCGAGCAACTCCCGGAGATCGTCCAGTCCCGCCTGCGATACGCCGCGCTCAGCCGCCAGGCGGGCGGCCGTGCCTTCCAGCACGCCGCGCAACTCGATGGCGTCGACCACATCCGCATAGGTGAAGCTCCGCACCACGAACCCGCCGTTCGCCAGGCGGTCGAGAAGCCCCTCTTCGGCGAGGCGCGACATCACCTCACGCACCGGCGTGCGGGAAATCTGCAGCGTTTCGGCAAGCGGAACCTCGAAAAGCCGCGTGCCGCCGGGATAGTCGCCGCTCAGGATCTTCTTGCGCAGCTCCATCAGCGCGCGCATCGTATGGGTCGTTCTCGCGGTCTCTTCCAAATCAGCACCTTTGCCTGCAGCACGACCGGCGCAACCCCAGCCTGTCGATCCGGAAATCTTAGCCATATCCGACGAATTGGCCAAGCCCCATGTATACAGGCTGTCAAACTGGGGAAATCGCCGCATGGCCCACGCCTGCAGAACCGACAAGTATACAGGAAAACTCAAGCGAACGGAGGTCGCGGTCGTGCCTATCGCGATCCGCGGCGCGCAGCCAGCACGCGCGCGACGGTCTCCCGCAGGTCGCCGGAAGGTTTTGCACCGCTCGCCGCCATCGCATCCTGGATAACGGCCGTCTCGCGGGCGATTCCTCCGTTGAGCCCAAGCGCATCGAGCGTCGCGCCGCTTTCCCGCATTTCCGCGGCGCGGCGGCGGCCATGACGGGTCGTGCGTTCGAACTGGTAGTCGGGGAATTTCGACCAGTCCAGCCCGGGAAAGCTCTGGGACAACGAGGAGAGGATTTCCTCGAAACAACCGGATGCCTCGGCCGCAAGCAGCGCTTCCACGGTGATCGCCTCCAGCCCCTTGACGAAGACGGAGCGCACCATCTTGATGGCCGTTGCCGAACCGGGCGCCTCTCCCGCCACATTCACATCGAAACCGAAGCTGCGGAACCGTTCCAGAAGCGCTGCCGCGGTCCTGCCGGCGAGCAGTACCGGCGTGGCGTGCCCCTTCGGATGGACCGGCGCCATGACGGCCATGTCCAGATAATCGGCGCCCGCCTCCTCGATGAGGGCCGCGGTGTCGCGCTTGCGGCCGGGCGAGACCGAATTGATGTCGATGAACAGCGCGCCCTGGCCGAGATACGGGGCGAGTGACTGCGCGGCATTCAAACTCTGATCGGCGGTGACGGCGCTGAAGAGCCATTCCGCATCCGCCAGTTCCGCCGGCGACCCGGCAGGCTTCACGCCCCGGCCCGTCATGGCTTCCCGCATCCCGGCCGCGCTGTCGGCGCGACCGAGCAACAGGTCGTAGGCGCGGAACTCCCCGTCCTTGAGCTTTGGCGCGAGAGTATCGTGGAAGGCGCGCGCGGCTTCACCGAAACCCAGGAATGCGATTCTCATGTCCGTGCCTACCGATCAATCTGCGAAAACCACGCCGTCGAACAGCTTGCGCGCCGTGCGCAAGACCGCGGCCCGGTCCACCTCGCCGTTTTTCATTGTCGCAATCACGCTCATTTCGCCGGTCGGATGTTCAATGGACAGCAGTTTCTCGCCTCCCTCCGGGACGACCGCGAGTTCCGAAGCCGGACCTCCGGGCAGGAGGCAAGCCGTCGCGACACTGACGGCGCCGAGCACGCCGATCGCGTCGTGGCAGGAATGAGGGATGAAGGTGCGCGTCGAAATCGCACCGCCGGCCGTCGGCGCCGAAACCATGGTCATCTTCGGGACGGATTTCCTGGCAACATCACCCAGGTTCATCATCGGACCTGCCTTCAGCCGTATCGCCTCCAGCCTCAAGCGCAATTCCTGGTTCGCTTCGAGACCCTTGGGGCTCTCCATGCCCGTGATGCCCAGCACATCGGCACGCATCACGACGCATGGCATGCCGTTGTCGATCAGCGTGCAGGCGACGCCCTCGATCTCGTCGACTACGTTTCCGGTCGGCAACAACGCACCGCAGGATGAACCCGCCGTTTCGGCGAAAACGATCGGCACCGGCGCGGACGTGCCCGGCACGCCGTCGATGCGGGCGCTGCCCTTGTAGGTCACCTTGCCACCCGGCGTCTCGACCGTGGCGATCGCGATCTGCCCGGTATTCTCCATGAAGATCGAAACCTCGGTCTTCTCGCCTTTCGCCGCCACCAGCCCGCGCTCTATGGCGAAAGGCCCGATGCCGGCAAGAATATTGCCGCAGTTCTGCGCATCGGTGACGATCGGCTGGTCGACGAAGACCTGCAGGAAGAGATAGTCGACATCGACGCCTTCCCGCTCGGACTTCCTGACCACCGCAACCTTCGAGGTCAGCGGATGAGCGCCGCCCATTCCGTCGATCTGGCGGGCATCGGGCGATCCCATGACGCGCAGGAGAAAGCCGTCGCGATCGGCAGGCAGGTCACCGGCAAGAAAAAATCCGCCCTTGGACGTGCCGCCGCGCATCCACATGCACCGGACGCCGGTTTCGATGTCAGTCATTTCCAACCTCCCTCTTCTCCCCTTTTTTGGGAAAAGGAGAAACAGCCTTCCCGCCTCGGGTATTCGCAAAGCCGGAGCCTCCTGCCGGCTCCCGCTCAGATGTATTTCAAACCCTTTTCGGCGAGCCGGCCGCGCATGTCGTAGATGTCGAGACCGAGTTCGCCGGCGGCAAGCCGCTTGCGTTTGCCGTCCTCGGCAGCGACCCGGGCTTCCGCCTTCTTCGCGACCGCTTCCGCTTCCTCGCGCAGCACGACGCACACACCGTCGTCATCGGCAACGATGACATCGCCCGGGCGGACATGGGCACCGGCGCAGACCACGGGCACATTGACGGAGCCAAGCGTCTCCTTGACCGTCCCCTGTGCGAAGACCGCCTTCGACCAGACCGGGAATTTCATCTCGGTCAGGTCGGCCACGTCGCGGACGCCGGCGTCGATGATCAGGCCCCTGCAGCCCCGCGCCAGCGCCGAGGTGGCGAGAAGGTCGCCGAAATAGCCATCCTCGCAGGGGCTGGTCGGAGCGAGCAGCAGGATATCGCCGGGCTTGATCTGCTCGATCGCCACATGCAGCATCCAGTTGTCGCCCGGAGGCGCGGAGATGGTGACGGCGCTCGCCGCAAGGCGCGCACCCGGATAGATCGGCCGCATGTAGCTCGCAAGCAGGCCCTTGCGGCTCTGAGCCTCATGCACGGTCGCCACGCCGCAGGCCGCCAGCCGGTCGATGACCGATTGCTCCGCCCGTTCGATATTCTGGACGACGACGGACATCACAGCTCATCCACCGTGCGCGGGAAGACCGATTGGAAGCCCTCCGCATGCGTTGCCTTGCGCCCGCCGGACTGCCCGCCGGAATTGCGCATGAAGTGGTTGCCGCGGTTCTCCGCGACATTCTTGTAATAGTGCCAGAGGTGCTCCTGGCCTTCCATGCATTGGATGGCGGCCCACTTCTTTTCCCAGACGGGCGAGATGTCGAGGAAGACGTCCGGCTTCCATTCCATCTGTTCGGTCTGGTGGGGTTCGAAGAGGTAGAGCTGCGGCGCGCCGAGAACCTTTTCGCCGGGATTGTGGCCCCAGGCCTGGGCGATCATGCGGGCATCCAGCGCCACCTGGGTCGCATACATGTGGTCGGTATTGTAAGGGTCCCATCTCGAATGGGAGAGCATGAATTCCGGCTGCACCTTGCGGATCACATCCACCAGTCTGAACTTCGCTTCCTGGTCTACGATCAGCGGATAGTCGCCGAGGTCGAGGAACTGGATGTCCGTGACGTCGAGCGCCCTGGCTGCGTTTTCCGCTTCCTTGCGGCGTTCGGCCTTTACCTTTTCGAGGGTCATGCCGGGGTTCTTCCAGAGCTTGGCGCTCTCGCCGCGTTCGCCATAGGACAGGCAGACGACGGTGACTTCGTAGCCCTTCTCTTCGTGGAGGGCGATCGCGCCGCCGCAACGCCAAACGAAATCGGCCGAATGGGCGCTGATGACCAATGCTGTCTTTGCCATGGGATGCCTCTTGACTTTTACTTGTGGGCGACCGGCGGCGTGCCGTGCGTGTGGAAGGTCTCGATCGTCTTCATGCCCCAGGCCTGCCCCTTCTTGCGATCGGTCTCCGTCCAGACCACGGGCTTCCAGTCGGGGCGCAGGATGAGCCTCGCACCGGCATTGGCAAGTTCGACGCGATTGCCGGCGGGCTCCCAGACATAGAGGAAGAACGTGCCCTGGATGGCGTGCTTGTGCGGACCGGATTCGATATGCACGCCGTTCTCCAGGAAGATGTCCGCGGCCCGCAGGATGTCTTCGCGCTGGTCGCATGCATAGGTGACGTGGTGGAAGCGGCCATGCGAGCCGGTATGGTCCTCGGAGCAGGCAAGATCGTAAGTCTTGTTGTTGATCGTGAACCAGCAGCCGCCGAGCCGCCCGTTGTCGAGCTGGATCATCTCGGTCACGCGGCTGCCAAGGGCCCTGGTCATGAAGTCGCGTATCAGGCTGACATCGGCCGCAAGCAGGTTGACGTGGTCGAGGCGACGCGGGCACGCGCCGCGGCCGTGGTAACGCTGGGCGATGTTCTTCAAAGCCGGCTCTTCCTCCGGCGGCGCGACATATTCCCTGGTGTCCCAATAAAGCTCGAACAGGTGGCCGTCCGGGCTTTTGAACTGATAGGCGCGGCCATGGCCGAGGTCGCCGTCGATCCAGCCGACGCCGCAGCCCATGTCCTCGATCGCCTTGACCCGGCGTTCCAATGCCTCCGGCGAGGACGTGCGATAGGCGATATGGCCGACACCAGTCGTATCGTGCCTTGTGAGCTTCAGCGTGTGGAACTCGTAGTCATCGAACGCCCGCAGATAGACGCTGTTGCCGTCCCTGCCGCTCTCGGTGAGCCCGTAGACCCGGACGAAGAAATCGAGCGTCTCCTCGAAGCGGTCGGAATAGAGTTCCACATGCCCCAGATGGGCAACGTCATAGCAGGGTTCGGTCATAGGCTCTTTCCAGATGATCGGCTCGCGAGCGCCCGGTGGACAAGCGCGTCTCCTCCAAAACAGAACCGCGTTCTCCACCCTCAACACGGCCGATGCGTGGGCGCCCCAGCTAGGAAAGAAGACATAGAAGCAGATCGGCAGCCTGACGAATAGGTTCTGCTGCCATGGCATAAGTTTTGGTTGAGATCGGCAAAGCGGCCCGGGAAGGCGAATCTGGCAAATATCTGGTGCGATTTTCGATTTTGAAATTCGCCCTGCGCCGGCTGCGAAAATGACGCGAACGTCTGACGGCCTGGAACGTGCGGCGCGAAAGGAAGAACGGCGCGACGGAAAACCGCCGCGCCGCCGGAACCGTTACATGCCGAGATAAGGCAGGACCTCATTGGTGCCGCGCCAGATCATTTCGAGCGCGACATAGAGAATGACGGCAAGCCCCACATAGGCGATCCAGCGATGCTTGTTCAGCAGGCGCGCGATGAAGCTTGCGGCAATACCCATCAGGGCGATGGAAAGAACGAGGCCGAAGATCAGCACCTCGGGATGCTCGTGGGCAGCGCCGGCAACCGCAAGCACGTTATCCAGGGACATCGAAACGTCGGCGATGATGATCTGCCAGGCGGCCTGGGCAAAGGTCTTTCGCGGCGCCCCGCCGGCAATCGTGCCGTCATTGTTGAGATCGGCATTTTCCAGCGCTTCAGCCGCCTCTTCCTCATGCTGATGGGGCATGCGCAGCTCGCGCCACATCTTCCAGCAGACCCACAGCAGCAGGACGCCGCCGGCGAGCAGCAGCCCGACGATCTGCAGGAGCTGCGTCGTGGCGAGCGCGAAACCGATACGCAGCACCGTCGCGGCGATGATGCCGACCAGAATTGCCTTGGCTCGCTGCTCCTTCGGCAAGCCGGCGGCCGCAAGGCCGATGACGATCGCGTTATCGCCGGCCAGGACAAGGTCGATCATGATAACTTGCAGGAGAGCGGTCAGCGCCTCCGCAGTGAAGAATTCCATCATTTGGCACCCAATCTCTTAAAGCACGGGGATGCCTCATGTCGCGAAGGCAGTTCGACGGGTATGCACGGCCGACGTTCCTGTCTGCCGTAGACCCACCGCCATTTTCGTCGGATGACCTCCGCAAACACCAGGCACCTTGGTTGGACTATTCCAGTCCGACATCACAGCTCACAGATGAGCTGCCAGAGGGGCCCGGTCCTGGTGGCGTGAGATTTAGCGACATGCCCGCAGAAACTCAAGTAGCGAGTTTATGAGCCATGTTCCGGCTTGCGATATTTCCCTCTGCTTCATCGAGTTTCGATGCGGTTTTCGCAGCTTCCGTTACAAATGTAATACTGCAGACACAGAATTCTGCCATGCAGGTCCGCATCCGGACATTCTCCGGCCTCTCTCCTTTTTCCGACATTCCTCTTGCTTTGATGGAGTTTTCCATGTCCTCTCTTCCCGTGGTCGGCGCCGCCATGACGCTCGATGAACTCGAAGTCCACCGCAACTGGCTCTTCGACAAGCAGCGCGATCTCGAACTCCAGGATTTCACCACGGCCGAGGTCCTGAACGGTCACTGGGAAGCGCTTGCCGAGCGCGCCAGGAGACTGCTCGATGGTCACGGCGGCCGCCTCGGCATCCACGGTCCGTTCTGGGGCTTCACGCTCGCATCCCAAGATCCGGATATCCGCGCCGTCGTCGCTAGACGCCTGAAACAGGGCCTCGATGTATGCGCCGCCATCGGGGCCACCCAGATGGTCGCCCACAGCCCCTATTCCACCTGGTCCTACAACAATCTCGACAACAACAAGGGTGAGCGCGAACGCGTGGTCGAGCATGTGCATCTGACCATGCGCGACGCCGTCAAGCAGGCGGAAGATATCGGCGCCGTCATCGTTCTCGAAAATATCGAGGACATCGACCAGCATGCCCGTATCGCCCTCGCCGACAGCTTCAAGTCGCCGGCCGTGGCCGTCTCGATCGATACCGGCCATGCGCAATATGCCCACGGCTCCACCGGCGCGCCGCCGGTCGACTATTACGTGAAGGCCGCCGGCAACCGCCTGCAGCACGTCCATCTGCAAGATGCCGACGGTTATGCCGACCGCCATTGGGCGCTTGGGGAGGGTAATATCCCGTGGCGCTCCGTCTTCGCCGCCCTTGCCGACCTGACCAGCAATCCCCGCCTGATCGTCGAGATCAAGGACAAGTCGAAGATTCCGGCTTCGGTCGAATATCTCGCTTCGCAGGGTCTCGCCCAGTAAGCGGTCCGCAAGACTTGATCCCGGCGCTTGCCGGGATCACCTCCTTGTCGCGCCTACTCCGGGCACATGTCCCTCAACAGGACCTGCGTGGAAAGAATGTCCCCCACCAGCATTTCCCGGGCGAGCGCCCCGTTCCGCTCGCGTAGCGCCGCGACGATCTGGAAATGATGGGATGAGAAGGGATGGACAATTCCCTTGTCGAACTCCCCTTCCACATAACTGCTCAGCATCCGCATATAGGGGCCGAGACGCAGCCACAGCATCTCGATATGCTGCGGCAGCACTTCCGATCCGGACATCTCATAGATGCCGAAGTGGAAAGCCTGGTTCTTGCGCAGCATGCCGTAGACGTCGCCAGCCTTCCCGGTCTCCTCGTGTTCCCTGGCAAGCGCTTCCAGCCGGCCGATATCCTCATCGGTCATATGCGCTGCGGCAAGCTCCGTCGCGAGCCCTTCGAGGGCGATGCGGGCCTGGCAAAGATCGTCGAGCCGCTTGCGCGAGACGGCCGGCACCCGCGCCGACCCGTTGTGCCCGATCTCCAGGCCGTTCTCCGCGGCAAGCCGCCGGAGCGCTTCGCGAACGGGCATGTGGCTCGTGCCGAACTCCATCGCCAGCGATGAAATGGTGATCGCCTGCGAGGGGGCGAACGAACCCCACATCAACGCCCGCCGCAACTGTTCGTAGACCGTGTCCTGAACCGTCACCCGCGACGTCACCTTCGAAAGTCCGGTATCCGCCATTCTTGCCTCTGCCATCCGTGTGCTCACAACCAGGCCTCGCATAAGAGGCCTCATTCTTCAAGTCTCGTCGCCTGCCCGCGCCCGCCCTTCCTCGGAAAGCGATTCTCCCTTGATCAAATCGGATCGGCACAATAGAACATCCACAACTTTGATCAAATGCTCATTTGGCGACAGGGCAGAGAATCAGGACAGACAAGGGAAGCTTTGCCGCCGCTGCCCTCCATATCCGGCATCTGGGAGAAATTCATGAATACGCATGTTCCTTCAGGCGACGACTTAGCCAGGGCTTTTCCGGTCGAGGAAATCCGCGCCAGGTTTCCGGCGCTGCAAAAATACAAGGATTTCATCTTTTTCGAAAATGCCGGGGGCTCCCAGGTTCCCCAGACCGTGGTCGATGCGGTCGCAAGCCATCTCGTGGATCGCAATGTGCAGCGCATGGCGCCGTATCTGCACAGCCAGGGCGTCGACCGCACCATCGCCGAGGCCCGCGTCAGCGTCGGCCATCTGGTGAATGCGTATCGCCCCGAGGAAATTTCCTTCGGCCTCAACGCCACATCCTTCATCCGCCTCGTCAGCCTCGGCATCGCGAAGATGCTGCAGAAGCGCAACGAGATCATCGTCACCGACATGGATCACGACGCGGACATCGCGACCTGGACAGCGCTGGAGGCAGACGGCGCCAGGATCGTCTGGTGGAAGATGCGCGACGACGGCACGCTCCATGCCGAAGACCTGAAGCCGCTCCTCAACGACAGGACCCGGCTCGTCGCCTGCACCGTCACGGCCCATTCGATCGGGACCATTGTGGATGTCGCAACCGTCGGCAGGCTCGCCCATGCGGCCGGCGCCGAAGTGTTCCTCGATTGCGTCCATTACGGTCCCCATGGCCTGATCGACGTGCAGGCCTGGGACTGCGATTACCTGGTCTGCTCCGGTTACAAGAATTTCTCGCCGCACATGGGGTTTCTCTGGGGCCGCTACGACGCGCTGGTCAGGCTGCCCACTTTCAAGGAGGACTTCATCCCGGACGTCCCGCCCTACAAGATCGAGGTCGGCACCTTCACCTACGAGAACGTCGCCGGCATGGATGCCGCCGTGCGGTATATTGAAGAACTCGGCCGCGGGTTCCTTGGAACAGGCGAACATTCCCGCCGCGACACGATCGTCGCCGCCATGGCCGCGATCCGCGCCTACGAACAGACGCTTTCGAAAAAAATGCTCTCCGTGCTGAAGAAGCATGGCGCGATCGTTTACGGCATTTCCGACGAGGCCCAGGTGGAAAGACGCGTGCCGACCATCTGCTTCAACATTCCGGGCCTGACGCCGCAACATATCGCCATCGAACTCGGCAAGGCGAATATCGGCAGCCGGGACGGCCACATGTTCGCGCCGCGCCTGATGAAGCGCCTTGGCCTTGCCATGGAAAACGGCTGCATGCGCGTTTCCATGGTGCATTACAACAAGGCCGCGGAGATCGATCGTTTCGACAAGGTGCTCGGCGGGATCATCGCCGGGGCAAAATAGGGCCGAAGCCCGGCGAAAGCGCTGGGCCTCTCATTTGATGTGGTGGTAGCGCCGGCGGAAATAGACGAGCGCCTCCTCGTCGTCCGCGCCGTGGGCAATGCCGATGACGCGGCAGAAGAGGACGTGATGCGTGCCGCTTTCGACCGCGTTCTGCAGCTCGCAGTCGAAGGATACGATCGCGTCCAGGAGGCGCGGCGAACCCGTGGCGCTCACGATCCAGTCCCCAACGGCAAACCGGTCCTCCTGCGGCGTGGAGCCGCCGAAAAGGCTTGACATCGCCTCGTGGCCCGCGGCGAGCGTGTTGACGCACAGCACCCGGTTTCTTTCGAACATGCCCGCAACCGAACTCGACCGGTTGAGGCAGACAAGCAATGTGGGCGGCCGGTCGGTCACGCTGCAGACGGCAGACGCCGTGAAGCCTGCCAGCCCCCCCGGCCCCTCGGTCGTGACGATGTTCACCGCCGCCGCCAGCCGCGACATGCCCTCTCGAAAGGCAAGCCGCGTCGCATCGACCTCATCTTGAATGGAATTGACCGTCATTCGATCCTGAGCCCCGCTTGTCTGAGCAACGGCAATACTCGATCACAGAAGAAGGGGAGTTCATAGCTGTAATTGACGAAAGACATGGCAATGCCGGAGTAGCCCTGTTTGGAAATCGCCACCATATCCTCGACGATCCTCTCCGGCGTGCCGATCAAGGGATAGCCACCCGCACCGCCCGCAAAACGTTTGCGGTAGCGGTCGTAGGACTCCCTGTCGTGCGACTGGGAGAACTCCTTCTTGCCCGCCATATGGGCGTCGACGGCCTCGTGATCGGCAAGCGTCACGGCGTAACGCTCGTAGTAGTCCTCCGCCTCCTGCTGGCTTTCGCGACACACGACGTGGCAGACCGTATAGGCGCCGACGTCCCGCCCGAGCTTGTCGGCCCGGCCCCGGATGTCCTCCACATGCTTTCCGGCCTCGGAGATCTCCGTAAAGGTGGTGAACAGATAGTCGCAATTCCTCGCCGCGAAATCCCGGCCCGGCCCGCCGAAGGCGGCATTCATGGTGACCGGCCGCGGCGATTGAAGGCTGGCCGGACGGCTGACGGCATCCTTCAGCCTGTAATAGGTCCCGTCGTAGTCGAACGGCGCGTCGGAAACATAGGCGCGCTCCACGATCTCCAGCCATTCATCCGCCTGGTCGTAACCCTTCTCGACGAGCGGCACGCCGAACATGCCGAATTCCTTCGGATTCCAGCCACATACGATGTTGAGGCCCGCGCGGCCGCTGCTGATGTGATCGACCGTCGCCAGTGCCTTTGCCGCGTAGAGCGGGTGCACGAGCGGCACATGCACGGTCATGAAGAGCCCGATCCGCTCGGTGACGGACGCAAGCCCGGCCGCCCAGGTGAAGGTCTCGAACGACCATTCCCGCACCCTGTTCTTTCCCCCGAACCCTTTCCAGCGGGCGATCGGCAGGAAGAAATCGAGCCCGCCGCGATCGGCGATCTGCACGGCGTTGAGATTGTCCTCCCAGCGGGCCTGCCAGCGCTCCGGCACGTCGGTGATGGCAAGCCCGCCATCCGCATTGGCCGAAAAGACGCCGAGTTTTAGCTTGCTGGGGCCTTTCAATGGATGTTGCTTGACGATCATGCTGTTCCTCTACTGGCCTTTTTTCTGCGGGCGGAGCGAACCGTCTCCGCCTCTTTGATCTGGCGCCGGCGAACGGAGAGATAGGCCTCCTCCGCCGCGAACATGAAAAGGGTCATGCGGTCCTGAACCATGAGCGGGTCATGCGCGAGGAACGCCGCATGGATGTGCGAAAGACCGTCGATATACCGCTCGGCGGTCGAGGGATCGGCGAACGTGCCCAGCCGGACCGACTGGAAGTAATCCATGAAGCGGGAGATCGTCGCCGCCATGTGCGGATTGCGGACGGCCTTCAGCCAGGCATTGCGGAAATCGACATTGGCGGCCAACAGTGCCGGAATATCGCTTTCCCCGAGCGCGCGCTCGACCTGCTTCATCGCCGCGGTGATCTCCTCCTCGATCCCGGGCGTCATGTCGCGCGCCGCACTCGCGGCCGCCCGGGGTTCGAGCTGCCTCCGCACCTCGAACAGGCCGGAAATATCCTCCGGCGACAGTTCCCTGACGGCAAAGCCGCGTGTGGTTCCGACAAGGTAACCCTCGGCCACCAGCCGGAGCAAAGCCTCACGCGCCGGCATGCGGGAAATGCCGCGCGTCGCCGCGATTTCCGTATCCACCAGCCGCTCCGATGGAGAAATCGCGCTCCGCTGCAGCTTCAACCGCAGGTCGGAATAGATGGCATCCACCAGATTGTCGGTCGGCTTCGTCATGGGAAACTCCTGCACGATCAGTATACCGTTTATTTCAAGTTTCAAGCTATTTTTGCGAACTTGATGTTATTCCGAGAATTTTTCGGCAATTTCCGTATACGGATCGAGCGGGAAATCGGGATGGTTTCGTATCCATCGTTCCCGCTATTCGGCTTGCAAGTCCAGAAATTTTAGGCTTAAACTTTATCCCGACTGCGAGACGCTCCGTTTCGCCAACCCGCCAAGGGACCATTTCCAGAGGATCGACATGAACGAATTCCGCAAGAAGTGCATCAGCCATGAACGGGTGATCGGCACCTTCGCCGCCATCCCCCATCCCGTCGCGATCGAAGTGACGGCCGCAACCGGCCTGGACTTCCTCTGCATCGACGCGGAGCATTCGCAGATCGACCGCGAACTCGTGGAAAACCTTGTGCGCGCCTCCGATGCGCACCGGGTGCCCGCCATGGTGCGTGTGCCGAGCCATGCGCTGGAATGGATCGCCTCGGCGCTGGATGCCGGCGCCGCAGGCGTATTGGTGCCACGCGTCTCGACTGCCGCCCAGGCGAAGGCTGCGGTCATGGCGACCCGCTATCCGCCGGTCGGCGAACGCGGCGTCGGCCCCGGACGCGCCTCGGCATACGGCTATCGCATTCCCGATTATCTGAAGGCGGCCAACGAAAGCCTTGTCCTGTCCATCCAGATCGAAACCGCCGAAGGCTTCGCCAATGTCGAGGAGATCGTCGCCGTCGAAGGCGTCGACGTGATCTTCATCGGTCCGGGCGACCTTTCCGTTTCGATCGACGCCATGGGCCCGGCCGGCGCGGAAAAGCTCAATGCGGCGATCACCACCATCACCAATGCCGCCCGCAAGGCTGGCAAGGCGGTCGGCATTTTCCGCCCCTCGGCCGAGGACGTCGGCAGATGGGCTGAAGCCGGCATCACCTTCTTCATGCTGGCGAGCGACACGATGTTCCTCGGCGCAAGCCTTGCAGCCGGCGCCGCCGCCGCGCGCAACGCCTGAGGCGACGCCATGAAGATCGTCAAGACGGACGGCATGCTCGTCGTGGAGCCGGAACAGCTCGCCTATCTGGAGGGGCTCGGCGCCGATTTCGTTGAAAAGACGCTGCTCACGGAAGATGCTCTCATCGCCGAGGCGAAGGATGCCGACGCGCTGATGGTGCTGCGTGAGCCGATCACCGCCCGCGTTCTCTCCGAACTCAGGAACCTCAAGGTCATCGGCCGCTTCGGCGTCGGCCTCGACACCATCGATGTCGAGGCCGCCACCAGGGCCGGGGTCCAGGTCACCTATGTCCCCGACTCCAATATCGATGAAGTCAGCACCCACGCGCTGGCCCTGATCCTGTCGCTCGCCCGCAAGCTCAAGGCGTATGACGGCGCCGTTCGAAAGGGCCGGTGGCTCTCCCTGGAAGACGGTGCCGGCATCACCAGGCCGAGCAGGCAGATACTCGGCCTTGTCGGTTTCGGCCAGATCGGCCGCCTGACCGCCGGCAAGGCGAAGGCGTTCGGTTACGAGATCATCGCCTACGATCCTTATATGCAGCCCGAGAGAATCTCGGCCGCCGGCGCCAGGCCGGTTTCTCTCGACGAGCTCCTTGCGCAGGCGGATTTCGTCTCGCTGCATATTCCGGCGGCGCCGGAGACGCACAACATTCTTTCGGCCGATGCGTTCGGAAAGATGAAGAAGGGCGCTTTCGTCATAAACGTCTCCCGCGGCGGCCTTGTCGACGAAGCCGCGCTCGCCGAGGCGATCCGGAACGGCCACATCGCCGGCGCCGGCATCGACACGTTCGAGAAAGAGCCGCCCGGTCCCGACAATCCGCTGCTGGCGCTCGATCAGGTGATCGTTTCGCCCCATGCGGCGCATTATTCGGCACAAAGCTATGCCGAGGTCCGCAGCAAGGTTTTTGCGGATGTGGCAGCCGTGCTGAAGGGCGAGAAACCGAAATACCCGGTCAATTTCAAGGATTAGGATCGTGAAGGCTATCCAGTACGAAGAACACGGGACAGCCGACGTGATGCGTTACGTCGATCTTCCCGATCCGGTTGCCGGTCCCGGCCAGATCCTGGTCAAGGTCGAAGCCGCCAGCGTCACGCCGTTCGACTGGAAGCTCCGCGCCGGCCATCTCAGGAACCACTTCACCCTGCCCATGCCCAGCGTTCCAGGCCGCGACGCCGGCGGGATAGTGGTCGCCGTCGGCGAAGGCGCGGGCGAATTCAGGACCGGCGACCGTGTGGCGGTCATGGCCGGCGTCTTCGCTCAGGGCGGTTATGCGGAAATGATCGCCGTCGATGAAAAACATGCCGTCCGAATACCGGATAGCCTTTCGACCGTGGAAGCCGTCGCGCTTGCCAATGCCGGCCTGAGCGCATGGATCGCCGTTCTCGCCGCCGAGGTCAAATCCGGTGACCGGGTTCTGGTCCATGCCGGCGCGGGCGCGGTCGGTGGCCTGCTCGTGCAGCTCTGCCACCATCTCGGGGCAGAGGTGACCGCCACCTGCCGCTCGACGAACCGGGATTATGTGCTTGGTCTGGGGGCCGATCGCGTCATCCCCTATGACCGGGAGGATTTTTCCGAGGCCCTCAAGGATCAGGACGTCGTCTTCGACCTGATGGGAGGAAAGGTCCACGACAGGTCCTACCGGGTCCTGAAAAAGGGAGGCCGTCTCGTCTGGCTGGTGGCCGATCCGATCGATGATCGCGGCGCCGAATTCGGCGTGACGGTGACCCGCGCCATGGTCGCCGACGACAAGTCCGCCCTGCAGGCGATGATGGACCTTGCGGGCGCCGGCCTGATCAGGCCGCAGGTCGCCGGCACCATGCCGCTGTCGGAAGCGGCGGAAGCTCACCGGCTGATGGAAAAGGGCGCCATCTCACGCGGGCGCCTGATGCTCGTCATGTGAGCTTCCTCCTCACGCCGGGAAAAGCGGCGCCTGCCGGCCCTTCGCCACGAAACCGCGAAAATCCTCTATAGCCCCTTCGTTGGCGAGGGCGCAGAAAGGCCCGCGGCTGACCTCTATGCCGTTGATCTTCTGCAGCCGCACATCCATCTCGGCGCTCTTCAATGCCACCGCCGCCGTGTTGACGACGGGAGCATGCAGCACCTTGAAGCCATATTCGCCGCCGACGAGAAGCCCGGGCAGCACGCCCGCCGGCACGACGACATCCGCCCCGTCCCGCACCAGCGGCTCGGCACAGGCGATGAAGTTCGCAAGCATCCGACTGCGCGCCGCGTCGTCCCCGGCAAAGGCGGCGCTGAAATCGGACGGCTCGCAATTCAGGCCCGCGACATGCTTCACCCGGCTGCCAAGGCCGTAGAGATCCGCTTGTTCGTAGTGCCAGACCTGAAAGACATCGTCGAGCGTGACGAGCGCCATGCACCGGCCGAGCCGCGCGGCATAGTGCATGCAGACCTCGCCCGCGCCGATCACCGGAATGGTGAGCGCCGATTTCAGCTCATAGAGGCCGGGGTCCTGGAAATGGCCGATCACGACGGCGTCGTAACCACGGCTTGCCGCTTCCAGCCCGTTATCGATGGCGATCGCCGCACAACGGAATTCCGCCAGCCGCCCGAAATGCCGGTCCGGCGGACTGATGCCGAAGACGTCCACCGTCGTGCCGGGCTCGGCAATGCCATTGAGGTAGTCCGAAAGCCGCTCCATATAGGCGGCGCTCGCGGTGGCATCGATGAAGCTTTGCCAGAAAATGCGCATTGTTCCCTCTTTTTGTTGGCTTTTTGGCGCGAATTTGCTCTCGTCAAAACATGGATTTAAGTCTTTACTCCCGGCTCGGAAACACGCTGGAGAATCGCATGACCACGCCGATCACGTCCGAAAACCCGCTGGGCGGTCCGACCGTCGAAATGTCGGAAGCCGCGCTGACGGAATTCGAATGGTCGCTGTGGCGGATTTCGGCAGCCTTCCTGCGCTGGCAGTCGGAATGTTCGAGCGAGCTTGCCGGCGCAGGCCTGAGCGGCCTCGATACCGCCGTCCTGCACACGATCCGCTACCGCGGCAAGCCCAAGGGACTTGGAGAAATCTCGCGCCTGCTCGGCCGCGACGATACCGCCAACATACAATACGCGATCAAGAAGCTGCAGACGCTGCAGCTCATCGAGCGCGTGAAAGGCCGCTCGCGCAAGGACACGCTCTATACGCCGACCCGCAAGGGGACCAAGCTCACCCAGGATTACCGGGGGCTGCGCCGGCATCTTCTGGTCTCGCTGATCCAGAAGATGGACCATGCGGAAAAAGGGCTTGGCAGCGCGACGGAGATGCTGGAACTGCTGACAAGCTTCTACGACACCGCCGCCCGGCGCGTGGCGAGCGGGTCTCATCCTGTGGACCGCTCCTGAACGAGCGCCAGCACGCGCAGCGGACTGCCCGAACCGTTCTGGATCTTGAGCGGCGCGGAAACGACCACCGCGCCCGTCGGCGGCAATTGGTCGAGATTGGCAAGGCATTGCAATCCGTAGCGCCCCGCGCCGTGCAGGTAGTGATGTGCCGGATAGGGCGGCGAAAAATGCCCCGCCTGTCCGGCATCCGTACCGATCGTTTCCGTGCCGAAGCCGATGACGTCCCGCTCCTGCACGAGAAACCGCATGACATCCGCATCCGGACCGGGCGTATGTGCGCCATCGGCCGAGAGGTTGGCATAAGCGGCAGCCGATCTCTTCGACCAGTCGGTGCGCAGCAGCACCCAGGATCGCGCCGGAATGCGCCCGTAAGTCTCCTCCCAGGCCGTCACATCGGCGACGGTGAGCAGGAAATCCGCATCCTTTGCGGACTGCGCGGAACAATCGATCACGCAGGCGGGCGCGATCATATCGGCCGGCGGCAGCGTATCGACGGAGTTCAGCGGCAGGTCACGGCCCGTGTACCAGTGGACCGGTGCATCGAAATGCGTTCCCGTATGCTCGCCGAAAGAGAGGTTATTCCAGTACCAGGCGGGTCCCGACGCATCGTATCGGGAAATCCGCTCCATGCGGAACGGCGCCGACTGGCCGAGTTCCGGCGGCATGACGATGACCGGGAAATCGGGCGACAGCGTGTGGGTCAGATCCACGACACGAATCTTTCCGCCTGTCAGCGCCGCCGCGAAAAGTTCCAGAATATCCCCGCTCATTGGCCCGCCTCCCGTTCCACCGCTTTCGGATTGTCGAAAAGCCGCGCCTCGATGTCCTTGGCGACATCACCCACGTAAATGTCTTCCAGGCCGCGCTTCAGCCCGTCGACGATGGCATCCGCCAGGGCCTTCGGCGCCACCTTGGGCGGCGGCACGGTCTGGAACCATTCCGTGTCGAGCGGCCCGGCAAAGGCATTGATCACCCGCACGCCGCCGTGACGAAGCTCGCTGCGCAGCCATTGCGACAGCGACAGGCAGGCCGCATGCGCCGCCGAATGCACGCCGAATTGCGGCACGCCGCCGAGACCGTGCACGGAAAGCACGTTCACCCAGGCCGCAGCCCCGGTCGCGCCATCGGCCCCCCGCGACCGCATGACCGGACCGAAGGCTTGCGCAAGCCGCATCAGCCCCATGACCGTATGATCCATGGCCTCGCGGGCCATGTTGGCGGCGGCGGCATCGAAAAGATGCGCCGGCCGTACGTGATCGGCAGTGTTGATCAGGATCTCCACCTTGGCGCCGATGTCCATGGCCAGTTCCCGGACGGAACGCTCGCTCGTCAGATCGAGATCGAGGAGTTCGACGCCCTCGATCGCCTCCAACATCTTTCGCTCTTCGAAAGGCTTCCAGCCATCGGCGACACCGACAAAGATCTTCGCAGCTCCCGCCTTCTTCAATGCCTGGACCAGCGCCACGGTCACCGGACTGCGGCCGTCGGTGACCAGCACCCGACGGTATTTCGGATCGGCGGTCAGTTCCCGCCACTGAACGTCGTCTTCCATATTGGGCGTCTCCCAGATAGGTTTGGCGAAGAACACGGCCTGGCCGCTCCTGTCGAGCTGCAGCGACATGGCGGTTTCCGCGCCCGGGCCACCGCAATCGCCATGCAGGTGCGCCACGACGATCGGACCGCATGCGAGCTGGACCAACCCTGTTCGCCAGGGCATGTGATCACGAAAATAGGGATCGCTCGTGACCTCCACGCGGGTTTCCGAAAGCAGGATGCCGCCACCCGGCGCATCCTTGAACGACAGGTCGGCGGAAAGGCAGTTGGGGCAGGCCTCCCGCACCGGATAGGTATATTTCCCGCATTCGCCGCAGCATTGCAGCATGAACCGCCCGGTCGCCGCGGCAAGCGTCAGGCCATGCGCCCTGCGGCTGCGCGCAGAAGGCGGCAGAAGCGGCTGCAGGGTACGCGCGAGCGGATTCTTGCGCCTGGGTTCGGCCAGCGGTTCGGTCATGACGCCCTCGCAAAGATCGCCGCGGCGGAGGCAAGTCCGCGGTCGTAGTTGATCATTCCGAATCCGGAAACCAGGCCGAGCCTGGCATCCTCGACCTGCGTGCCGCCCGCAACGCCCAGAAGCTGGCGCATCGCTTCGGTGATGCCGAGATGTCCGCCGGCCGCCCCCGCCTGCCCGACCGAAAGCTGGCCGCCGGATGTGTTGTGCGGGAAGGTGCCGTCGATGGTGAAGCTATGCCGCCGCACGAAATCCGGTCCTTCGCCCTTGCCGCAGAAACCCAGATCCTCGAACTGCATCATCGAGATCACCGGATAGTCGTCGTAAGTCTCGACGAAATCCATGTCGTCCGGGCCGACACCGGCCATGCCGTAGAGTTCGTCGCGATCGACGGCCCAGCCGCCGCGCACCTGCACCGGATCATTCGGAAAGGCATTGTGCCGCTCGATCGCCGAAAGCAAGCGCACGAAGGGCAGGCCGAGCGAAACGGCAGTCTCCTCCCGCAGGATGAGAAACGCCTCCGCCCCGGCGCAGGGCATGACGCAGTCGAACAGATGCAGAGGTTCCGCGATAGGCCGCGCCGACATGTATTGCTCCAGCGTCAGCGGCTTCTTCATCAGCGCATGCGGATTTCTCAGCGCGTTGTCGCGCTGCGCAACGCAGAGCTTGCCGAAATCCTCACGGTTCGCGCCGTAACGGTCCATGTAGTGGCGGGCGATCAGCGCAAAGCTCCCGTTCGCGCCTCCCGCACCGTAGGGATAGACAGCCTCCTGGGAGAAGCGGGAGAACCCGGCCAGCAGATTGCGGAAACTGTCCACCCGGTTGGTATCGGCCGCCACGCAGGCGACGATGTCCGCATCGCCCGCCTGCACCGCCCGCGCCGCGCGGCGCAACGAAACGATGCCCGCGGCGCCGCCCATCGGCACATGGTCGATCCATCGCGGCGACAGCCCGAAATGTTGCGTCAGGGCGATCGCCGTATCCGGTCCCATCGTAAAACTCGCGGTCGAAAATCCGTCGAAATCCCGATGGCCGACGCCCGCCCCTTCAGCCAGGGCACGCAATGCTCTACCCATCCACCAATGCGCGCCTTCCGTCGAATAGCGCTGGTAGGGCACCGTCACCGGCACCGCCAGAACCACGCCATCATAGGATTGCCGCGAACGCGAAAAAACCATCACGCAACCGTCAGCTTGACGTCGACATTGCCGCGCGTGGCATTGGAGTAAGGGCAACGCTCATGCGCGCCGGCGACGATCTGCTCCGCCACCGCCCGCTCGATGCCCGGCAGGGAGGCGACGAGTTCGACCGCCAGCGCATAACCCACCGGCACCGGGCCGATGCCCACCCTGGCGGTGATCGAGGTGTCGGCCGGCAGCGCCACCTTGCTGGTGCGGGCGACCAGTTTCACCGCGCCCAGGAAGCAGGCGGCATAACCGGCCGCGAAAAGCTGCTCGGGATTGGTGCCTTCCCCGCCCGGGCCACCAAGCCCCCTGGGAACGGATAGATTGACCGAAAAGCTGCCGTCGACGCTTTCGGCCTTGCCTTCGCGCCCGCCATGGGCCGTGACGGCAGTTTCGTAGAGGATCTTTTCCGGGGTCATGCTGGCCTCCATACAATGATTTTAGCTGTGAATTCTTATATAGCAGATCATGTCGAAACGCGAAAGCGACATCATCCGGTCTTGCGGATCGACGCCTTCAATTGCCGCAGATCGATCGCCGAACGGTCTGCAACGGCTTTCGCCGCCATTGCCTTGATCTCTCCGCGCTGCAGTTTCTGGGTCGAACTGACCGGCAGTTTATCGATGAACACGACGTAGCCGGGCAGCTTGTGATAGGCGATATGAACGCTCGCGGCCTCGATGATCCGTTTTGCGCGCTCCGCGGGCTCTGCCCGCTCCGCCGCCTCGCTTTCCACGATGAAGGCGAAGACTTCCTCGCCACGCAGATCGTCCGGCACCGGCGTCACGGCGGACGCTTTCACGCCCGCATCCTTGGCAAGCGCGGCTTCGACTTCCAGAACGGCGATGTTTTCGCCGCTGCGGCGGACGATGCTCTTCTTGCGGTCGAAGAAATAGAGAAGTCCTTTCTCGTCGGCATAGACCACGTCACCGGTATGGAACCAGCCGCCCTCCCACGCCTCCTCGGTCGCCTTCTCGTCCTTCAGGTAGCCGCTGAAGAAACCGGCGCGCGGATTCGGTCCCTTGGCGCGCACGAGCAACTCGCCGGGCCTGCCGGTCTCGACCTCGTTTCCGGCATCGTCAACGATGCGGAAATCCATGCCGGCGCGCGGACGGCCGATGCAGCGCAGGCCCGGCGTATAATCGTCCGCCGCGGTGGAGGTTACCGCCCGGCCGCCGGTCTCGGTCATCGCCCAAGCCTCGACGATCGGGATGCGATAGCGCCCCTCGAATTCGATCTTGTGGCGCGCATCCACGCCCGGTCCGAGGGCAAACCTCACCCGATGCGCCCGTTCCGCCTCGGCCACCGGAAGCTGGAGCAGGATTGCCGGGATGACGCCGAGGCAATGGATGATCGTCGCACCGGAATCGGCGATCGAAGCCCACCATGTACTGGCATGGAAACGGTCGAGGGGAACGATCGCCCCTCCCTTCATCATCATGCCAACCGCCGTGCAGCCAAGCGCATTCATGTGGAACATCGGCAGCGGCGTCAGCGCCACTTCGGAACCGTCCTCCATGTCCGCAACGCCGCCCTGGGTCGTGTACCATTCGGCGACGGTGATGAAGTAACCGTTTGAAAGAATGCATCCTTTCGGCTTGCCGGTGCTGCCGGACGTAAACAGCAGTGCACATTCCTGGTCCGGGCCGCCAGGCCCCGCCTCGCGCAACTCGGGCGAAGCGGGAATATCGCCGCCGACGGCGATGACCGTCACGACTCCGGGCCTGATATCCCGCAATTCCTCCAGCCTCTCGGCGACCACCACCATCAACGGCACCTCGGCCATGTCGAGTTGGAAGAGAAGCTCATCGTGGCGCAGATCCGGATTGATCGGCACGATCGAAACGCCGATCGCGTTCAGCGCCAGCCAGTAGTCGAAGAATTCCGGCCGGTTTTCGAGCAGCAGCGCCACCCGCGATCCGGCACCGTATCCCGCCGCCGCGAACCTCCGCTTCAGAAGACCGACGCGCGCGAAAACCTCGCCATACGAGTGACGGAAGCCGCCCGGCGCATAGGGCAGCCTGGCGCTCTCCGGCGCGATCAGCATGAGAGCATCGGGGTGCTTCAACGCCTGGTGTTCGAAGAGAAGATAGGGAGACTGCATCGCTTTATCCTATGCCCGCTCCAGCAGGCCCTTTATGAGGAACATCTCGGCCTCGTGGATCGTGCCGAACTGGGTCCATTCCGCATCCGCCTGCGTGGCGAGCCGCCAGGTGATCAGCGTCACGACGCATTTGTCCGGCCCCATGCGGAGGACCTCACCCGGAATGACGCGGGACATGTTGCGGAACTGCATGGCGTCCCTGGTGGCGCCAACCTCGTAATCGACCTGAAAGCGGGCGCGATCGACATGGAGACGCACGAAGGCCTGCTTGCCGGTGAAGGTGGAAGTTCCGCAGAAGAGGCCGGGCCCCACCTCCGTCCGATTGAGGCTGCCCCATGCCCACTGGCCCTGCTTCAGCCCGTCCGACATGATCTCGAAAGCCAGCTCGGCAGATCGCTCCACCATGATGCTGCTGGAATGACAATGCGGGTCAATCATAGGCGCCTTCTCTCCCTGTACTCATCGGGCGTCGCCCTAAAAGGCATTTTAAGCATAAAATAATAGGAAAGCGCGTCAACGGATTTTTGCTGATGCCGTTTTCAGACCGGTATTTCCGGGTTGCACGCCACAGGACAAACCATCTTCCGGTTTTGGAAAAGGCTTGTATTCCGGGGTTTTGCACGTTGTGGTCGATCCGGATTTCAATCTCGCACGAGCCGAAATTTTAGGCTTGAAGTAATTTATGGCTCGTTCTACGATCCTCTCAATTGTTAAGGGGACGACCGCGAAAAAGCGGAGCAAACAGAACAAATCGAATCCCCGGGCAGGATTGCAGGCTTGTGTTTTCAAAAACCGCCGCAGCCTTGCCGGCCTTTGAAGCCGGCGGGCCAAAAACCAGAGGGATCGCCATGACTTTTGAAATCGATCGCAGAAATCTCCTGCAGATGCTTGGACTTGCCGCCGTCGGCGGCTCCGTATTGTCGCAGGCCACCTTCGCCTTCGCTGCCGATACCGACAACGTCACCATCGGCTGGCCGTCCGACGTCCCCTCCTGGGACCCGAACCTGCGCTTCGTCCCCGATGCGCAGCCGCTGTTCAAGCTGGTGTTCGACCAGCCGCTCGACCAGGCGCCGGACCTCAAGCTCGTTCCCAACCTCATTTCCAAATGGGAACTGAAGCCAGACGGCCTGTCGATGCCCTTCGAAATCCGCAGTGATGTGAAGTTCCACAACGGCGATCCGATGACGATGGAGGACTTCAAATACACTTTCGTCGACCGCGTGAAGTCCGGCCTGAAGCTCGACATCGCCAATTCCTGGCGCACCCTGACGGACATCGAGATCACGTCGCCGACCAGCGGCGTGATGAAGTTCTCGGCGCCCACCCCGACCGCGCCGCAATGGCTCGCCTTCCTCGGCAGCTATCTCGTGCCGAAGAAATACGTCGAAGCCGTCGGTCCGGAGGAATTCGCCAGGAAACCGGTCGGCACCGGCCCCTACAAGCTCGTCGACTACCAGATGAATTCCCGCATCGTGCTGGAGCGCAACGACGACTATTTCGGCACGAAGCCGAAGATCAAGCGTGTCACGATCGACATCATCAAGGACCCTTCGGCCCGCACCGCCGCCATCCAGTCCGGCCAGGTCGACCTGACCGTGAACATCCCGGTCCGTGAAGCCGAACGCCTCGGCAAGACGGAGGGCCTGACCTCCGAGATAAACCCGTTCACCCGCCTGATCCTCCTGCAGATGCGCAACGACATGGGCTTCGCCGACAAGGCCGTGCGTCTTGCCGCCCACCACGCCATCGACAAGGCGGCCCTCTCCAAGGCCTTCTACGGCGGCGCGGCCGTGCCGCTCTCCATTCCGGCAACCCCGGGCACTCCGGGCTATATCGAGGATTACAAATTCTCCTACGACCCGCAGCTGTCGAAGAAACTGCTCGCCGATGCCGGCTATACGGCGGAAAAGCCCGCGACCTTCACCCTGGCCGCGACGAACGGCCAATTCCCGAGCGACTTCGACATCGCCCGCGCCCTCGTGCAGATGTGGCAGAAGGTCGGCCTCAAGGTCGAGCTGCAACAGATCGAATATTCGAAATATTTCGAATTGAACCGCGGTGGCAAACTGCCGGAAGCGACCCTTTACAGCTTTGATAACGCCACCGGCGATCCGGAAATCTTCTCCGGTTATCTCATGAACCCGAAAATGCCGTTCGGCGCCTGGAAGGGCCAGGAGATCGGCGACAAGATCCTCAAGCTCTTCGTCGAGCCGGTCTACGAAAAGCGCATTGCGGGCTACAAGGACGTGGCCAGGGAAGCCGTCGAGACCGGCGCCAACATTCCGATCCTGCAGAGTGTCCAGACCCTGGTGCGCAAGAAGAACCTCAATTACGTGAAATACGGCAACGCCTGGATTCTGGGCAGCACCATGTCCTGGTCCTGATCAGGCCGTCGTCATTGTCTGCCGGGTCCGGGCCTTCCCGGACCTGTCTTTCCGATATCGCAATACGAGGCACGCGCATATGTTTGCGACCATTGCCAGGCTTTTGGTGAAGCGCGTCCTCACCGCCATACCGATCCTGCTGATCGTCTCCGCACTTCTCTTCTGCATCCTGCGCATCCTGCCGGTCGATCCCGCCGCCATGTCCCTGCCGCCGAATGCGACGGTTCAGGAAGTCGAGGCGATGCGCAAGGAGATGGGACTCGACCGGCCGCTCTACGAGCAATACGGAATCTGGCTCGGCAAGTTTATGGAGGGGGATGTCGGCCGCTCCATCCATTTCCGCCAGGACGTGACCTCGCTGATCGGCTCGACGCTGCCGGCGACCATCGAACTTGCCGTCATCGCCATGGCGGTTGCCACCGTCTTCGGCCTCGCCGGTGGCCTCTTTCTCTTTCATGTGCGCGGCACCCGCGCCGAGACTGTGATGGACTTCTTCTCCATCCTGCTGCTTTCGCTGCCGGAATTCCTCTGGAGCCTGTTCCTGCTCTTGATCTTCGGCGTCTTCTTCGAGGTCCTGCCCTTCACCGGGCGCCTGAGCCCCGGCTTCGAGCGCCCGGTCGTCACCGGCTTCCTGCTGCTGGACAGCCTGATCACCGGCAATATCGCGACCTTCTTCAACGCGCTGGAACATATGATCCTGCCATGCCTGGCGCTCGGCATCGCACTTTCGCCATCCCTGATGCGCGTGCTGCGATCCAGCCTCCTCGACGCCTATCAGGACGACTATATCCAGCAGGCCCGGCTGCGCGGCCTGTCCGAACAGCGCATCCTCATCCGCCATGGCCTGAAGAACGCCATCCTGCCGACGCTCAGCCTCATGGGCGTGCAGTTTGGCTTTCTCTTCGGCGGCACGCTGCTCGTCGAAATCATCTACTCCTATCCGGGGATGGGCAACCTGATGGTCGATGCGATCCGCAATGCCGACCTGCCGATCATCCAGGGCGCGGGGCTTACCTATTGCATCGCCGTGCTGGTGATCAGCATCGTGGTCGACAGCCTCTACCTGATCCTGAACCCGAAACTGAGGGTACGCTGACATGCGGCCGCTTCCGCTCTGGCTGAAATCGGGCCGTGTCCAGACCGGCCTCGTGATCATCTTCATCCTCGTCGTCTGCGCGGTCTTCGCGCCCTATCTGGCTCCGAACGATCCGAACGAGCAGAACCTGCTGAGCATACTGACGCCGCCGGCCTGGGCCGATGGCGGCGATCCAATGTTTCCGCTCGGCACCGACAGCCTGGGCCGATGCATCCTTTCGCGTCTCATCTTCGGCGCGCGCGTGGCGCTGACAGTGGCCTTCACCGCTTCAGTGGGCGCCATGATCATCGGCGCGACCTTCGCCCATATCGCCGGTTACTTCGGCGGCTGGGTCGACTGGCTGATCGGCCGCATCGTTGAAATCTGGCTCTCCTTTCCGCCGGTCATCCTGTCGCTGATCCTCATGGTCGGGCTCGGCACCGGGCTCCGCAACGTCGTGCTGGCCATCATCCTGGTGGACTGGACCCGCTTCTGCCGCGTGCTGAGAAGCGAGGTCATCGTGTTACGGCGAAGGGATTACGTCGCCGCCGCGCAGCTCGTCGGCTTTTCGCACTGGCGCACGATCACCCGCGAGATCCTCCCCGGCACGCTGCCGCTGCTCATCACCCTCATGAGCCTCGAAATGGGCGTCGCCGTCATCGTGGAGGCGATCCTCTCCTTCGTCGGCATGAGCGTGGGTTCGGAGACACCCGCCTGGGGCCAGATGATCGCCGACGCCCGCCAGAACATCTACGAAGCACCCTTCAACCTGATCGCCCCGATCTGCGCGATCTTCTTCGCGGTCTTCGGCTTCAACATCCTCGGGGACGGCTTGCGCCGCACCCTCGACACCCGGCTCACGCAGACGGAGCGCACCTGACATGGCTGGCCCCATTCTTTCCGCACGGAACCTCTGCGTTGAATCGCTCGGCGGCAAGGAAAGCTTCCCCGTCCTGACCGACCTCAACTTCTCGCTGGAGCCGGGCAAGATCCTCGGCCTCGTGGGCGAATCCGGCGCCGGCAAGTCGATGATCGGCCGCACGATCTCGCAATTCCTGCCGAACGGTTTCGCGGTCACCAGGGGCACGCTGGACTTCGACGGGGAGGATCTGGTGGCGATGGCGCCGGAGCGCCGACGCGGTCTGCTCGGCCGCGACATCGCCTTCATCCCGCAGGAACCGCTTTCCGGCCTCAACCCGGTCTTGAGCGTCGGCCAGCAGATAAAGGAACACCTGCTGCGCATCGGTCTTGCCCCCGGTGAAAGCTGGCGCAGGCGGGCGCTTGAAGAATTCGAGGCGGTACACCTGCCGCATGGTGCGGCATTGCTCGACAGGTATCCGCACCAGCTTTCCGGCGGCATGTGCCAGCGCATCCTGATCGCCATGGCCTTCGCCAGCCGCCCGAGGCTTCTGATCGCCGACGAGCCGACCACCGCGCTCGACGTCACCATCCAGGCCCGCATCGTCAAGCTGATCGCCGAGATGCAGAAGCGCGACGGCACGGCCGTGATCTTCATAACCCATGACCTGCGCCTCGCCTCCCAGATCAGCGACGAGATCATGGTTCTTTATGCCGGACGCCCCGCCGAGCGCGGCCCGGCCAAACAGCTCTTTTCCGCGCCGGCGCATCCCTATACGCGCTGTCTGCAGCTTGCCAACCCGACGATCGGCGGGCCGCGCCGCGGCCTCTTCATCCTGCCGGAGCGCATGCCTGGCCTGCGCGTGCTGAAGGAGCTGAAAGGCTGCCGTTTCGCCTCCCGCTGCCCGAATGCGGCGGAGGCCTGCACCCGATCGGAACCGCCGCTCGCCGATATCGGCCCGAACCATATCGCCGCCTGTATCCGCACGGAAAAGACACCCGACATCGTGCCGCCGCCGCTCGCCCCCGGCAAGGAGGTCTCCTCGGCCAGGATGCACCTCTCCGGTGAAAAACTCACAAAGGCCTATACGACCGCCTGGAGCCCGTTCGCCAGACGGAGCAGCTTCAAGGCGGTGAGCAGCGTCGATTTCACCCTCGGCGAAGGCGAATTCGTCGGCATCGTCGGAGAAAGCGGCAGCGGCAAGAGCTCTCTTGCCCGCCTTGTCGTCGGCCTCGACACGCCGACGGAAGGCAGGATCACGCTCGCCGGCCGCGATGTGACCGCCAACGGCAATGCCGAGAAAGCCTATCGCCGCGAATATGTCCAAATGGTCTTCCAGGACCCGCAATCGGCGCTCAACCCGCGCCGCCGCATCGGCAGCATCGTCACCCAGGCGAACGAGGCGAGCGGCCTGCACAACGCCCCCCGCGAGCGCATGGACCGCGCCGCGGAGCTGCTTGCGGAAATCGGCCTGCCGCCGGACGCGGCGATGCGCTTCCCCTCGCAGCTTTCCGGCGGCCAGAAGCAGCGCGTCAATATCGCCCGCTCCCTCTGTACCCTGCCGAAAATCCTCGTCGCCGACGAGATCGTCTCCGGTCTCGACGTCTCCGTGCAGGCGCAGCTTCTCGACCTGCTTTTGAAGCTGCGCGACGAGCACGGCTTCTCCATGCTGTTCATTTCGCACGACCTGTCGGTCGTCCGTTACCTCTGCGACCGGGTCATGGTCATGTATCGCGGCGAAGTCGTGGAAAGCGGGAAAACGGAGGCGGTCTTCGCCGATCCGCAGCACCCCTATACCCGCAGCCTGCTGGCGGCCGTTCCGCCGGATGACGTCAATGTCGAATGGTCGCCGGTTCTGGCGGAAGCGGGCTATCGGGTCGAGGAATGACGCCCCCTGCCGCCGGTCCCGCCCATTTTCGCATGCATGCGCGCCTCAGGGAACGACGATCCGCGTCTCCATCGGAAAATGAGAATTGCCGCCTTCAAAGGGCGGGAAGGTCTTGAAATCCTCGCGCATGGCGATGCGGGCCGGCGATTGCAGCGCGGCCTGAAGCGCCGCCGGGCTGTCGAACATCACCCGGTTGCGCTGCATGTGGCTGATCCGCTCCCAAGGCAGGAAGCCGCACCAGTCGATCCGCGACAGAACCTCGATCTTGCGGATGCCCGGGAAGGTCCGCATCACCTGCGGATGGTGGCTGACATAGTGGTGCATCCAGACGTTCAGATCCTGCGCCGGGCCGGTATAATGGACGACGTAGGAGCAGGGATTGCCGTTCCTTTCGACGTCCAGCCCATTGTCATCGACCGGAAAGTGCCGGGCATACATGGCCTGTTGCGTCGCCTTCGCACCACGAATGCTGGACAGAACGCCCGATGCCGCAAGCTGCTGCAGGTGTCCGGCCGGCGCCATCGCATCCTCCAGCTCGGTCAGCTCGTTGAAATAAAGCTGCATGCCGAAGACCGGAGACCGTTCGTCCCTGTTGTACATGTCCCTGGTGACTTCGGGGGTATAGAGATTGGCTGACGTGAGGCCGGGCGTCAGCCTGACGATGTCCGCGACGGTCTCGACATCCGCCTTGCTAACCGCAAGATCGGTGCCGCCGGTGTTTTCGAAAAAGGCGAAATAGGCAAAACGCATGGCTGGACTCCCGTTTCTCTATGGGGCCGCAACGCATGCCGGCGACCTCCGTTCCCCTTGGTTCACCGCCCGACTATCGAACCGGCGGAAAGAAAAAACAAGTTTAAACTTAAACTATTTTGACCAATCGATTCCCGCAGATTCTGCGGGACCGGAACATGATTTAAGCTTCAATCTTTTCACTTGAAACTCGCCGGATTTTCCATCACGATCCCGCCATCCGCGCGGCGAAAGAGGGTGTGAAACGTCGCAAACGTGCTCTTGGGAGAGAGTGCGTTCCAGCTTATTCCCAATTCGTCGACGACAAGAAACATATCGATCCGGCGGAAAACAGCCGGTCAAGAACAGAGGGAACAGAAATCCATGGCCATCACCCTTTTCCGCCGCGCCTTCCTGGGCATCGCGGGCGCAGCCGCTTTTTCGGTCGCAAGCGCCGGCCTTGCCTCAGCCGCAGCTCTCGTTGTCGGCTCCTACCCGAGCAACCCGCCGTTCGAATACAAGACGTCCAGCGGCTCGTTCGAGGGTTTCGAAGTCGACATAGTCAATGAGGTCGCCAAGCGCCTCGGCATGACGGTCGAAATCTCCGACCTCGGATTCCAGGCACTCTTTGCGGCGACCGCTTCCAAACGCATAGACGTGGCGATCTCCTCGATCACCATCACCAGGGAACGTCTCGGCAGCCAGTCCTTCACGCAGCCCTATTACGACGCCGACATGGGCGTCGCCACGCGCAAGGAAGCCGGCCTTTCCAGAATCGAGGACCTGAAGGGCCGGGTCGTCGGCGTGCTCGCCGGTTCCACCGGCGACAAGTGGGCCAAGGAAAACAGGGAAAAATACGGCATTGCCGACATCAAGAGCTATAACGCCCAGCAGGACCTGCTGATGGACCTTTCCGCCGGCCGCGCCGATGTCGCCGTCAGCGATGTTCCAGGCATGGAATACGCATTCCTCAAGATGAAGGACCTCGTCGTCAAGGTGCGCATCAAGACCGGCGAACAATATGGCCTGATGATGACCAGGGATCACCCGCTGCTCGCCAGGGCGAACGACGCGATCACCGCGATGAAGAAGGACGGCACTCTGGCTGCCATCCACAAGAAGTGGTTCGGCACCGATCCCGCCGCCGGTTCCGCCACCGCAGCCGAACAGCCGATGCCGAAGCCTTGAGCCGGCTATCGACTTGACGGAACCCGATCCATGCCGGCCGGCAACGGCCGGCATTTTCTTGATGTTGGAGACTGACGGAAATGACGCTCCTCGACACATTCTTCAACTTCGAGGTTCTTGGCGACGCGTTCCCGGCCCTGCTTCGAGGGCTGATCAACACATTCCTGCTCGGCGTGGCTGGCATCGGGTTCGGCATCCCCTGCGGGCTGTTGATCGGCCTTCTCCGCCTTTACGGCCCAAGGCCGCTGCGCTACGCCACGATCTTCTATATCGATATCTTTCGCGCCACGCCCATGCTGGTCGTGCTGATGCTGATCTATTTCGCGCTGCCTTTCGTCGGCATCCGCCTGTCGTCCTGGACCTGCGCGATCCTCGCCTTCACCATCGTCATGGCCGCCTATATGGCCGAGGTCTTCCGTTCCGGCATCGAGGGCATCCCCAGGGGCCAGTTCGAGGCGGCCGCCGCCCTTGGCCTTTCCTTCATCGTGACGCTGCGCAAGGTCGTGCTGCCGCAGGCGATCCGCATCGTCATGCCGCCCACCACCAACAACTGCGTTTCGATGTTCAAGGATACGTCGCTTGCCTCGACCGTCGCTTTGGCGGAACTGATGAAGGAAGGGCTGGATGCGCAGGCGCTCTACGCCAATCCGACCCCGCTGATCGGCGCGGCCCTGATCTACATCTCGCTCCTGTGGCCGATGGTGCGGCTCGTGAGCCTGCTCGAACGGAAATTCAACAAGGAGAAGAAGCGGTGACGCCTATTCATAGGCCGAGCCGGAAAGGTGGTTGCTGGCCGAGGTCTTGACCGCTCCGATCTCCGACCAGAGCGCCGAGATCATGCGCGGATCGGCATCGGCCATCATGTCCTGAAGCCAGCTCTCATGGGCGGCCGCCATTGTCGCGAACAGGGTCGTCCCCACATCCGTCAGCTTGGCGACGGTGACGCGCCGGTCGCCGTCCGGCGTCACCCGCCGCACATAGCCATCCGCCTCCAGCCGCTCCACGAGACCGGTGACATTTCCGTTGGTGACCATGGTGCGCTTGGAAAGTTCGCCAAGACGCAGGCCGTCCTTCTCCCGATAGAGCTGCGCCATCAGGTCGAACTGCGGCAGGGTCGCACCGAACTCGGTCCGAAGCCGGCGACGGATTTCCTGGGAGATCAGCTTGGTCGTCGACAGCATCCGGAGCCAGAGGCGCAATTCCGGCTTCGAACGCCCCTGCGCGCCGTGCACGATGATCTCCAGATCGATGTTGATCGCTTCCGCTTCCGCCATTTCGAATACAGCCTCAATAACCCGGCTCAGGTCTAAGGGCAGATATTTGAAATGTCAAAAGTCGGCACGCTCGCTATTTGCCGGCCAGCATCCGCGCCAGCATGAAACCGGAACCGGCGCCCGTGCCGGCGCCCGGCCAGGTGGAAGCCCCGCAGAGATAAAGCGACTTCACCGGCGTCTTGTAGCGCGAATAACCCGCGACCGGCCGGAACAGAAAGTTCTGGTCGAGATGGTGGCTGCCGGAAAGATTGTCGCCTCCGATCAGGTTCGGATTTTCCCGTTCGAGATCGACCGGCGAGAAGACCGCGCGACCGAGGATTTTCGCCTTTGTGCCCGGCGCATGGGTTTCGAGGATATCGAGCGCCCGATCCGCATAGGCGTCCTTCACCTCATCCCAGTCCGTGCCTGCGATCGTCCCCGACGCATCGCCCCGTATCTCCACCGGCAGGACCCGTACCTGCACCCAGAGCACATGCCTGCCCTCCGGCGCGCGCGAGCGATCGAGCGCCGTGGGCTGGCCGACGACCAGCGCGGGCTCGGCCGGCAGCAAGCCGGCCATGGCCTCCGAATAGACCCGCGACATCATTGCGAGATCAGGTGCCACATGCACATAGGCGAACTTTTTCAGCGCTTCGCCGGCCTTCCAGTCCGGCAGGCCGTCCATGGCGAGATGGATCATCATCGTTCCCGGCCCGGCGCGGAATTTCCCGATCTTGCTGTCGAAGGTGTCCCGGGCCGGATCGGCGTCCAGCAACGTGCCGAACAGCAGTTTCGGATGAGCATTGGAGATGACCGCCCGGCGGGCGCCGATCACCCGCCCATCCGCGAGCCTTACGCCGGCCGCCGCACCGTCGGAGACCTCCACCCGCTCGACCGGCGTGCCGAGCAGGACTTCGCCGCCTCTGGCCTTCAGAAGACCGGTCATCGCCTTGACGATCGTGTCCGCGCCGCCATGGCCGATCATCATGCCGAAGGCCTGGTTCGCCATGCTTTCGAGATAAGGGAACAGGGCGCCGCCCGCGACGTCCGGCGCAAAATCGAGATGCAGGCCCCAGGCGCTCATCAGCGCCTTGACCTTGTCGCTGCGAAAACGGGCATCGAGGAAATCCCGCGGGGAAGCAAGCAGCATGCGGGCCGTATCGTAAAGCCAGCCGCTGCCCTTTTCCCGCCATGCCTTCCAGACGACCCTGGCGGCAGCCATCGACGGCATGGGCGAGCCGAGCAGGCCGAAGACATGCGGCGCATCGGAGCCGAATTCGGCAAGGAGCCTGCGCCACGCCTCCGCATCGTCCGGCGAAAACGCGGCAATGGCACCCGCCGTCTCTTCCAGGTCGGTCGAAACGCCGAGATAGGTCCCATCGCGAAAAACGCTGGCGAAACAGTGCGTGGCCGGCACAAGGCCGAGGCCATGCGCAACCAGCTCATCCCTATAAGCGGCGAAGAACGGCGAACCGGCGAACATGGAGAGGTTCATGGCGGCGAAATCGTGCCGGAAGCCCGGCAATGTCAGTTCGCGGGTCTTCACCGCGCCGCCCGGCTCGCTACGGCCCTCGACCACCGCAACCGACCAGCCCCTGGCGGCCAGATGAACCGCCGCCGCAAGCCCGTTATGCCCCGCGCCGATCACCACTGCGTCATAAGCCTGCATCCCCGTTCCCTCTGTTCTGATTATTTATCCATATGCATACATCTTCTGGAAACGGCATCAAGAGAGCGCCCTCCGCCCGGCAGTCGGAAGAGCAATCCGCTTCAGGCCGTTTCCTACAATTATCGGGCCGATTTTGGAGAAAAATTCGCAAATTCCCGCCGAAAAACAGGCACAAGAATTTGCATCGCGCGCGCCGGCCGGATTGCTTGCATTGTCATATTTTCTGCAATAGGCTCTCGCATCGGTGAGCGGCATCCGGCAGAGGAAACCGGATGCCGCCCGGCTCACGAAACCGGTCAATCAAGGGGAATCCGGCACCATGTCTTCCAACGCTCTTTCCAGTCTCGCTTCCGCTCTTCTTTCCGGTTCGGTCAAGGTCGTCGACCTGACCGCGCCGCTCGGCCCGGACACGCCTGTCCTCTACCTGCCGCCGCAATTCGGCAAGAACACGCCGAAGGTCGCCGTCCACACTATCTCGGCTTACGACCGGGACGGCCCGTTCTGGGCCTGGAACTGGCTGGAACTCGGCGAACACACCGGCACCCATTTCGATGCGCCCTGTCATTGGGTCACCGGCAAGGACAATCCGAACAACACGACGGACACCATCCCGCCGCAGAATTTCGTGGCTCCCGTCAACGTCATCGACCGTTCGAAGGAAGCCGCCGCAGATCCGGACTACCTGCTGACGGTCGACAGCATCAAGGAATGGGAAGCCCGGCATGGCGAGATCGAAGCC
The DNA here is from genome assembly GCF_042429745.1 of Neorhizobium puerariae. NCBI lineage: Bacteria > Pseudomonadati > Pseudomonadota > Alphaproteobacteria > Hyphomicrobiales > Rhizobiaceae > Neorhizobium > Neorhizobium puerariae. The sequence goes on along the minus strand of NZ_JBHMAA010000014.1, from coordinate 103,092 downwards.
GGCAGCTGGGTGCTCATGCGCTCCGACTGGTACAAGCGCAACGACTCGACCGAGGCCTTCCTCAACGCCGACGAGAACGGTCCGCACTCGCCCGGCCCGACCGCCGAGGCGATCGAATACCTGTTGTCGAAGGGCATCATTGGCTGGGGCCAGGAAACGGTCGGCACCGACGCCGGTTCGGCCGGCGGCATGAACCCGCCTTTCCCGGCGCACAACCTCATGCACAAGGCCAACAAATACGGTCTCGCTTCGCTGTCCAACCTCGACCAGCTTCCACCCAAAGGCGCCGTGCTGATCGCCGCCCCGCTGAAATTCGTCAAGGGCACCGGCTCGCCGGTCCGCGCCCTGGCCCTCATCGCCGGCTGAGCCTTCCGGGCCGGACCCCGAATGGTCCGGCCCTTTCTGTATCCGGAAGGAGGGCGCGACATGGCGGATTTCGATTACATCATCGTCGGCAGCGGCATCAATGCGCTGGTTGCCGCCGCCCTGCTCGGCAGGAAGGGCAGGAAGGTCCTCGTCCTGGAGCGCAGCGACCGCATCGGCGGCTGCCTGCGCACCGAGGAAATCACGGCACCCGGCTTCATCCACGACGTGATGGCGACCACGATGGTGCTCTTCCTCACATCGCCGTCCTATGGCGCGCTGGGCAAGGACCTGGAGGCGCGAGGCCTGGAATTCGCCCATGCGGACCTTCCGACCGGCGTATTGCGGCCGGACGGCTCCTCTGTCCTTTTCTCCAAGGATCGCCAGCGCAATGCCGCTACCTTCGAGGCGCTCGCTGAAGGGGACGGCAAGACCTTCGATCGCGAGATGAATGCCCTGGGGGCGGATGCGGCCTTCCTCTTTTCCCTGCTCGGCGGTGCACTCTGGTCCGGCTCGACGCTGAAGACCATCGCCAAGCAAGGCTGGGGCAAGGGTCTTCGCCGGCTTGCGGCCTGGTTCGGCGACGCGCTGACGCCGGCTCGCGGTTATCTCGAGACCACCTACCGGTCCGAAGCCGCCCATGCGCTCTGGGCGCCCTGGGTGCTGCATTGCGGCCTCTCTCCGGAAAGCGCCTATTCCGCCGAAATGGTGAAGGTGATCGGCTTTGCGATCGAGCTTGCCGGCTGCCCTGTCGTGAAAGGCGGCGCGGCCAATCTCGTCGTGGCCTTCGAACGGCTGATTGCCGATCAGGGCGGCGCGGTCCGTGTCGGCGCCGATGTCGAACGCATTCTTCCGGGGCCGGGCAACCGGGCGTCCGGCGTGCGGCTTGTAAATGGCGAAACGATCGGCGCTGCGGCGGGAGTCGTCTGCTCGACGACGCCGACCCAGATCTACGGCCGGTTGCTGAAGGACTGGCCGGCGCCCACGCCGGCCGAAATTGCGGAGGGCGTTGCCCGCTATCGCTATGGCAAGGGCAACATGCAGATCCATTACGCCCTTTCCGCCCCGCCGCGCTGGAAAGGCGATCCGGACATCGGCAAGGTCGCCCTCCTGCACCTGACGCCCGGCCTCGACGGCGTCTCCCGCGCCACCAACGAATGCGAACGCGGCCTGCTTCCCGCCGAGCCGACGATCTGTGTCGGCCAGCCCGCAAGCTTCGACCCCTCCCGCGCTCCGGAAGGCAAATCCATCCTCTGGCTCCAGCTTCCGGAGACGCCGCGCGTTTTAAAGGGTGATGCTGCAGACGAGATCGCCGTGCCGGCTGATGGCCTCTGGACGGAAAAGCTCCGCGAACGGTATGCGGATCGCATCGAGGCGCTGCTTGCGCGGCATATCGAGAATTTTGCGGAAATCAGGCTCGCCCGCCGGGCCTATTCGCCGGCCGATCTGGAAGCATTGAACATGAACCTCGTCGGCGGCGACCCTTATGGCGGCTTCTGCGGGCTGGATCAGTTTTTCCTCTGGCGGCCCTTCAAGTCGTCTGTTAACCACCGCACCCATGTGCCGGGCCTCTATCATATCGGCGCCTCGACCCATCCGGGTCCGGGGCTTGCCGGTGGCTCCGGCTTTCTGCTTGCATCGTCGCTACGCTGACGCGTGGCGGCCGGGAAGATTGAAGAGGGCTTATGGCTGAACGGTTTTCAGGCGTGGTGCTGCGCCATCATCAGGAAGGCGATCAGGTGAATCCGCCGACCATGGGGGAAATCGGCCTCAACCATTTCGCGCCCTACCTGATGAACCGGATCATCGCCCGCTGGAACGCCAACATGGCGGAGGAGCTGCGCGAATACGACCTGACGACCGCCAAGATGCGCACGCTGGCGGTCCTGAGCGTCTCCGCCTCGCTCACCATAAACGAGCTTTCCGTTTTCGCCGTCATCGAGCAATCCACCATGAGCCGCACGCTCGATTCGCTCGAAGAGCAGGGTTACATCCGCCGAACGCCCCGCCCGGAAGACATGCGCATCCGCGACGTCACGATCACGGAGGAAGGCCGCACGGCCTTCGCGCGGTTCTGGCCGGCCATGTACGATTCACTCCTGAGGATGTTCGACGGCATCGACGAAGAGGAATACCGCGCCTTCACAGGCACGCTTCACAAGCTTCTCCTCAATATCCGCAAGCACGAGATCTGAGCCGTCTATTTCGACAGCCGCCCCTGCAGGCTGTCGCGGATGCGCTTGCCGAGCGCCTGGTAGTTCTCGTCGAAATGGTGGCCTCCGTCAGTCGCCACGACCTCGGCTCCCCGATCCTTCAGCGTGGGGCAGGGATCGTCATCCTCGTCGGTGCCATAGACGCACTGGATGATCTTCGGATCGATCCGGGCGATATCGTCCATCGGGTCGCCCCCCTTGCCGTCCGTGGCAACCCCGAGCCAGCCGGTCACCGAGATTTCGTAGTCGACCTGGCGCGACAGACCGAGCAGGGTCATCTGCTTCACCCTTGCACGATCGGCCTCAGGCAGACGATTGTAGGTGGCGGGCAGGACGTCGGCCCCGAACGAATAACCGATGAGCAATACATTCTGTACGCCCCACTGACGGCGGTAATGCTCGATGATCTTCGCGAGATCGTCGGCCGTGCCCTGCGGCGTCCGCTCCGACCAGAAATAACGCAGGGAGTCCAGACCGATGGTCGGGATACCCTGCGACTGCAGATAGCCGCCGACCTCGCTGTCGAGGTCGCGCCAGCCTCCGTCCCCGGAATAGATGACCGCCATGGTGTTCATGGCCGGCTTGGCGTCGAGCACCGTCAGCGGCAGGTCGAGCGGCTGATTGCTTTGGCTGGTCGCCGCGATCCGCGCCAGGAGGGCCTGCGACAGCGCCTCTTCGGAGGTTCCGCCCGCCTCGGCGAGTTCCACTTCCGGATGCTCCTGCTTGAGCCGCTGCCCGTGCGCCTTCCCGGCGGGATCGGCTGAGGCCGTGGAAATGATTGTCACGGCGGCTGGCAGGGCTCCGTCGTCAAGTCCGTAGATCGTGCGGTCGCCCGCCTTCTGCTTGGAAGCGGGCGTGCAAAGCTCCTTGGCGAGCGGGATGCCCGCAGCCGGATCGACGGCAACAGCCTCGCTGATGGTCGCGTTGGGGCTCTGGGAAATCATGGCAAGCGCCAGCGCGCCGCCGTCACCGATGCCGGCCACTATGGGATGGCGATAGTTCGGATTGCCGACCCGCCGCTGAACCTGTTGGGACAGGTCCTCGATATCCGACACCATATAGACGCAATCGCCATCGTCGGTGGCCAGAGACTTGACGTATGAGGGGAAATCGATGCCGATCACGGCCGCGCCGGCATCCAGCAGCGCCTGTGCCTGCGCATCCTCCTTCGCACCCCAGCCCTGTGCGCCGGAGATCAGGAAGACGATGCCTTCGAGGTCGCTTCCCCTGTTCGGCAACAGGATGCGCGGCGAGGGGATCATGCCTGTCTGATAATCCTGCTGCTGGGCGGCGGCCGGCGCGATGCCGGCCAGCCAGCCAACCAGTGCAACGAGGCAAAGAATACGAAGAAACATCATCATTTACCAACCACTCCTCTCAAGCCGCCGCCGATCAGAAGCGTCGCATCCATCATCACGATGGCGGGGCTGACACCGCCCGCCACGGCCAGATAACGCGGCTCCCAGGTGGGGTGGAATTTCGACTTGAAAGCCTTCAATCCTTTGAAATTGTAGAACCGTTCGCCGTGCTCGAACACGACGCTGCCGATCCGGTCCCAGGCAAGCGCAGCCTCGCGCGTGGACATGCCCGATAGCGGCGCCATGCCGAGATTGAAATGTGCATAACCGGCATCGCGCAGATATTCCATGATCTTCACGAACAAAAAGTCCATGGACCCCTTGGGCGCATCCGGGGAGAACCGCATCAGGTCGACCGTCCCCTCCTGTTTAGTATCGGTGACGGAAAGCGTCGCGAAAGCGACGATCCGGTTCTCCTTACGCAGAACGGCGACGGGTTGCGAAGCAACATAATCCTCGCGGAACGCCCCCAGTGAAAACGTTTTTTCGCGTGTGTTGTGTTCCGCCAGCCAGGCGTCGGATACGCACCTGAGATCCTCGATCGAAGCCATCACCTGCGGCGGATCGATGACCGAGAACTCAAGCCCTTCGCGCGCGCCCTTGTTGATCGCCTGCCGCAGCCCCGCAAGCCGCCCGCCCTTGAGATCGAAGCGCGCAAGGTCGACGATCGCAAGCTCGCCGAGTTTGAACGCCCTCAGTCCGGCGTCCACGCAATGGGAAAGCAGCCCCGGCGAGATCTGGTAGAACACCGCGCGGCCGCCGCGGGCACGCGCCTCCTCGACGAAACGCCAGACGAGATCGGCGGTCTCCTCCAAAGCTCCGACCGGATCGAAAAGAGCGATCCAGGACCGCCCCTGGATGCCGTACATGATGAAGGCCTTGCCGCTCTCGGAGAACATCAGGCGCTTGTCACCCATGCGGACGAGGTTTGCGTCGGCATTGTCCTGCGCCATCGCGACCTGGATGGCGCGTTCGAGATCGTCCACCGTCGAAGGCGGCGCCCGCCACGCCGCCGGCCGCAACAGGCTGAAGAACGAGATCGTCGCGGCGAAGATCGCGAGACCGAGGGTGGCGCGCAATCCGCGCGGCGCTTCTTCGGAGAATTCGAACTGCCACCAGAGCTCGTGGCTGTAGTCCACCTCGCGATACACGAAAAGCAGAACCGTGACGGCCGCCGCCACGATGATGAACATGGCGGCGAGCCAGGTCGGCGTCAGCACCTGCCCGAACAGCGATGCCCGGCGCTTGAACTGCTTCGCGCTGAGAAAGAGGCCAGCCAGCAGGATGATGAGGAAAGCCGCCTCGAAAAGCGCAACCGCCCTTACGAAGGCAAAGACGAGCGCCAGCGCGGTGCAGATCATGCCCGTCCACCAGGCGCCGTCCAGGCGCTGGCCGATGCCGCGGGCCGCGACGAACAGGATGAGCCCGAGAATGCTCGAAAGGAAATGGGCGCCTTCCACGAGCGGCAGCGGCAGGAAGCCGGACAGGAAATCCAGGTCCGAATCCGGCGTCGGCGTGACGCTCGAAAAAATCAGCATGGCGCCGGCGATCATCGCGAAGGTCGCCAGCAGCGGCGGGGCCAGCCGGAACTCGAGCTTTCGCAGCGTCGAGGCGACGGGGTGATGGGCAAGCTGGCGTATTTCAACGCCGATGACCACGAGCGTGGCGATGAGGAGCGGCAGGACGTGATAGATGACGCGGTAGAGGACGAGGCTGCCGAGCACCTGGTCGATGCTGACCGTATTGCCCAACGCCGCGATGATGACCGTCTCGAACACGCCGAGGCCGGCCGGGACATGGCTCAGCACGCCGAGGCCGACGGCCGTGGCATAGATCGCCAGGAAGGACGGCCAGCCGATCCCCGTCTGCGGCAGCAGGACATAAAGGACCGAGGCCGAGGCGGCGATATCGAGCGCCGTGATGAGGAATTGCTGCGAGGAGGTGCGGGTGTCCGGCAGGCGGATGTTCAGGCTGCCGATCGAGATCGTCCGCCCGTCGCGGCCCAGCATCACCACGACGGAGAGAACGACGATGATGAGGATCGCCCCGATGCGGACCCAGCTGCTGTCGATATTGAGGACCGCCCCGATTCTCGGCGCCGTGACCAGCGAAGCGAGCGCCGTTACCGCCAGCAGCCCGATACCGAAGGCAAGCGTCACGAATGCGATGATACGCGCGATATCGTCGGGCGAGAGGCCGAGACGCGAATAGGCGCGGAACCGGATGGCGCCGCCGCTGAGCGCGCCGAAGCCGGCGGTATTGCCCACCGCATAGGCGCTGAAAGCCGTCATCGCGACCGGCACCAGCGGCAGGGATCGGCCGATATAGGTGATCGCATTCAAGTCGTAGCCGACAAGCGCCGCGAAGCTCAGCGCCGTGAAAAAGACGGCAAGCCCGATCGACGACCATCGCGTATTGCCAAGCGCCTCGACCACGTCATCGTAGCTTACCTCGGTCGTCAGATTGTAGATCGCAAAAGTCGTGAAGGCGAAAACCGCCAGCACCGCAAACGCAATGAGATAAGGACGATACGTTTCAAGAAGGTCACGAAAGCGACTAGGCTGACGATCCGTGGGTTCCATGGTGGTTGCCGGACATTGAAGAACTGCGAATGCACTTTGATCAGACGCGCAGCAAAAGCAACTGGATCACGGCTATAATGTGTCTGATATGCTTAAAAACCGGCCATTGGACTTAACCTGTAGGCTTAAAGCGTGGCCACGGTCTTCAAGGCGCCATCGAGCGCAATGCCGTTCTCGTCGAGGAGGGCCGCCTGTCGCAGGCGCTTCATCCACGCCGCGCCATCCTCCCGCCCGGCCAGCGTCTCGAGAGCCGACATGACGCGATCGAATTTCGAAAGCCCGCGCGCATGGGTATCGGAATATCCCTTCACCAGGCGGCGATTGTTGATTACTTCGACGGCGAGATCATAATTGCCCGACAGGAGCGAGGTTGCGGCCTTGAGCCATGCTTCCCGATGTTCGGCTTCCCGCAGATGCCGCAACGTGCCGCGGCGGGTGCGGCGGAGCGCGGCGAGCGCATAGAGCGCCAGGAACCAAAAGAGCGTGCCGGTCTGCACCCGGCGACCCTTGTTGATGCGGCGGTCCAGCCAGGCGAAGAGTCCCGGCCGGCTCTCGATCCACAGGCCGAGCCCCTTCGGCAGCGTGCCGCAGACCTCCTCCATGCGCGGATGCATGTATTCGGTCATGTAGAGGATCTGATCCTGCTTGACGCCGACCTCCTTGCGGACCCGGTCGAAACGGGAGCCGCGGGTCTTGAGGTCCGCAACGCGGATGACGTCGTCGTAAGCCATCGCGACCGCGACATATTTCGCCGCCTGGACCGTGAAGGCATAGTCCCGCTCCTCACCGCCATTGGCGCGGTCGAGTGCGAGGAGCTTGCCGACCCGGTCGAGATATTCGCCGGCATAAGCGGGGTCCTGAAAATCCGTGAGCTTCCTGGCTCCGGCAAACAGCAGGGGCCAGGCCGCTTCCGGAAACTCGGCGCGCAGGCGATGCACGAGACGGTCGAGTTCCGGATGGCCGGCCGTTTCCGGCATGGCGTCGAAACGCTTCGGCGGCGAGGCGCTTACCTCGTCCCTTGGCTTGGCCCTGGCGCGCTCGAACGCGGCATTGAAGGCCCTCAGGCTCGGCTCGACGCCTTTGCCTCCGCCGCGGATCGTCGCCTCAAACGCTTCCTTGGGAAAGGGTAGCACGTCGGCCGCGGCGAGCGCGCCGAACATAGAGGCGGAGATCACGCTGCCGTTCTTGAGCGCCAGCGTATCCATGTCGAAGGCGATGGTGCGCCTGGCTGCAAAATCCGTAGCCCCCACCACGACGGTGGGATCGCCCGTGCCGTCGCCCGGCTTTTCCTTTTCTCCGACCGCGAAGGAGCGGTGCGTGGAAGCGATCAGCGTGGTCTTGTCGGGCGTCACGAGGCCGCGCAGCACGGAGCGGCCGGCCTCCATCAATTCGGCGGCGAGCACGACATCCACGTCGCCCGGCGTCGGCATCAGCGAGAAGATCGGCGACACGCCGTTCCGCGCGGGCAGCATCTCGATGTAGTAGATCGTCGCGCCGGTGCGCTGGGCGACGCCCGGCACGGAGGTGGACTGCGCCATCCAGCCCTGCTCTTCGGCAAGGCCGACGATCCAGTCGGCCAGCACGCCACCGCCCTGGCCGCCCATGGCGAGGATGGCAAGCGCCAGCGGCTTGTCGGAAACGGGAAGGGTTTTCGGGTTCACGGTCTCGTTCATGTCCTGCCCCCCTCAATCCGCAAACACGATGCGGCCGGCGGCGCGGCGGGCCTGCAGCCAGCCGATCACCCGGTTGCGTATGCGGGAAACGAACCTGTCCCAACCCGTCGGGTTGTGGATCACGTCGGCGCGATAGAAGGACGGACAGAGCACGGCCGCCTCGGAAACCTCGCCGCAATTGCCGCAGCCGACGCAGCTGTTGTCGATCGCCGCGACCGGATCGTCCTTCAGCGGATCGTCCGTATGCTTCACCGAAAGCGACGGACAGCCGGAGAGGCGGATGCAGGCGTGATCGCCGGTGCAGACATCCTCGTCCACGCCGAACCGCTCCTTCACCATGCGCTTGCCGTCCTTCACCGCCTTGGCGAATTGCGGCTTCACGCGGCGCTGCTTGTTCAGCATGCATTCGGAGGAGGCGACGATGATCTTCGGCCCTTTTTCCTCGCTCGTCAGCGCTTCCCTGAGCGTATCGCGCATCCTGGCGACATCGTAGGTGCGATCGATCTGGCGCACCCAGGTCGCGCCGATGCCCTTCACCGCGTTCACGATCGTATTGTTCGTCTTGCGGTTCGGGTTGATCGCCCGCGAGGACATGATGTCCTGTCCGCCGGTCGCCGCCGAATAGTAGTTGTCGACGACGAGGATGACGCCGTCCTGCTTGTTGAAAACCGCATTGCCGACCGAGGTCGCCAGGCCGTTATGCCAGAAACCGCCATCGCCCATGACGGAGATCGACCGCTTTCCGGCATCCACGTTGAAGGCGGAAGCCGACGCGGGCCCGAGACCGTAGCCCATGGTCGTGCCGCCGATATTGAAGGGCGGCAGGATCGAGAAGAGATGACAGCCGATATCGGCGGAGACATGATGCTCGCCGAGTTCCTTCTCGACCAGTTTCATGGCCGCGAAGATCGGCCGCTCGGGACAGCCGGTACAGAAGCCCGCGGGACGCGCCGGCACGACTTCCGCCAGCGCCCGGACCTTCGGGTCGTTGAGGATCGGCGTCGGGTCCGGCACTGGCGGCTGGTTGCCGAGCAGCATCCGGCCATACATCTCGATAAAGGTCTTCAGGCCCTTCATCATCACCGGCGCGGTATATTCGCCGCCGAGCGGCAGGATATCCTTGCCGTGAAGCTTCGTCTGGATGTCCCGCCGCCGCAGCAGGGTATGCAGCGTCTGCTCGATATATTCCGGCGCGCCTTCCTCGACCATGACGACGGCCTTCTTGCCGGCGCAGAAATCGACGACCTCGTCATCGATCGTCGGATAGGCGACGTTCATCACGTAAAGCGGAATGGACGAATTGCCGTAGACATCCGCAAGGCCGAGCTGCTGCAGCGCCCGCATCACTCCGTTGTACATGCCGCCCAGCAGGATGATCCCGATCTCGCCCTCTTCCGGGCCGAAGAACTCGTTGATCTTCCTCTCCCTGATGAAACTCACCGCGGCCGGCCAGCGGCGCTCCAGCTTGTCCTTCTCATGGATGAAGTTCGCCGGCGGCAGGACGATGCGGTTGACATCCCGCACCGGGTTTTCCAGCGCCTGTTTCAGCGTATAGGCAGGGCGCTTGTTGTCCTTCGCGACGAACTGCCCGTGCACATGGCAGGCGCGGATGCGAACCTGCAGCATGACCGGCGTGGAGGAGGCTTCCGACAGTTCGAAACCGTCTTCCACCGCCTGGACGATCGAAGGCAGGTTCGGACGCGGATCGAGAAGCCACATCTGCGACTTCATCGCAAAGGCATGGCTCCGCTCCTGCATGATCGACGAGCCCTCGCCGAAATCCTCGCCGAGAATGATCAGCGCGCCGCCGGTGACGCCGCCGGAGGAAAGGTTGGAGAGCGCATCGGACGCGACGTTCGTGCCGGCAGTCGACTTCCAGGTGACCGCGCCGCGCACCGGATACATGACGGAAGCCGATAACATCGCGGCCGCGGCCGCTTCCGAGGCGGAGGTCTCGAAATGTATCCCGAGATCCTCCATCACGTCCTTGGCGTCGGCCAGCACGTCCATCAGGTGGGAGATCGGCGACCCCTGGTAACCGCCGACATAGGAGACGCCGGACTGCAGCAGCGCCTTGGTGATGGCAAGGATGCCCTCACCGCGAAAAATCTCACCGTCTCCCAGCTTCAAATCCTCGACTTCGCGCGCAAAAGATCGCTCGGCCATGGCAGTTCCCCTTTGCCTTTTCGGCTTCAAGCCATAAACATTTGCAAAAGCATATTTTCGCCCCTGTGCATTTGTCAATTCACAAATGGCACGGGAATAGAAAGCGTGATTTCGGGATATAGATAACTTTGCCAAGCCGCTCACCTGAACGCTTATATATGCATATGCATATTATTTGACCAAGCTGGCGTTAAAATCGCGCGGAACGGCCGCAAATAGCCCTTGCCGCCGTTCCGCACTTATTTTAACGTTCAACAATCCAGACGAATGAGCCCGACACGGACAGCCTGTCCGCAAGTCTGGTCGAGTGGCAAGGTCATCGAGCAGTGCCTGGTGCGCAGCGTGCTGGAAAACCCGCAGCACAACTACACCAGGACGCTGATCGCCGCCGGGCCGCGCTACGACCGGCCGGATGCCGGGCTGGAGCCGGTTCCGGAAGCCGTCTTTCGCGAACTTCGCTAGGAAATCGGAATCAGCTGATGGACATGAGCCTTCTCACCGCCACCGGCATCGAGGTGACCTACGGCAGGCGCGCTTCTCGATGCCATCCCGCTTCCCGAATATGATCCCGGCTGGCTGGGGCGGAAAAACGAAGCCTGAACGGGCTGCCGATAAAACCGAGGTCGGGGGAATTATCCGCTTGACGGTTCGGTCGAACGCCATATAGTTTAAACTTAAAATAATGAGCAATGGAACGTCAGGAGGAATTGGATATGCGCATCGTCTGTATCGGTGGTGGTCCTGCGGGTCTTTATTTCGCGCTCCTGATGAAGAAATTTCATCCCGAGCACTCGATCTCGGTGGTCGAACGCAACCGGCCCTATGACACCTTCGGCTGGGGCGTCGTCTTTTCCGATGCGACGATGGTTTCCATGCGCGCTTGGGACCCGGAAAGCGCCGCCGAGATCGAAGACGCCTTCAACCACTGGGACGATATCGAACTGCTCTTCAAGGGCACCCGCCAGCGCACCTCCGGGCACGGCTTCGTCGGCATCGGCCGCAAGAAGCTCCTGAATATTTTGCAGCGCCGCTGCGAGGCGCTCGGCGTCGAGCTGATCTTCGAAACGGAAGCGAATGGCGACACGGACTATCCCGACGCGGACCTGATCATCGCCTCCGACGGCTTCAATTCGAAGATCCGCAACCGTTATCCGGAAGTCTTCCAACCCGATCTCGTCGTGCGCCCGAACCGCTACATCTGGCTCGGCACCAACAAGCTGTTCGACGCCTTCACCTTCGACTTCCGCAAGACGGACCACGGCTGGTTCCAGGCGCATATCTACAAGTTCGACGACAAGACCTCGACCTTCATCGTCGAGACGACCGAAGAGGCTTACGAAAAGCACGGCCTCGGCCGGATGGATCAGCAGCAGTCCATCGACTTCTGCCAGAACCTCTTCTCCGAGGTTCTCGAAGGCGCCGGGCTGATGACCAACGCACGGCATCTGCGCGGTTCCGCCTGGCTCAACTTCAACCGCCTGATCTGCGGCAAGTGGAGCCATTTCAACGGCAATTCCCATGTCGTGCTGATGGGCGACGCCGCCCACACCGCGCATTTCGCGATCGGCTCCGGCACGAAGCTCGCGATCGACGATGCCATCGAGCTCACCAGCCAGTTCAACAAGCTGGGCCACAACAGGGAAAGCATCCCGGCCGTCCTCGAAACCTACGAGGAAATCCGCCGCGTCGATGTCGCCCGCATCCAGAACGCAGCCCGCAATGCCATGGAATGGTTCGAGGTCGTCGGCCAGCGTTACGCCGACACGCTGGAGCCGGAGCAGTTCATGTATTCCATGCTGACCCGCTCGCAGCGCATCAGCCACGAAAATCTTCGCCTGCGCGACCCCAGGTGGCTGGAAGGCTACGAGCGCTGGTTCGCGAAAAGGAACGGCCTCGATGTGGGCAGCAACGGCCGCCCCCTTCCGCCGATGTTCACCCCGTACTCGCTGCGCGACACCCACCTGCCGAACCGCATCGTCATGTCGCCCATGGCCATGTATTCCGCCAGGGACGGACTGATGGACGATTTCCATCTCGTCCATCTCGGCTCCCGCGCGCTCGGCGGTGCCGGTCTGGTCTTTGGGGAAATGACCTGCGTGTCGCCCGATGCCCGCATCACCCCCGGCTGCCTCGGCCTCTGGAACGACGGGCAGGCCGCGCAGTGGAAACGCTTCGTCACGTTCGTGCATGAGAATTCCACCGCCAAGGTCGGCATCCAGATCGGCCACGCCGGACGCAAGGGTTCGACCAAGGTCGCCTGGGAAGGCATCGACCAGCCGTTGACAGCCGGCAACTGGCCGCTGATCTCTGCCTCGGCGCTGCCCTATCTCAAGAACAGCCAGGTCCCGAAGACGATGGACCGCGCCGACATGGATCGCGTGAAGGCCGATCACGTCCGCGCCGCGCGATATGCGGCGGAAGCCGGCGCCGACTGGCTGGAACTGCACTGTGCGCACGGTTATCTTCTGTCGAGCTTCCTTTCGTCGCTGACCAATGTCCGCACTGACGAATATGGCGGCAGCCACGAAAATCGCGCCCGTTATCCGCTGGAGGTCTTCAGGGCGGTCCGCGAGGTCTGGCCGGAAGACAGGCCGGTTTCCGTTCGCCTTTCCTGCCACGACTGGTTCGAGGGCGGCAACACGCCGGAAGATGCGGCAATCTTCGCGAAAATGTTCAAGGAGGCCGGCGCCGACCTGATCGACTGCTCGTCGGGCCAGGTGTGGAAGGAGGAAAAGCCGGTCTACGGCCGCCTTTTCCAGACGCCTTTCTCCGACAAGATCCGCAACGAAATCGGCATCCCGACCATCGCCGTCGGCGCGATCTCCGAAGCCGATCACGCCAATTCGATCATCGCCGCCGGCCGCGCCGATCTCTGCGCCGTCGCCCGCCCGCATCTCGCCGACCCCGCCTGGGTGCTGCACGAGGCGGCCAGGATCGGCCTGACGAACATCCCGTGGCCGAAACAGTATTATTCCGGCAAGTCGCAATACGAGACCAATCTCGCCCGCGCGGCCGCAGCCGCTGCTCCTCCTGCTGTCGGCCCGGCGGCCGTGGCGAAATAAGGATCGCATCATGAGCGAAACGACCACCGCCAGGTTCGCCAACCGTCACGCCCTCGTCACCGGCGCGGGCAGCGGCATCGGCGCGGCGATCGCCACGGCACTGGTGGAAGCCGGTGCGCGCGTGACGCTGGCCGGACGGCGGGCCGAACCGCTGGAAGCGCTCGCCGTCACATTCGGCAAGGACAAGGCCTGCGTTGCCGCCGGTTTCGATGTCACCGATCCCGCTGCGATCGAAACCGGCCTGAAGACGGCCCGCGCCTGCTTCGGCCCGGTCGATATCCTCGTGAACAATGCCGGCGAAGGCCCGAGCGCACCCTTCGAGAAGACGTCGCTCGACATGTGGAACCGGGTCATGGCGGTGGACCTGACCGGCGTCTTCCTGGTGACCCAGGCCACCCTGCCGGACCTGAAGGCCTGCGGCGCCGGCGCCCGCATCATCAACATCGCCTCGACGGCGGGCCTGACGGGATACGCCTATGTCGCCGCCTATGTCGCCGCCAAGCACGGCGTCGTCGGCCTCACCCGCTCGCTGGCGCTGGAGCTGGCGAAGACCGGCATCACCGTCAACGCCGTCTGCCCCGGGTTTACCGATACGCCGCTGATCGCCCGCTCGATCGGGACGATCGTCGCGAAAACCGGCCGGACAGAGGAACAGGCTTTGAAAGAGTTCACGAAAAGCAATCCGCAAGGGCGTCTGGTGAAGCCGGAGGAGATTGCGGATACGGTTCTGTGGCTGGCATCGCCAGCCGCGGCATCGATCAACGGACAGGCAATCGCGGTTGCCGGGGGAGAAGTCATGGCAGGCTAGCCGGCCCGGACATGAGCCAAGGAAACGAAACCTGGGAGATCGAGATGGAACTCGAAAAGGGCATCACCGAGAACGGCAGCGGATATGACGGCACCACCTGGAACATCCTTGGCCAGGTCTATTTTCCAAAAGTGGTCTGCGACGACACCTTCGCCTTCGAGACCAACAGCCTGCCGGGGCAGTTCGTTCCGGTGCACATCCATCCGACCCAGGACGAATTCATCCTGGTGCAGGAGGGTGAACTCGATCTGAAGCTCGACGGTCAATGGGTCAAGGCAAAGGCCGGAGATCTGGTCCGCATGCCGCGCGGCATCCCTCACGGTTACTTCAACAAATCCGACAAGCCGTGCCGGGCGCTTTTCTGGGTCTCGCCCGCCCGCAAGCTCCGCCAGCTTTTCGAGAAGCTGCACGAAATGAGCGATGTGGAGGAAATCGTGAAGGTCTCCGCCGCGCACGAGGTGGATTTCCTGCCGCCCTCGGCCAACGACTGACGCAGGAATTTCCGGGCGCCGACAGGCGGCCGGTCGATGAGAGGGAGAGGAGACGGGCATGAGTGACGCGATGAAGGAAATGAAGCGCAGCTTCCAGGATTACCAGCCGAAGCATTTCCTCTGGGAAGTGAGCGGGAACGGCCGCGTCGCGACGATCCGACTCAACCGGCCGGAGCGCAAGAACCCGCTGACCTTCGAAAGCTATGCGGAGCTGCGCGATCTCTTCCGCGATCTCGTCTACGCCTCCGATATCCGCGCCGTCGTACTCACCGGCGCGGGCGGCAATTTCTCCTCCGGCGGCGACGTTTTCGAAATCATCGAGCCGTTGACCCATATGGCGATGCCGGACCTGCTGGCCTTCACCCGCATGACCGGCGATCTCGTCAAGGCGATGAAGAAGTGCCCGCAGCCGATCGTCGCCGCCGTCGACGGCATCTGCGTCGGCGCAGGCGCCATCCTTGCCATGGCTTCCGACATGCGGCTCGCCACGCCGGAGGCAAAGACGGCTTTTCTCTTCACCCGCGTTGGCCTTGCCGGTGCGGACATGGGCGCCTGCGGCATCTTGCCGCGCATCATCGGCCAGGGCCGCGCCGCCGAACTGCTCTTCACCGGCCGCTCGATGAGCGCCGACGAGGGGCAGGCCTGGGGCTTCTACAATGCGCTGCACGCCGCCGGCAAGGTCGAGGCCGAAGCTGTGAAGCTCGCTCATTCGCTGGCCGACGGCCCGTGGTTCGCCCACACGATGACCAAGGCCATGCTGAACCAGGAATGGGCCATGGGCATCGAGGAAATGATCGAATCCGAAGCGCAGGCCCAGGCAATCTGCATGGCGACCAAGGATTTCCGCCGCGCTTTCGAGGCTTTTGCCGAGAAGCGCAAGCCGGCTTTCGAGGGCAACTGATGGCCGCGCATTCCACCTCCAAAGGGCCGGCCAGAGGACCGGAGAGGGATTTCCTCGACTGGCCGTTCTTCG
Source organism: Neorhizobium puerariae (assembly GCF_042429745.1). Classification (NCBI taxonomy): domain Bacteria; kingdom Pseudomonadati; phylum Pseudomonadota; class Alphaproteobacteria; order Hyphomicrobiales; family Rhizobiaceae; genus Neorhizobium; species Neorhizobium puerariae. The sequence continues at coordinate 87,403 of NZ_JBHMAA010000014.1, read as the reverse complement.
ACGAGAGCCACAGGGCGCTCGCGCAAAAGCTGGATGCCTTCGCTGCATCCGATGCGCTCGGCCATATCGACCACTCGGACACGGACGGCGCCTGCCGCGCGATCGTCAGAGCCTTGGGGCAGGCAGGCCTTCTGGATGCCGCGACCGGCGCCGGCGGCAGCCGGCCGATCGATAGCCGGGCCGCCTGCTTGACCCGCGAAACGCTCGCGTGGCACGACGGTCTTGCCGATTTCGCCTTCGCCATGCAGGGCCTCGGCACCGGCGCGATCGGCCTCTCCGGCTCCGAGGAACTGCGCCGCACGGTCCTGCCGAAGGCACAGTCCGGCGAATGGATTTCCGCCTTCGCGCTTTCCGAAAAGGAAGCCGGCTCGGATGTCGCCGCCATGGCCTGCGCCGCCCGCAGGGATGGCGACCACTATGTCCTCGACGGCGAGAAGACCTGGATCTCCAACGGCGGCATCGCCGATGTCTATACGGTCTTCGCCCGCACCGGCGAGGCACCGGGCACGCGCGGCATTTCCGCCCTCGTGGTCTTCGCCGACGATCCGGGCTTCTCGATCGCCGAACGCATCGACGTGATCGCCCCGCATCCACTGGCGACGATCCGTTTCGAGAACTGCCGCATCCCCGCCTCCCGCCTGCTCGGCGCCCCCGGCGAAGGCTTCAAGATCGCCATGCGGACACTCGACATCTTCCGAGCCTCCGTCGCCGCAGCCGCCCTCGGATTCGCGAGGCGCGCGCTGGACGAGGCAGTCGCCCATGCCAGGGCGCGACCGATGTTCGGCAACCATCTCTCCGACCTGCAGCTCACCCAGGCCGCGTTCGGCGACATGGCTGCCGAGATCGACGCCGGCGCGCTGCTCACCTATCGCGCCGCCTGGCGCCGCGACGTGCAGGATCTGCCGACCACGAAGGAAGCAGCCATGGCGAAAATGGTCGCGACGGAAAACGCACAGAAGGTCATCGATCGCGCCGTGCAGATTTTCGGCGGCCGCGGCGTCAGAAGCGGCGAGATCACCGAAAGCCTCTATCGCGAGATCCGGGCGCTGCGCATCTACGAAGGCGCCACCGAGGTGCAGAAGCTCATCATCGCCCGCGAACTTCTGAAGGCGTGAAAACAATGGCTTACACGACATCCCGCCGGCTGAACTTCGGAGATTGCGACCCCTCCGGCATCGCCTATTTCCCGTCTTATCTCAACATACTGGTCGGGGTGTATGAAGAGTTCTTCCGGGAGATCGGCCTCCCCTGGCCGGAGATGATCAGCGAACGGAGGGTGGGCCTTCCGACGATAACGCTGGACCTCGCTTTCAAGAACCCCGGCTTTCACGGCGACCTGATGGATTTCACCGTCAAGGTCGTTCGGATCGGCAACAGCTCGCTCGACCTTGAACACGAGGTCCGGGCCGGCGACCGGCTGCTCTGGACCGCGCGGCAGCGGCTTGTTGCCACCTCCCTCGAAACCCACAAGGCCTGCCAATGGCCAGACGACATGCGCGCAGCGCTGACACAGCATTTGGAGAAGAATGATGCACACGATTCTGCAGCCTGAAGGCTGGGCAAAACCGATCGGTTACGCCAACGGCGTCGCCGCCACCGGCCGCCAGATCTTCGTGGGTGGGCAGATCGGCTGGAATGCCCAGTGCCAGTTCGAAACCGACGATTTCGTGGGACAGGTGCGCCAGACGCTCGCGAACGTCGTAGCCGTTTTGACGGAGGCCGGCGCCGGCCCCCAGCACGTCACCGCCATGACCTGGTATTTCACCGACAAGGCCGAATACCTCGCCAATCTCAAGGGCATCGGCCAGGTTTACCGCGAGGTCATGGGCAAGCATTTCCCGGCCATGGCGGCCATGCAGGTCGTGGCGCTGGTGGAAGACCGCGCCAAGATCGAAATCCAGGCAACCGCCGTCATTCCGGAGTAAGCCGCCATGCGTGACGCGATCGGATTTTCGTCCACGGTCTCGGCCACGATCCGGGGCGAAGTCCTGATCGTCACGATCGACAATGCTCCGGTCAATGCGACATCCGCGGATGTCCGCATCGGGCTTGAAAAGGCCCTCGACCACGCGGAAGCCGCCGACGACGTGAAGGGTGTCGTCATCACGGGTGCGGGCAGGACCTTCATCGGCGGCGCCGATATGAGGGAGTTCGGCAAGCAGCCCGTGGAGCCGATCCTGCCGGTTGTCATCGAGAAGATCGAAAACCTGTCCAGGCCGGTCGTCGCGGTGCTGAACGGGGCAGCCCTTGGCGGCGGGCTGGAAGTGGCGCTCGCCTGCCATCATCGCATTGTCTCGTCGGCCGCGCAGGTCGGCCTGCCGGAAGTCAAGCTCGGCCTCGTGCCGGGTGCGGGCGGCACGCAGCGCCTGCCGCGCCTTGTCGGCATTCCGGCCGCGCTCGATCTGATCGCCTCCGGCCGTTCGGTGAAGGCGGAAGAAGCCCTGTCCCTCGGCATCGCAGATGAAATCGCCAAAGACGACTTCATCGCAGCGGCCATATCGGCCGCGCTGGATCTTGCCGGAAAACCGCTCCGCCGCACCGGCAGGCTGACGGTCCCGGCCACCGATCCGGCCGAGGTCGAAAAGGCTTCGGCAAGGATTCTCGCCAGGGCGCGCGGCCAGAAGGCGCCGGCCGAAGCGGTGCGGCTGGTCGCCTCCTCCACACGCCCCTTCGCGGAGGGCCTCGCGGATGAACGCGCGACCTTCCTGGCGCTCCGCGATAGCCGGGAAGCGGCGGCCCTGCGCCACGTCTTCTTTGCCGAACGGGAATCCTCCAGGGTCGAAGGGCTGGAAGGCGTCGAACCGCGCCCCGTCGACACGATCGGCATCTGCGGCCTCGGCCTGATGGGCAGCGGTATCGCCGTGTCCGCCCTCGGCGCCGGTTATGCGGTGATCGGCCTCGACCAGACGCCTGAAGCAGCCGCAAAGGGCCGCGAACGCATCCTCGGCCTTCTTGAACGCAACCTCGCCTCCGGTCGCCTCGACCCGGCGGGCCTCGAAGCGCAAAAGGCCAGGCTGACCGTGACGGCGTCGGATGGCGACCTCACGCCTTGCGACCTCGTCATCGAAGCCGTGTTTGACGATTTCGCCGTCAAGACCGATCTCTTCCGGCGCCTCGACACGGTCGTCCGGCGGGATGCGGTGCTTGCGACCAATACCAGCTATCTCGATCCGGACGAGATCGCCGCGGCGACCGCGCATCCCGAACGGATTCTCGGCCTGCATTTCTTTTCCCCCGCGCACGTCATGCGGCTTCTCGAAGTCGTCCGTTGCGCGAAGACCGCGCCGGATGTGCTGGCAACCGGACTTGCCCTCGCCAGGAAGCTGCGGAAACTGCCGGTCGTCACCGGCGTCACGGAAGGCTTCATCGGCAACCGCATCTTCTCCGCCTATCGCCGCGAGGCCGAATTCCTGCTGGAGGACGGCGCCCTGCCCCACGAGATCGATGCGGCGCTGGAGGATTACGGCTTCCCGATGGGCCTCTTCGCCGTCTACGACATGGCAGGGCTCGAGATCGCCTGGGCGCGCCGCAAGCGCCAGGCCGCCACCCGCGATCCCGCCGCACGCTACGTCGAGATCGCCGACACGCTCTGCGAGGCCGGGCGCTTCGGCCAGAAGGCGGGCCGCGGCTGGTACGCCTATCCGGACGGCAAGCGCACCATCGATCCGGAAGTCACCGCAATCATCGAGGCAGCGCGCGCGAAGAAGGGCATCACGCCCCGCAGCTTCCCGAAGAACGAGATCCAGGAACGGATGCTGAAGGCCATGGCCGCGGAAGGCGAAGCGCTGCTTGCCGAAGGCATCGCCGCAAGACCCGGCGATATCGATCTCGTGATGATCAACGGCTATGGCTTTCCCGCCCACAGGGGCGGACCGATGTTTGCCAGAGATTGAGGCCGGCAGGCCTCACCCGCCCATAACCAACTGAAACTCCTCTTGTAATCTGCCGGCGGAAACAGGCGGAGCGGCTTGCTGCGCGCGTGTTCCGGCGGGTGCAAAAGAGTTTCGCTCATTTGATCAAATACGCTTGCATGTTTTCCTAAAACGCCTATTGTTTGCCCAAGCCTCGCTAGTAGGCAATTCAGACAACGACAGGGAACGCTGCATGTCCACATCTCTGGGGAGCTTCCTTCGCCAGGATATTTTAAATTTAAAATATCTCCCGGGTCATTGCGCATTCCGACTCTCTCTTGGCGCTTAGGAGATCCATGATGCCTTTTCCGTTTCCCGCATTCAAACGCAAGATGCTGCTGGGCACGATCGCCGCGGCCGCGCTCGTCGCGCCGCTTGCGGCCGTCGCCGAAGCGGCGGACTTCAAGTTCGCAGGCCCGCTCGATGCCTATACGCTCGATCCGCATGCGGTTTCGAACACGTTGATCTTCGCCGTTCTCGCCAATGTCTACGAGCCGCTGGTGCGCCGCAATGCTGAGCAGAAGCTGGAGCCGGCGCTCGCGACGGACTGGAAACAGGTCGACGGCACGACCTGGGAATTCACCCTGCGCCAAGGCGTCAGGTTCTCCAACGGAAACCCCTTCACCGCCGATGATGTGGTCTTCTCCCTCACCCGTGGCCAGACGGGTGGCATCAAGGCCAATCTCAACTCGATCGCCTCGGTCGAAAAGGTCGACGACTACAAGATCCGCTTCAAGACGCGCGCCGTGAATCCCATCCTGCCGAACCAGATCACCAACTGGTTCATCATGGACAAGGAATGGGCCGAGGCGAACGGCGCCGTCCAGCCCGGAACCGCCAACAACACCACCGAGACCTTCGCCAATCGCAACGCCATGGGCACCGGCCCCTATGCCATCAAGGAACGCGACCCGGGCGTGAAGACGGTCTTTGCGACCAATCCGGGCTGGTGGGACAAGAAGACCGGCAATATCGACAACGCCACTTTCTTCGTGATCCCGAATCCGTCGACGCGGGTCTCGGCGCTGATTTCCGGCGAGGTGGACATGATCGACGGCGTGCCGCCCCAGGATGCCGAACGCATCGACAAGACCGACGGGCTGCGCGTGCAGGCCGGTCCGGACCTCCGCACCATCTATATCCAGCCGGATGTCGCGCGGGACAGCCTCGTCTTCGGCAGCGAGAAGACAAGGAACCCCTTCAAGGACCTGAAGGTCCGCCAGGCCATGGAACTGGCGATCGATACCGGCGCGATCCAGAAACGCATCATGCGCAACTATTCGGTTCCGGTCGGCCTGCCGATCGGCCACGAAGTCAACGGCTTCGACGAGGCGCTCGGCGCTCCGGTCAAACCCGACCTCGACAAGGCCAAGGCGCTGATGAAGGAAGCCGGCTATGAAAACGGCTTTTCGGTGACGCTCGACTGCACCAACGACCGCTTCATGAACGACGAGGCGACCTGCCTCGCCGTCGCCGCCTCGCTCGCCCGCATCAACATAAAGGTGGAACCGCGCGCCCAGACGACCAGCCGCTGGGCGACCCAGGTCAACCCGCCCGAATACAATACCAGCCTTGCCATGCTTGGTTATTCGCCGGCGACCTACGACGCCCATATCTTCCTGACCTCGATCGCTGCATCCCGCGATCCGAAGAGCGGCCTTGGGGCCTTCAATATCGGCGGTTATTCCAATCCTGAAGTCGACAGGCTGATCGATGCCATCGGCAAGGAGACGGACCAGGCCAAGCGCACCGACCTCATCAAGCAGGCCTTCAAGCTCATCAAGACGGATGTCGGCTTCATTCCTCTCCACCAACTCAATATCCTGTGGGGCGTGAAGGACAACATCACCGTCGTGCAACCGGCCGACCTCGCCTATCCGCTGCGTTACTTCACGGTGAAGTAATGACGGCTGCCTCCGATCTCATAACACGGGACATCACGAAACAGCTCGCCGGCCTGGTTTCCTTTCCGACCGTGAGCGCGGCTTCGAACCTCGACCTCGTCAAATATGTCGAGGAACAGGTCGCCCCCTTCGGGGGGCGCGTCCGCCGTTTTCCCAATCCGGAAGGCGACAAGGCGAACCTGCTGGTCTCGATCGGCCCGGAAGCGCCCGGCGGCGTCGTCTTCAGCGGCCACACGGATGTGGTGCCGACGCAGGGCCAGGCCTGGACCGGCGATCCCTGGATGCTGCGCGCGGCGAACGGCCGGCTGATCGGCCGCGGCGCGACCGACATGAAGGGTTTTCTCGCCTGCTGTCTCGCGGCCCTGCCGGGCATCGCCGCCAAGAGCCTCAGGAAACCGATCCATCTCGCCCTTTCCTATGACGAGGAGGTCGGCTGCACCGGCGTCGGCCCGATGGCGGAGTGGATCGGCCGGAGCGGCCTGAAACCGCGCCTCGCGGTCATCGGCGAGGCCACCGGCATGGACCTGATCGCGGCGCACAAGGGCGGGCTGATCGGCTGGTGCCGCATCAAGGGCAAACCCGGCCATTCGTCCCGGCCGGACCGCTATGTCAACGCCGTCATGGCGGCCGGCGACATGCTTGCCGAGATCAACCGCATCCGCGAGGACATGCGCAACGGACCCGGATTCGACGGTTTCGACCCGCCCTATTCGACCATCCAGGTGAACCTCATCAGGGGCGGCCTGCATGGCAATATCGTTTCGGAAAGCTGCGAGTTCTTCTGGGAAATGCGCATCATCCCGGGCGAAAGCGACATGGCGGTGCTGGAGCACATGAAGCGCTTCGCCGCCGAACAAATCGAGCCTGCAATGAAGGCGATCGATCCGGAATGCGGCGTCTTCTTCGAGGTGCAGGCCCGCATCCCCGGCCTGAAGCCGAACGATGACCCGGCGCTCGACAGGGAACTGCTGGCGCTTCTCGGGCGCACCGAACCCCGCTATGTTCCCTATGGCACGGAAGCGGGCATCTTCCAGATCGCCGGCATTCCCTCGGTCGTCATAGGTCCGGGCGATATCGCCGATGCGCATCAGCCTGACGAATCGATCGCCGTTTCCGAGCTGGAAAAGTGCGTCGCCTTCCTCGACCGGCTCGGGGATACCTGCTGCTGAGGATTTCGCCGTGCTGAACTACACCGCGTCACGGATCATGCAGACGATCGTCGTCCTGCTCGTGATCAGCTTCATCGCCTTCCTGCTGGTCGCCAATATCGGCGACCCGCTCGCCGCACTTCTTTCCGCCGATGCGACCGTCAACGAACGGCTGGAACTGATCGCCAGGCTCGGCCTCGACCAGCCGCTCGCGACCCGGTTCCTGCACTTCCTGGGCAATCTCCTGCAGGGCGATTTCGGCATGTCCTATCGCACCCAGGACCCGGTCGCCCACCTGATCGCCGAGCGCCTGCCGGCGACGATCGAGCTTGCCTTCGTCAGCCTGCTGATCACCGTCTTCGTCGGCGTGCCGGCCGGCATCTATTGCGGCGTCAATCCGAACTCGCTGTTCGGCCGCTTCATCATGCTGATCTCGACGGCCGGCATCACGTTGCCCAATTTCGTGGTCGGCCTGCTTCTGATCGCCGTCTTTTCGGTGCAGCTCGGCCTGCTGCCCTCCTTCGGCCGCGGCGCGGTGACCGATCTCGGCTTCTGGACCACGGGCCTGCTTTCGGTTTCCGGCTGGCGGGCGATCATCCTGCCGGCGGCGACGCTTTCCACCTTCCAGGTCGCGTTCATCATCCGCATGCTGCGCACCCAGCTCATGGAAGTCGGCCAGAGCGAACACATCCGTTTCGCCCGCGCTCGCGGCCTGTCGGAAGCGCGCATCTGGTATGTCTATGCCATCAGGAACACGCTTCTGCCGGTCATCACCATGCTTGGCCTGCAGCTCGGCAACATCATCGCCTTCTCGGTGGTGACCGAAAACGTCTTCGCCTGGCCGGGCCTCGGCTCGCTTTTCCTGCAATCGATCCAGTCGGCCGACATTCCGGTCATCGCCATCTATCTGATCTTCGTCGGGCTGGTCTTCATGGTCATCAATCTCGTCGTCGAACTGCTCTACCCCCTGATCGATGCCCGTGTGTTGAGGAGGCATTCATGACGTCCGTCGTCAACACTCCCTCCGTCCCGGCAGCCCGCCGCGGCCGTCTCGCCAGGCTCCTGCGCGCCATGCGCAAGGCGCCCGGCCCCACCTTCTGCGCCTTCGTCATCCTCGTCCTGCTCGTCTACGCCTTCGTGACGCCGCTGGCTTCGCAGAACCCGTTCGAATTTGCCGGCATGTCGGTGATGGACAGCTTCCTCCCGCCCATGTGGATGGCCGACGGCATGCCGAACTTCCCGCTCGGGACCGACGATCAGGGCCGCAACCTGCTGACCGCCATGGCTTACGGCATGCGCACCTCGATCATCGTCGGCGTCCTGTCCGTGCTGATCGGCCTCGTGGTCGGCGGCGGCCTGGGCCTCGTCGCGGGCTTCGTCGGCGGCAAGGTGGACGCCTTCATCATGCGCGTCGCCGACGTGCAGCTCGCCTATCCCGCCCTGCTGCTCGCCATGATCATCGACGGCGCGGCGCGTGCGGCGCTCGGCGCGGAACGCAGCGTCACGACGGCGATCGCCATCGTCGTGCTGTCGATCGGCATCGCTTTCTGGGTCCAGTACGCCCGCACGATCCGTTCCTCCGTAATGATCGAGCGGGACCAGGATTACGTCTCGGCGGCCCGCATCACCGGCCGCAGCAACCTGTCGATCGTCGTCCTGCATATCCTGCCGAACGTCATGGCGCCGGTCCTGGTCATCGCCACCATCAATCTCGGCATCGCCATCATCACGGAAGCGACCTTGAGCTTCCTCGGCATCGGCATTCCGGTCACCTCGCCATCGCTCGGCACGCTGATCCGCAACGGCAACAACTTCCTGCAATCCGGCGAATGGTGGATTTCGGTCTGGCCCTGCCTCGTGCTCGTCGCTTTCGTCGTCTCGGTCAACATCCTCGGCGACCATCTGCGCGACGTCTACAATCCGCGCCTCAGGGGGCGTTCATGAAGGGGCCGCTCGTGACGACACCGCTTCTCGACGTCCGCGACCTGACGGTCGCCATCAACCGCGACGGCCGCCCGCTCACGGCGCTCGACAAGGTTTCCTTCTCCGTCTATCCCGGCGAGGTGCTTGGCATCGTCGGCGAATCCGGCGCCGGCAAGTCGATCACCGGAGCTGCGATCATCGACCTCCTCGTGCCGCCCCTGAAACGCACCGGCGGCACCATCACACTTGCCGGCGAACGGCTGGACCAGCTTCCGCCCAAGGCCATGCGCCGCATCCGGGGCGGCAAGATCGGCTTCGTCTTCCAGGACCCGATGACCAGTCTCAACCCGGTCATATCGATCGGCCGGCAGCTTTGCGACACGATCGAGGCGCATCTGAAGATCGGCGGCGACAAGGCGAGGAAAAAGGCGCTCGAATGGATCGAGCGGGTCGGCCTGCCGAATCCCGACGCGCAGTTCAGGCGTTATCCGCACCAGCTTTCCGGCGGCATGCGCCAGCGCATCGTCATCGCGCTGGCGCTTTGCGCCGATCCCGCCCTCGTCATCGCCGACGAACCGACGACCGCGCTCGACGTCTCGGTGCAGGCGCATATCCTGCAGCTCCTGCGGGACCTGCATTGCGAGAGCAAGGTCAGCATGATGCTGATCACCCACGATCTCGGCGTCATCGCCAAGATGGCGGACCGCGTCGCCGTGCTTTATGCCGGTCGCGTCGCGGAGATCAGCCCGGTCGCCGACCTCTTCGCCGCGCCGAAACATCCCTATACCCGCGGCCTGATCCGCGCGACGCCGATGCCGGCGGCCGATGGTGGCGTGCGGCTCGACCAGATTCCCGGCGCGATGCCGGGCCTCGGCGCCATTCCACCGGGCTGCGCTTTCAACCCGCGCTGTTTCCGGGCGGAAGGCGATTGCCGCGCTGCCATTCCGCCGCTGACCACGAGGGAAAGCGCTGCGTTTTCCTGTTTCCATCCGCTGGAAAGGGAGATTGCATGAGCAGCGCCCCGGATTTTCTCATCTTGAACCATGTCAGCAAGATCTACCGCCGCAGCCAGGGTTTTCTGGAGCGGCTGAAGAAGGCCGATGCCAGCGGCACGAAAGCGGTCAGCGATGTCAGCCTTACCGTGCGCCATGGCGAAACCATGGGCCTCGTCGGCGAGAGCGGCTGCGGCAAGTCCACGCTCGCCCGCCTCGTCTCCGGCCTGATGGAGCCGACTGCCGGCGAGATCGCCTTCCGCAGGGATGCGGCGGGCAGGACGCCACGCCTTCAGATGATCTTCCAGGACCCCTATTCCTCACTGAACGGCCGCTGGACGATCGAGGACATCGTCGCCGAGCCGATCAGGGTACATAGGCTGCGCCAGGGCCGCGCGGCGATCCGCGCGCGCGTCGACGAACTGCTGACCCAGGTCGGCCTGTCGCCGGCGGATGCGGAGAAATATCCGCAGGAGTTTTCCGGCGGCCAGCGCCAGCGCATCTGCATTGCCCGCGCGCTGGCCGGAGAACCGGAATTCCTGATCCTCGACGAGCCGACGTCGGCGCTCGATGTCTCGGTGCAGGCCCAGATCCTCAACCTGCTGCGCGACCTGCAGAAGAACCTGTCGCTCACCAGCTTGTTCATCACTCATAATCTCTCGGTCGTGCGGATCATGGCCGACCGGATCGGCGTCATGTATCTCGGGGAACTGGTGGAGGAAGCGCCGTCGGAGGAATTGTTCCGAAGGCCGCACCATCCCTATACGCGGCTCCTGATCGACGCTGCACCGGACATGGACATCGGCGACCGATCGCTGCATCCGATCGCCGGCGAACTGCCGAACCCGGCCTTTCCGCCTCGCGGCTGCCGTTTCCACACCCGCTGTCCCTTCGCCGGGGATGTCTGCCGCACCACCGCGCCGCCGCAGAAGACGACCGAGGCCGGTGGCATGTTCCGTTGCCATCTCGACCTCGACCTGTCCAACGCGTCCGCGAATATGCCTGCCTCGAAAGCAAAGACGGCCTGATGGCCAGGGAGGTCCCCATGACCGCAGCATCTTCCCGCCGGGCGGCGATCGACAAGGCCGTCGGTTACCTCGACGACGGTTCCTTCGAGGCTTCGCTACGCAGGCGCGTGGCGATCCCGTCCGCCAGCCGCGTCGAAGCCAACAAGCCGGATCTCTGGCGTTATGTGACCGAGGACATGCAGCCGTTCTTCGAACGGCTCGGTTTCACGACGAGGATCTACGAAAACGAGCTGGCTCCCGGTCCTTTCCTGATCGCCACGCGAATCGAGGACCCCGCCTTCACCACCGTTCTGCAATACGGCCATGGCGATGTCGTCGCCGGCCTCGACGGCCAGTGGGAACAGGGCCTTTCGCCCTTCGCCATGGCCGAGAGAAACGGCGCCTGGTACGGCCGCGGCACGGCCGACAACAAGGGCCAGCATGCGGTGAACCTCGCGGCGATCGAGGCTCTGCTGGCGGTCCGGGGTTCGCTTGGTTTCAATCTCAAATACCTGATCGAGATGGGTGAGGAATCCGGCTCGCTCGGGCTCGAGGAAATGTGCGCCGCTCACCGGGATGAACTGGGCGCCGACGTTTTCATCGCATCCGATGGCCCGCGCCTCGCCCTCGACCGGCCGACCATCTTCCTCGGCGCCCGCGGCGGCATGTCCTTCCACCTGGAAATCGATGCACGCGAAAGCTTCCAGCATTCGGGCAACTGGGGCGGCCTCCTCTCCAACCCCGGCATAGAACTCTGCCACGCGATCACCGCGCTCGTCAGCCGCACTGGCCAGATCAAGGTGTCTGAGATGACGCCGGGTTCGATCCCGGAAAACGTCCGCGCCGCGCTGAAGGACTGCAAGATCGCGCCGACCGCCGACGATCCGACGATCGAATCGTGGTGGGGCGAGCCGGGTCTTTCTCCGGAGGAAAAAGTCTTCGCCTGGAGCTCCTTCGAGGTGATGGAGATGGAATGTGGCAACCTTGCCCAGCCGCTCTACGCCATCCCGCCGAAGGCTCGTGCCCGCGTGCAGCTTCGTTTCCCCGTGGGCGTCGATCCGGATGCGGTCGTTCCCGCCGTGCGCAAGACCTTGAAGGATACCGGTTTCGACCGGGTCGTGGTCAAGGACCCGACCGACGCGATCTTCCTCGCAAGCCGTCTCGATCCCGACCATCCCTGGGTAAAGCGCGTCGCCGCCTCGATAGAGAAGACGCTTGGCGCACCGCCCGCCATCCTGCCGAACCTCGGCGGCTCGTTGCCGAACAACATCTTCTCCGACCTGCTCGGCCTGCCGACCATCTGGATTCCGCATTCCTACCCGGGCTGCCTGCAGCATGCCGCAAACGAGCACCTGCCGATCTCGATCGTCCGCGAAGGGCTCGCCATGATGGCCGGGCTCTACTGGGACATCGGCGAGATAGCCGGCTAACCTGTCCGGGTCCATAGACATCACGACCGATGGAATCGTCCGCGGTTGACGGCTGTCAACTCTTGCCCTCCCCCTCCCACCCGCCGGCCTGTAACGCACGTTGCATGGGCCGCCGGCTTCTGCAAGCAAGCGTTCGTATCCGCCATGGGATCAAACGCCGGAAGCGGACGGTCATGGCCGTCGAACAATAAAAAGGGCGTCGACTTCGACAGCGGAAACGCCTTAGAGCGCGGTGCGTCCTTTGGGATGCACCGCGCTCTAACCTATTGAATCTATGCATCGTGCTTTCCGAAAATCGATTCCGATTTTCGGGCCGATGCTGTAGAAAATAGCCGGGACCCACCGGAGAAGGCCGCTTTCGCTCGACGGCGGCCTTGGATGCTCCCACATTGTAGGAAACTGGGATTGGCGAGATGGCTGTGACGGACGGTGCCGAAAACGGTGCGGCAAATCAGATCCAGAAACCTGATGTTGCGGCTTTCTTCGACAAGCGAACCTTCAGTCTGCAATATGTGGTGGCAGATCCCCGAACCGGGGACTGCGCCATCATCGACCCGGTGCTGGATTTCGACGAGAAGTCCGGCTCGATATCGACATCGAATGCCGACGGGCTTCTGTCCCATGTCGAGAAGCGGGGATGGACGGTTCGGTGGATTCTCGACACGCACCCTCACGCCGATCATTTCTCCGCGGCCCATTACCTGAAGGGCAGAACGGGCGCGCCGATGGCCATCGGCGAGCATGTGAAGGATGTGCAGGAACTCTGGAAGGGTATCTATAACCTGCCCGAACTGCCGACGGACGGGCGGCAGTGGGACCATCTCTTCGCCGACGGCGAACGCTTCCGGATCGGCGGCATCGAGGCCCGGGTCATGTTCTCCCCGGGGCACACGCTGGCTTCCGTCACCTACGTTGTCGGCGACTGCGCCTTCGTGCACGATACCGTCTTCATGCCCGACGGCGGCACCGCGCGCGCCGACTTTCCCGGCGGCAGCGCGGAGCAGCTGTGGAAGTCGATCGCCGGCATCCTGTCCCTGCCGGACGAGACAAGGCTCTTCGTCGGGCACGACTACCAGCCCGGCGGCCGCGAGGTGCGCTGGGAAAGTTCGGTTGCGGAGGAGAAGGCGGAGAATATTCACCTCGCCGGCAAGAGCGAGGCCGAATTCATCGCCCTGCGGCAGGCACGCGATGCCACCCTGCCCATGCCGAAGCTGATCCTTCATGCGCTGCAGATCAACATCCAGGGTGGCCGGCTTCCGCAGGGCGAGGAGAACGGCAGGAGCTACCTGAAGATCCCGATCGATGCCTTCCCCAACGCCGTCTGGTAGGATGAGAAGCCGGTTGCACCGGATGCCGGAAGTGCTGCCGGCAACCCGGTGATGTTCCGCCGGGCTGCCGTGGTGTCCGCCCCGCCTTTGCCGGGAACCGCCTCCGGCTGATGAGTTACGCCTTGCCCTGGGCCGCTTCGCTGGCTTCATAGTGGTCGGCGACGTCCACCCCGCGCGCGATCCACACGTCGTCGTACTGACGCACATGCTCCAGGAACTGGTCGAGGATACGGATGCGCATCGGACGGCCCGTCACCTGGGGATGCATCACCATCGTCGTCACTCCACCCCATTCGCGGGTCTGGTCGAATTCGTCGCGCCAGATGGACAGGACCTCCTCCCGGCCGAACATGGCGCGCGGGCTGGTGCGGTGGGTCAGGCCATAGCTCCAATCGTCGAAGCTGTAGTTGACGGGAATCTCGATCGGCCCGGGCCCGGACGGCAGAACATGACGGTAGGGGCGGATATCGTCGCGGAAGGAGCTGGAATAGCGGATGCCGCGCGATTTCAGCAGTTCCATCTGTTCCGGGCAGGTCTCTCCCCAGGGGGCGCGATATCCGGCCGGAACGATACCAAGGACCCGCTTCATGGCCTCGATGGCGCGGTCCATTTCATCGACCAGCGTCGCCTCGTCGGCGGTGTCCGGCCGAAGGTGCAGATAGCCATGATGGGCGATCTCGTGACCGTCCGCAAGGATCGCCTCGCAGGTCGCCGGATGGGCATCGATCGACCAGCCGGTCACGAAGAACGTCGCCTTGACCTCGTGGCGGCGCAGGGTTTCGAGGATTTTCGGAATGCCGACCCGTGCCTCGTAACCGCCATAGGAACGGGTGATCAGGCGGCGCGCATTCTGCGGGTCGGCGCCGAGCCAGACGGACTCGGCATCCACGTCGAAGGCAGGGAACAAAGCGCATTTCTTGCCGCCCGGCCAGGGAAAATCCGGTGCGGCCGGAGCGGAATTGGCGGGTCTGGGGCTGAGGTCGAACATGAATGCCACTCTCTTGTTCAGGGATTGGGATGAGATACGGTCGGCCGGGATCGAGAACCGTGCCGGACAGGGTAAGGAGGGCCGCAATGCTGGCCAAATAGGGAAAACGGGTCAGCCATGCCGCGGATATCCCGATTGCATGACCTGCGCCAGCACCATTCCGGCCGCCGCCTGCGTGGGATCGATGACGGGCAGGCCGACTGCCTGCTCCAGCGGCCCGACATAACGGGCAAGGCCGGCGCCCGCAAACAGCAGGGCTTCCACTCCGTCGTCGTCGCGCAGCGCCTTGCCCGCTTCGATGACGCACCGCGTCACCAGTTCGGGGTCCTGCAACTGACCGTAATCCAGCCCCATGCCGCGATGGCCCGCCACCCGTGCGGCGACTCCCATGTGTCGCGCAATCCGCATGCTCTTCGCACCGTTGCCCGCGGCCACCCCGATCGTTCCGATCATCTCGCCCAGCGAGAGTGCCGCGGAGAACCCTGCCTCGCCGATGCCGGCCACAGGCTTGCCCGTCAGCCCGCGCGCCGCGAAGACGCCCGGATCTGAAAAACAGGCGACGACGAAACCGGCCGTCTCCGCGCGCTTTGCCTCCCGTTCGATGAAGCGAAGCACGGCAGGGGCCGCATTGTCGCTGTCACGGGCTGTGCTGATGCCGCGCGGCCCGTCTTCGAGCGTCACGCAGTCGATGCGCGGCAGACCGTCCACATTCATCCATGCCAGGCTGAGCGCGATATCCTCGGTGATCCCGGTATCGGTCCGGCTGGAAGCGTTGATGACGTGGATGATCCTGTCCATTGTCCCTGCCTCGCCGGCCGATCAGTTGGTGCGTTCCGCGACGAAGCGGAAATCGTCGATGAGGCTGCGCGCCGCCTCCAGCGCATCGGTGACCGTGTGCCGGAGCCGCATCAGCTTGGTGGCGAGCAACCGCGCCTCCAGCGTGTCGGAGGGCCTTGCACGGTAATCCTCCAGGCAGGCCAGCAGCGGCACGGGCTGGGCGAGCGTGCTGATGCCGTAGCTATCCTGCCCATAGCGGCCGGAAGCGGAGCCGGTGATGAAGGTCAGCAGCCGCGACAGCCGCAGCACCAGCCGGTTGGCGCGCTCGCGCAGTTCGTCCTGCGCCTCGCCAGCGTCGTCGAGGAAACCGTCGAACCAGCGAATGCCTTCCCGCAGGTCCCCTATCGCCTTCTGGATGAGCGAGAGCTGCGCTGGATCGGCCTTGTCGGCAAGCATGGCCGCGAAACGCTCCTCCAGGTCGGCAAGCCGGGCGCTGAAACGCTGCGGCAGAACGGGTGCGGTCGCCAGCGCGTGGACATAACGCGAGCACCAGTCGAGGTCCGCTTCCAGGGCCTGAGGGTCCATGACGTCGATCGTGTCAAATTCGGTATGGTTGTACCAGCCGAGCGTTGCGCCGTTCTGCTCCCTGACGACAGCCTGGCTGTAGCTGTGCCGGCCCGTCACCGCGGAAACGCCCACGCCGAAGAAGGACTGGTCGCCGACCCGACGCAGGGTCATGACCTTCTGGGGCAGGGTATCGGCGAAGACGGCATGGGAAAGCCGCTCCGAAAAGGTGCCGAGCTCGGGGCAACTGTTGATGTGGAATTCCTCGGTGCCCTTCATGCCGACGGAATCGATATTCACATAGGCGACCGCGTCGCGATTGAGCCTTTCCCACTGGCTGTCCACGAAATAGGTGGAACCGGCCGCTTCCGCGACCTCGTGGCCGTTCCAGAAACAGAAGGCGACCGACCGGCGCAGGTTCTTCCGACGGGAAGAGAGCAGGCGGGCGATCTCCATCATCACCGACATGCCCGTGATATTGTCGGTAACACCCGGGTTCCAGGAATCGATATGGCCGGAAACGACGACGAACTGGTCCCGCTCGGGCGAGTTTTCCGGCGCATGCAGCCATGCCACGGGTTGGTGGAGCTTGCGCCAGACGCGGCTTGCCGTCAGGCGGACATGCAGCGAAACTCCTCCGGCCTGCATCTTCCGGCGGATCGTGATACCGTCGGCGCGCGAGATGCTCACGCCGAAGACACGCGGGATTTCGCCCCAGCTTTCCGGCGTGGGATTGCCCCAGACGGCCTTGAGCGCGCGCCATGGAATATAGCGGCTGTCATCCGTCCCCCAGTTCATCAGGACGATGCCGATGGCGCCCTTCGAAGCGGCGATCCGGGCCTTCTCGGGCGTGGCCGGCGCATAGGAGACCTCGGCCAGCACGATCTTGCCGCACACGTCCTTGCCCTCGTAGTCGGCAAGGCCGCCCGGCCCGACATCCACCAGCTCGGCCGTGACGCCTTCGATCGGGGTGGGCTCCACATGGAGACAAGGCAGGGAACCGATGACCGTGCCGTCAGGGCCGCCGAGCGCGACGAAAGACGAGCCGATATCGCTGTCGTAGGTTTCGAACTCCTGCAACTCGGCCTCCAGACCGTAGGAAGCGAGCGTTTCGACAACGTATTTTCCGGCTGCGAGATCGATTCCCTGTCCGCTCTTGCGGTTCAGGAAGTGGGTGCGCATGTGGTCCACATGCTGCATGACGGTTGGGAACGAATAATCGAGCGCGGTCATGCCGGTCTTCATTTCATCGTGCTTTCATTCTTGGATTTCAAAAATCGGAGGGCAAAATCGAGATAGGTCCTGCGGGCGAGATGGAGCTGATCGAGATCGACCCACTCGTCGCCCGCATGCATGTTCGCCCCGTCGGGGCCGAAGAGAAGCGTCGGAATACCGGCGCGCCCGGCGAAGATATTGGCGTCGGAAACACCGCGGCCGAAACGCAGGTCCGGCTCCTTGCCGATGATCCTGCGATAGCTCTCCGCAAATTGCGCCACGAACCCATCGTCTTTGTCGAGCATGAAGCTTTCGTAACGCGGCTCGCCCACGGTGATGGCGAACTGCGCCCGGGAATTCAGGCCATCAGCCAGATTTCGCAGTGTTTCCAGGGCGCTCTCGACAGTCTCGCCCGGCATGAAATGCCAGTTGACGACAAACGCGGCATGATCGGGCACGCGGATCTCATAACGCCCGTCGCCGGAGGTCATGTTCAGCACGCAATGGCTGGCCCTGCCGAAGTCAGGATGGGAAAAGCGCTCCAGCCCGTCGATCGCGACCAGCAGCTTCGCGGCCTCCGTCACGGCATTGACGCCCTCTTCAGGACGGGAACCGTGCGCCGACCTGCCCTTCACCTCGACCCGCAGGTTGATCTTGCCCATGGCGCCGATCACGACATCATGGAAATGCGGCTCGCACATGACGGCGGCATCTATGCCACGTTCCTTGCGGACGAACGCATTGGCGCCGCGGGAATATGCCTCCTCGTCGGCCAGCGCCGCGAAGATGACCTTACCGGCCCATTCGCCGCTGCGTTCGGAAAGTTCCCTGACGGCGTACATGGCCGCGGCCAGGCCGCCTTTCATGTCCATGGAGCCAAGCCCGTAGAGCCGGTTGTCCTCGATCTTCGACGCATGCGGCACCCGCGTCCAGCCGGAGGCGATACCCACCGTATCGCAATGCCCGCCGATCCACAGAACCGGTCCGTCTCCGTCGCCTTCGATGGTGACGACCACATTCTGCAGCCCACCATCGGCCTCTTCGATATCGACATCGATGCCGTGATCGACGAACCAGCGGCAGATGCGGTCCTGAACCGCCCCCTCTTCGCCGGAAAAGCTCGGTATTGCGACCAGCTCGCCCAGAAGACCGGTCAGCTCGACATCATAATCGTTTGCGGCGGAAGCCATCAACCTTCCCCCTCGACCGTGAAGGCAATACCGCCTTCGGGGGTCACGAGATAACCATCCTCGACCGCAATCAGGATATCGCCGATCGGCCAGACATATTCCGTGCAGCCGAGCATTCCGTTCTCGACCTTCTCGCCCACGCCGGGAAGGAAATAGACCGACGAGATCGTCTGTCGCTGGATCGTATGCCCGCAATCACGAAGATAGCCGTCGACGCCTTTGCCCTCGGGCAGAAGACCGAGGCGGCGGAATTCGGCTTCCAGCGGACGCAGCAGGTCGACGCCGATCTCATGCACCTGGGCGCCGCTCATGCCCGGCCTGATGGCCGGGATGAGTTCATCGATCAGGATATTCCGCAGCCTGTCGTGAAGAGCCTCTATTTCGGCCTCGGCGCAGATCGTGCGGGCGATATCGGACACGCCGCGAATGCAGCCGAACGCATCCGAAACCGTCAGTCCCATATCGAACTTGATGGTCCTGTCGGAAACCCTGACCGGATAGTCGCCGGCGGTTGCCGGCAGAAGCGTCCTCGCGCCGGAGTGGACGATGTCGAAATAGGAGCCGACGCGATCCGCAAAACCATAATGGCGGGCAAAACGCGAAACGCCCTGGTGATAGGCGGCGACGAGGTCGCGTTCCGTGATCTCGCCTTCCGCATTGCGCGCGAAGAAGGCGCGTGCGGCGTCGATCCCCTTGAGAACCGCGTTGGCGGCAAAGAAGAAGTAGACGGCGTCATCGCCGGCGCGGCGGTCCTGCCAGCGGCGAATGACATAGGCCGCGTCCTCGAAGCGGATGCCGGTCTGCGCCAGGGAGGCGAACTCGCCGACGGAAATATGATCCTTCTGGATGGCGATGACGTCATGACTGCAATTGCCGAGCGCCTGGGCAAGACCTGCACAGGTGCCGACGTGCCGGAAATCGCCTCGCAGGATCGGCTTTTCGGCATGGATCGTGATTTCCGCCTCACCGGGACGGAAGAGCACGCCCATGCCCTGTTGCTCGACCGCTCTTGCCGGAAGGCCGGTGAACATTTCGACTTCATGCGGCGCGGTGATGTAGAGCGCCGGGAAACCTTTTTCGGTACACAACGCATCCAGCGGCCCGAACCCCCTGGCGCTCGCGGTCATCGCGTCGACAAGCCTCGCGCCGTCCCGCAACGTGGCGACGAAAGGGGCGAAAGCGGCAGCATCGGCATCCCGCGTAGCAAGCCATTGGGCCTCGATCTCGCCCCGTTTTTTCGCATAGACGAAGAGTGGACGCGGTTCCGGCATGCCGAAAAGCTCGACCGGACCGCTCTCCGCAAGCGCCTGGTAACGCACGAGTGGCAAGGCCGCCTCGCAAAGGATGGTCCCGTCGCCCGCGATGTCGCGCACGGCCTGCGCGAAGGTCCGGACCGGGGCGGCCATATCCTTGTCCCAGTCGAAATACCGGCCGTAGACGGATTTCCCCACACCCGGCACCATGACCCGGCATGCATCGGAATCCGCTTCGCTGATCACGACGGTCGAAACACCCTCGCGCTCCACCAGAACCGGCGCAACGTTGAGTCGGGAACCCCGATAAATGCCAGGATAGGTAAGCTGTTCGCCGAATTCGGCTCCGAGCCGGCCCAAAACAGTCTCCAGGCTGGCATGAAGTCTGACCGTCATGATCTGCAAATCCCCATGGAGCCTCGCTCCGGAAATAGCGATGGACCCATCCGCCGCCTGCTCGCGGCGGATGATTTCCTCTTGGGAAGAGCCGCCTACTTGCGGGCTTCCGTGTTGACCGTAGTCTTCCTGACCTCCGCATAGGGCATTTCCCACTTGGCGAAGATCTTGGAATAGGTACCGTCGGCGATCATCGCGTCGACCACATCGGCGACGACGTCGCGCAATTCCGTATTCGTCTTGGAGAACCCGAAGCCGGCATAGTCGATGGCGATCGGTTCGCCGATCAGCACGAACTTGCCCTTGTCCGGCGAGCCCGTATGCTCGTTCAGGTAACGGATGGCATCGACGCCCTGGGCGGCCGCGACCGCGCGCTTCTGGAGAAGTTGCAGGCGCGCGTCCGCAGTCTTGTCCACGAGGACGTAGTTCACGTCCGCAAGGCCCTTGGCCTTGCAGACCTTCTCGCTGAAATCCTTCAGCCGGATGAAGAAGATACCGTTGCGATTGACGGCGACCGGCTTGCCGCACACGTCTTCGACGGACTTGAGGTCTCCACCCGCCTCAGGCGTCGTGAAGAGCTGGGTGCCCGTCGAGAAGTAATCCACGAAATCCGTCTTCTCGCGGCGTGCCGGAATGTCCGTCATGCCGGACGCGCCCATGGCGATGCGGCCGGTGTCCAGCGAATTGATGAGCTGGTCGAAGGACTGCTCCTGCCATTCGACCTTGAGGCCCAGCCGCTTGCCGATTTCCTCGGCGAGATCGATGTCGAGGCCTTTCAGTTCGAGCGTTGCCGGGTCCTTGAACTCCAGCGGAGGATAGGTCGGGCTGGTGCCGACGACGAGCTTGCCGGCCTCCTTGATCTTTGCCGGCAGCTTTGCGGCGGCGTCCTGCGCATGGGCAGCCGTGCCGGCCAGGCATAGGGCGACGGCGCAGGTGGCGAGCAGAGTCTTCATCGGTTTCGGTTCCTCTCTTTATGGGAATGACGGTTCATTTTGTTGTTTCGGCGTTGAGGCGCTGCAGGAAATCCCGCGTCCTCTGCATTCTGGGCGCTCCGAACAGCTCGGATGCGGGCGCGCATTCCACGAGCTGCCCCTGCTCCATAAAGGCCACGCGATCGCAGACATCGCGGGCGAAGGCCAGCTCATGGGTCACCACGACCATCGTCCGGCCCTGCCTTGCCAATGTCTTGATGGTCTCCAGAACCTCATCGACCAGCTCGGGATCGAGAGCCGATGTCGGCTCATCGAACAGCAGGATATCCGGGGCCATGGCAATCGCGCGTGCGATGGCGACGCGTTGCTGCTGGCCGCCGGAAAGCTGGACCGGATAACGATCGTAAAATCCCTTCAGGCCCACCTGGTTCAGAAGTTCACGCCCGATTTTCTGCGCCTGCTCCCGGGAAAGCCCCTTCACGACGACCGGCCCGCAGCAGACATTTTCAAGCGCGGTCATGTGACCGAAGAGATTGAAGCGCTGGAAGACCATGCCGGTGCGCATGCGCTGGGCGGACAGTTCGCGGTCGTTAAGCTGGCGCAGGCTGCCCTTGTCAAGCCGGTAGCCGACAAACTCGCCATTCACGTAAAGATCGCCGTCGTTGATCCTCTCGAGGCTGTTCAGGCAACGCAGGAAAGTGCTCTTCCCGCCGCCGGACGGGCCGATGATCCCGAAAACCTCGCCGGGCTCGACCTGCAGGCTGATGCCCCGCAGGACCTCGACGGGACCGAACGACTTGCGGACGTCTCTTGCCAGAATTGCCGGGGTCATGCGCCTGCCCCTTCCTCGGCTGCGAGCTTTGCCGACGAGCGGCTGAGCGAGCGGCCGAGACGTCTTTCCAGCAGGGTTTGCAGCAGGCTCAGGATGGTGACCGTCGCCAGATAGTAGATCGAGCAGACGATCAGCATCTCGATGACGCGGTTGTTGACGAAATAGATCATCGAGGCCGTGTGCATGACTTCGTTATAGCTGATAACCGCCGCGATCGACGTGTGCTTGAGCATGCCGATGACTTCGTTGCCGATCGGCGGAGTGATGATGCGCAAGGTCTGCGGCAGCACGACGTGGCGCATGACCTGCGGCCCGCGCATGCCGACCGCCCTGGCCGCCTCGACCTGGCCGGAATCGACCGAGAGGATACCGGCCCGGATGACCTCCGCCGTATAGGCGCCCTGGCATACGCCGAGCCCGAGCAGGGCGGCCCAGAACGGCGTCATCACGTCGACCATGCGCGCCTCCCACAGACCGGGAATGCCTACGGTGGGAAAGATCAGCGCAAGATTGAACCAGAGAAGAAGCTGCAGATAGATCGGCGTCCCGCGGAAGAACCAGATGTAACCGCTGGCGACCGCGTTGGCGACGGGATTTGCCGAAAGGCGCATCAGGGCCGCGACGAGGCCGAGCGTGATGCCGAGCGCCATTGCCAGCACGGTCATCAGGAGCGTGTTGCCGAAACCCATCAGGATCGACCTGGCGGTCAGAAACTGACCCACATAGGCCCATTCGATCTGGCCGTTGGCGAAGGCCCGGATCAGCAGCAGCAGAAGCAGCACGCAGACACCGGCGGAAAGCCACCGACCGGGATGGCTGAGACTTACGCGCCGCACGCCGGCCATGGATGGCAGCCGCTCTTCGATAACACTCATGATCAGTTCCGTCGCTCACCCTCTCGGCAATCCGGGCCGGGTGCCTGTCTATTTTTTAGGCCTTGTCCCGAGGTGGGCAGAAAAATCGCACGGCCTGCAACATGTGTCAATAGTCGAGAATTTCTTCCCAATATTTGGGATATATCGCTTGCGAGCCCTTTGGCGGCGCTGTAGATTGCCGCATGGAAAATGGGCTCCGCAGCTTTGTCGAAGGACTAGGTATTTGAAATGAGCATGGTTTTGAGCAAGGCTATTCGGCTGGTCGATCTCGTTGCCGGGGGAGAGGACACGCTTGCCGGCATTGCGGCCGCCTCGGAACTATCCCGCAGCACGACGCATCGCCTGCTTGCGACACTGGTGGAGCACAACTATCTCGCCCTGGAAAACAAGAGATACACCCTTGGATACCGGCTGCTCGAACTGGGGGAGATGAAGAAGCGCAGCCTGAATTTCCTGGATGCGCTGCGTCCCATTCTGTTGCGATATGCCGAACTGACCAGCGACACGATCCATCTCGCCGTTCTCGACGGAAAGGACATCGTCCTGCTGGACCGTGTCTTCGGAAACCGGCAGCTCCGGATCAATTCCTATCCCGGCCTGCGCAACACCGCCTTCATGACGGCGGTCGGCAAGGTTCTCATCGGCCAGCTGCCGACCCGGAAATGGCCGGCCTTTCTTGAAAACATGCCGGCCGACTACCGGAGAACCAGGGAGCAGATCATGGCCGACCTCAGGAAGGCCCAGCACGAGAACATCGCGATCGACTTCGACGAGGTCAATGTCGGCACATGCGGCATTGCATCGACCTTCCAGGTGAACGACGAACGCCACGTCGCCTGTTCGATCAACGGAGCGACCGTCTATTTTCCCCACGAGCGGCTTCGCGAACTGCGGCCCGTCGTGCTGAAGCTGGCGGATGAGCTCAAGGCGGCCGTCGCACAGCAGCAGCCCGCCATCGATTTCGATGCCAGGCATCTGGGAATCCTGCGCTGACCCGTGGCATCCGCCCGAAGACCGGGACGATGCCCGTGCGCCCGGTCGGACGCACGACACACATTAATGCTGAAGCCTCACGCGCCAGGAGAAGCGACGCTCCGCCAGGGTGATGATATAGAACAGGATGGCGCTGCACAGGATGATCACCGACAGGGTCGCGAACACGTTCGCGGTCATCAGCGAGGCGTTATAGGCGAGAAGTAGATAACCCACGCCCCTGTTCCCGACCACCCATTCGCCGACCACCGCGCCTATGACGCTGACGGTCAATGCGAGCTTGAAGCCCGCGAAGATCTGCGGCACCGCAGCAGGCAGGCGGACATGCCGATAGACCTGCCAGAGGTTGGCGTCGACCGATTTCATCAGTTCCAGATGCCCCTTGTCGGTTCCCTCCAGACCGGCGACCGTGTTGACCAGCACCGGGAAGAAGGCGAGCAGCGCGACCATGAAGATCTTGGGTTCCGGTCCGACCCCGAACCAGAGGATGAGCAGCGGCGCGATCACGATCTTCGGTATCGTCTGGGAAGCCACGACAAGCGGATAGACCGCCCGCCTCACGGGCGGCAAAACGATCATGACCACGGCCAGCGCGATGCCGAACAGCACGCCGAGAAGATAACCCGAAAGCAGGACCGAAAGCGTCGCCCAAAGATGGGAGGCGAGTTCCGGCGCGATCGTTACCAGCGTTCTGGCGATGACCGAGGGCGCCGGGAGGATGAACTCCTTGATGCCGAGGAGCCGGGTCGCCGCTTCCCACACGGCAAGCGCGGCGATGATGGTGATGGCGGGCAGAAATCGGTTAATCAGCGTCATGTCCGTCATCCGGCTTTCGCATATTGGTCACGAGATGGTGGTGGATTTCTTCCGCGCACCGGGTCAGCTCGGCGCCGAAACGCTCGGCCGCACGCCGCTCGCGGGGAATGTCGATCCTGACATCGGCGACGACCCTGCCGGGACGCGGCGCCATGACGAAGACGCGGTCCGAAAGATAGGCGGCTTCCGCGATCGAGTGAGTGACGAAAATCACCGTCAGGCGGCTTCCGCTCCAGATCCGGACGAGTTCGTCATTCATCTGTTCCCGCGTGATCTCGTCGAGCGCCCCGAAGGGCTCGTCCATCAGCAGGATGCGCGGTTTCAGCGCATAGGCGCGCGCAAGAGCCGCCCTCTGGCGCATTCCACCCGACAATTCATGCGGATAGCTGTCGATGAAACGGCCGATGCCGACCATCTCGGCAAGCGAGGCGACCTCCTCCCGCGTGGGTTTCTTGCCGGCGATATCGCCGAGCAGGGCGATATTGTCGCCGATGGTCTTCCAGGGCAGCAAGGTCGCATCTTGGAACATCTGGCCGATCACTCGCCGCTGGCGCAGGAGCGAAGGGGCTGATCCCCCGATTGTGAGCTCGCCCGAAGTCGGGGCCAGCAGGTCGCCGAAGATTTTCAGCAGGGTTGTCTTGCCGCAGCCCGAGGGGCCGATCAGCGAAATGAACTGGCCGTCCTCGATCGTGAAGGAAACGTCCTGCAGTGCCGCAACCGGCTCGGCGCCGGGGCGCTCGTAGACCAGGTTGAGATTGCGACCGATGATGGCTTGCGACCGGTCGCTCATGCCTTCACCTCCTGCGGCCCGGCGGCGGGCAGGCCCACGGTCGCATAGTTGCCGCGGGCGATCGCCACCAGCGTCCCATCCTCTCCATGGATGTCGATATCGACGAAAGCGATGCTGCGCCCGGTCTTCCTGACCTTCACCCTGGCCGTCACCGCCACGCCGACGATAGGCCGCAGATAATCGATCCTGAGGTTGACGGTCGGCGGCGCGGCGCCATGCAGCATGATGAGCGCGAAGTCGCCGGCCGTGTCGGCGAGCGCCGAGATCACCCCACCGTGCCAGCGCTCCCCGCCGCCGCTGGAACGGCCGAATTCCGGCCGGAACCGCATCTGCATGACGAGTTCTCCCGCATCCGGATCGGCCGCGACGATTTCCAGTCCGAGAAAGGCGACGAAGGGCGATTTCGCAAGCCAAGGTTGGAGGTCGACAGCCGCGCTCATGGATGGACAAGCACCTTTCCGAGGACCCGGCGATCCTCGACCCGCGCAAACGCCTCCGCCGCGCGTTCCAGCGGAAAGACCTCGTCCACGAGCGCCTTCAGCTTACCCTGGCTCGCAAGGTCGAGGCAGGCGACGATATCCTCCCTGGTATAGGCGTTCGAGCCGAGGATCTTGAGCTCGAAGACCCAGATGTAGCGGATATCCTCGGCGGGATCGAAACCGGCCGTGGCGCCGCAGGTCAGCAACCGCCCGCCGACCCGCAGCGTCTTGAGCGACTTCACCCAGGTGTCGCCGCCGGTATAGTTGACGATCACATCGAGCCCGTTGGTCGCCCGCGGACCGCGGCGGCTCGGCTTTCCGTAGAGATCGTGGATTTCCTCCAGGAAATCCTTCTGCTGGTAGTTGACGACGTGATCGGCGCCGAGGTCCCTGAGGCGCGCCAGCTTGTCGTCCGAACTCGCGAAGGCGACCACGTCCGCGCCGGCAAGCTTGGCAAGCTGCACGCAGCAGACGCCGACGCCGCCGCTCGCCCCGAGAATGCCGACCTTCTCGCCGGCCCTGACCTGACCGTTGGTGTACATCATCCGCAATGCCGTCGCATAGGCGGTCGGCATCACCGAGGCGGTGTCGAAATCGACATTGTCGGGAATGCGGATCAGTTGATGGGCGGGCGCGGCGCAGTATTCCGCCAGGCCGCCATGGGTGGTCTCGCCGATGACGCCCTTGCCCAGCCGATTGATCGGATCGAGGACGACGCGGTCGCCGGCCGTCCAGCCTTCGACGCCCGCCCCCACCTCGACGATTTCGCCGGCCACGTCGAGACCCGGGACGACGGGAAGGTTGAGCGTGATGCCCGGCATGCCGCGACGGGTGAATATGTCGTGATAATTGAGTGTGGAGGCACGCACGCGCAGCACCACTTCCCCCGGTTTGACGACAGGATCGGGAAAGTCCGTGGCGTAGACGCAGGCCTCCGGCCCGCCGTGCTCCTTGATATAGAACGCTTTCACTTCGCTAGACCTTTCATTTCAGGAATTGCGCACCGCCACGGCCGCGCCTGCCCGATCGGCAAGCGCATGGCGGTCGATCTTGTTGGTGCCGGCCAGGGGTAGTTCGGAGACGATGAAGACCCGCCGCGGATGCTGGTAGGCAGGCCCGTTTTCGAGCGCGAAAGCCTTCACGTCATCCTCGGTGAGCGTTTGCCCTTCCTTGGCGACGACGAAGGCGACGGGCTTGAAACCCTTGATCTCGTCCTCGACAGGCACGACGCAGGCCTCCGCGATCGCCGGATGGCGCAGCAGCATTCCCTCGACATCGCCTGGAAATACGTTTTCCCCGCCGCAGACGAACATATCGTCGGCTCGCCGCACGAAGAAGAAGAAGCCGTTTTCGTCGCGCCGGAAGATGTCGCCGGTATTGTAGAAACCGTCTTCCGTCATGACCTTGGCGGTCAGCTCGGGCTTGTTGAGATAACCCATCATGACCGCACGGCTCCTGATCTGGAGGACGCCCTCGTTCCGTATCTCCCTGCCGTCCACCATGAGTCGCAGCGTGACGTCGGGATGGCCGCAGCCTACCGACATCTCCGGCTGGGGCAGGCCTTCGGGATGTGACCCGAAAAAGATCGGCCCGCCTTCCGTCGTGCCGAACCCGTTGACGACGGTGGCATTGCGGAAAAGACGTTTGATCTCGGAAAAGAGCGCCGGCGTCGAAGGGGCCGAACTGACACGCACCTGCCGCACGCGCGAAAGATCGAGACCGGCGACAAAATCGCGCTTTCGCACCATCATGGCGATCATCGTCGGAACGGCGGTGATCATCTCGACGCCATAGTCGGCGATCGCGCGGGCGAATGTCTCCACTTCGAAGCCGGGCAGCAGGATGACCGTGCCGCCGCTTCCGAGCGTCGCCTGGGAAGAGGCAAGTCCGTTCTGATGATAGAGCGGCGCGGCGACGACCGTGCGGCCGGAGGAAGGCCCGGATGGACTGGTGCGCCGGTCCAGGCCCCACAGATGGCCGAGATGTGAGAAGACGACACCCTTCGGGACGCCGGAAGAACCGGAGGTGTAAAGGATCATCGAGGCATCGGCTTCCCCAGGCGTCACGGCCTCGAACGGCCCGGCATCGCAGAAGTCCGGAATGAGACCGGAAGCGTCCGCCGTATCCAGATCGATGCATGCGACCGTGTCGGGCACCTGCACTCGCCTCGGGCCGTCGACGAACGCCATGCGGATGGCGCTGTCCTGCAGGATGAAGGAAATGATCGAAGCCGGCAGCTTGTAATTGACGGGCACGACCGTGATACCGGCGCGCAGGGCGCCATAGACCACCGCCAGATAGACGTAGCTGTTGGCCGCGATGGCCGCCACGCGGTCGCCGGCCCGTAGCCCCCGTTTGTAAAGGCCCCGCGCATAGGCGTTCGCAAGGGCGTCGAAGGACCGATAGCTGATCGCGCGCGGCGGCGTGAAGCCGAGATCGATGAACGCCGTGCGGCCTTCGTCGTCCGGTGTCAGCAGGGCCGAACCCATGTTCGCATAAGCGACCATCACGACGCCTCCATATGGTCAAAAATCACGCGGCCGCCGGCAATCACCATGCGCACCGCGCCGTTTTCGTCGAGCAGGACGTAGTCCGCATCGAAACCTTGCGCGATACGGCCCTTGCGGTCGGCAAGGCCGAGCACCCGGGCGACGTTGACCGTTGCGGGTCTGAGGGCCTGCTCCCAGCCAAGCCCCGCCTCATGGACGAGGCGAACGACATCGCGCAACAGGACACCCGGCGGCACGGTGCGATAACCGAGGGCATTTCCGTCCTTGTCGCGGATCGTAGCCGGGATGTTCCCGTCGGTCGACATGGTGATGTTGTCGAGCGGCACGCCCTGGTCGAGGCAGGTCTGCACCGCCTCGGGCACGTCGATGCCGGTCAAATTGCCGTCGATCTTCGAGACGCAGCACGTCAGATCGATCGTACCGCCCATCCGGGCAAAATCGATCGCCTGGGCAAAGACCGGCGAGAAGTCCGTCGTGCGGTTGACATGGGTCGGCACGATCTGGTTCGCCGACATGCCGAGTTCCGAGACGAGCCGCATCAACGGCGAGATCGCCTCTTCGAGCGGCCCGACATGAACATGCAGCGGCGCGGCCTTGCCGGACATCGCCCGGGCACGCATCACTTCGCCGGCAAGATCGGCGAGATCGTTCCAGTTGCGGTTCGGATGCAGCCGTTCGGCAACGGCGGATTTCGCGCCGATGAACTGGTCAACAAAGGAGATGTCGGCGCAGACGCTGTCGAGAAGATGCCGCGCAGGCAAAGGCATACCACCGGTATAGGCGAAGGCCGAAACGCCGGCCTGACGCAATTCGTGGGTCTTGCGCAGCAGAAGCCTCAGGTCGCGGGTCTCATTGTCGACACCGAGCAGGCCGACCGCAGTCGTCGTCCCGGCGGCGAGGAGATCGCGGGCATGAAGTTCGGCGACCCGGCCCAGCGGCCCGTTGGCATCGCCGCCACCCAGGAAATGGATATGCTGGTCGATCAGGCCGGGAATGACGCGCAGCCCGCGCGCATTCACCCTTCTTATGCTGCCGGCACACGCCGCGAGCCCGGCGGCGGAGGTTCCCAGCGCGACGGTCCGGCCCGCGATCGCGGCAATACTCGTCTGTCCGATCGGTTCAGGCGAAAAGACCTCGCCCTCCTCGATCAGCAGACCAATCAATTCAGAAGAACTAGACAAGGCGGTGAATTCCAGTGAGGGCGGATGCCGAAAGGCTGGCATCCGCGGACCGGTTTATTTTCCGGGCAGATAATCGTTGGTGTAGAGCTTGGAGACGTCCAGTCCCGGCTTCAGGACATTGCCTTCCGTCAGTCCGGCATAGAGATTGTTCCAGGCCTCGTTGTCCATCCAGCCCCAGCCATGCGCTTCTGTGCGTGTGCTGACCGTTAGGCCGGCAATGATGCCGATGGCTTCGCCAAGCGTTGCACGGGGCTGCGTGGGGTCGATCTTCGCCATCATCTCGACGGTCGCGGGAATATCGGCGCTGGCCTCGGCATAACCGCGGGCGGTCGCCGCCAGGAATTTCTTCACGGTCTCGCCGTGCTTGGCGAGATAGTCGCTGTTGGCGAAGATGACATGCCCCAGGATCGGGAAGTCGGGCGTGCTGAAAGGCAGGAACGTCACATCCACTCCCTTCGCCTTCACCTGCAGCGTTTGGGCGAAGGCGAAGCCCGTGCAGGCATCCGCCTGGTCGGTGAGCATCAACGTGCAGACCGCTTGCGGGTCGACCGACAGGACCTTGACGGAGTCCGTCACGCCATTGCGCTTCAGCGCCGCCCTGAGAAGGGTGGCGAGCGTCGTGGTATCGGAAGTCACGACGGTCTTGCCCGCAAGATCCTTGAAACTCGAGACCTCGCCCTTGGCCTTGTTGAAGATGACGCCCGTCGAATCCTTCTGCAGGTGATTGGCGACGACGGTGACGGGCAGGTTCTGCGCAAGGCCGGAGAGAGCGGTATCGGCGGCGGCAATGCCGAGTTCCGACTGGCCGGCAGCGGTTGCCTGCAGAGCCAGCGGCGAACCGCGCAGGTATTGGAAGCCGATCTCGATGCCGGCGTCCTTGTAGTAACCGTGCTCCTGAGCCCAGTAGAGGCCGTACCAGGAAAGCTGCGGCACATTGAAGTGCATGGAGATATTGACCTTTTCAACCTCGGCGGCCGCAGCCTGGACAGGTTGCAGCATTGCCAGGGCCAATCCGGCTATCGAGGCGGAGATTCGGAACCAGTTCATGACTTCCCCTTTTTGTTTGTGGAATGGGTCAATCGGGACGAAGACCGGCACTCGCCGACGAATTTCTCCATCGGCAGCCAAGCCTTCGTTTCCCGATTGCGGGCCGGGAAATGATTAAAAATTCACCATGCCAAATTTGATGGCAGTGTGAATTGCCGCATATATATTGTCAATAGTTGAAATTATTTTCCCAAATATTGGGAAATATAGAGTACTGCGTATGCCTGCTCGGGAAAACTCGACGTTCGCGAAGTCCTTGGAAAGGGATGCCAAAGGCGCGCCGGCAAGGCTTTTGCCGGCATCGGGGCAGCGTCATCAGGCCTGCACGAGCCTGACGATACTCGGCCGGCTTGCCGGAAGGGCGGCAGCCCAACCCTGCCTGACCGTGTGCATGGGCTGCACCGCGAAGAGTTCAGTACAGCGCAAGGGCCGAGCTCGCCGTCATCCGGGCAAGACGGAGTTGTCTATTATTGGAAAACCGTCGGAAACGCGTTCTCAATCAAGGCGCGGCGGCCTTGCAAGACCCATGCGATCGCGCAGGGTCGTTCCCTCGTATTCCGTCCGATACAATCCCCGCTCCTGGAGGATCGGCACGACCATGTCCACGAAGTCGGTCAGGCCCTGCGGGAAATGGGACGGCATGACGTTGAAGCCGTCCGCCGCACCGGTCGTGAACCAGGTCTCCAGCGTATCGGCCACATATTCCGGCGTGCCGCAGAGGACCCAATGGCCACGCGCCGCAGCGACGAGATTGTAGAGATCCCGAAGCCGCATGTTCTCGCGCCTTGCCTTGTCCAGCATCACCCGCGCGAAGGCATGGTAGTTGTCGGAGGGACCGAGATCGGGAACAGGCCCGTTAAGATCGTATAAGCTCATGTCGACACCGAAACGGTCGCTGAGCAGGGAAAGCGCATTGGTCTCGCTGATGAAGCCCTGCAGTTCGGCAAGCTTGTCATGCGCCTCGCGCTCGGTCCGCCCGACGATCGGCATCACGCCCGGCAGAACCACGAGCGAATCCGGCGTCCGGCCATATTTCGGCAGCCGGCCCTTGAGCGAGGCATAAAAGGCGCGCGCCTCGTCGAGATTCTGGGTCACGGAGAAAACGACATCCGCCGACTTGGCGGCGAGTTCCTGCCCCGGACCCGATCCGCCGGCCTGGAGGATGACTGGTTGCCCTTGCGGAGACCGGCCGATGTTGATCGGACCCTTCACCTTGAAATGGACGCCGTCATGATCGAGCGCGCGAACCTTCGCCGGATCGATATAGACACCGGTTTTCCGGTTCGCGACGATGGCGTCGTCCGCCCAGCAATCCCACAGGCCGCGTACGACCGTCAGGAATTCCTCGGCGATCTCGTAACGTTTGGAGTGATCCGGATGGATCGTCCCGAAATTGGCCGCGGCGGCGGGGTTGGCCGTCGTGACCGCGTTCCATGCCGCCCGTCCGCCGCTGATGTGATCGAGCGAGGCAAAGGCCCGGGCAACGGTGAAGGGATCGCTGTAGGTGGTCGATACCGTTGCCCCGAGGCCGATGTGGCGCGTCGCCCCCGCCACCGTCGCAAGAAGGGTCATCGGCTCCAGCCGGGCCGTATAGGAAGGATGCGCGCCGGGGTCCGCATTGAGATTGTCGCCCATGAATATCAGGTCGAACAGGCCGCGCTCCGCCTCCATGGCGATGCGCCTGATCATCTCGATATCCTGGAAACTGTCCATCGCCCCCGGCATCCGCCAGCCGGCGACATGGCTGCCGGTACCGAGAAGAAAGAGGCCGAAGTGAATATTGCGCGTCATCCTGATGATCACCTCCAGAAGATATAGCGTCGTTCGATGAAGCTGATCACGCCGAAGAAGGACAGGCTGATCGCCGACGCGACGATGATGGCCGCCCAGACCTGGACGAAATCGATCTGCAGCACGGCCTGGTAGATGACCCAGCCGAGACCGCCATAGGCGCCCAGCATTTCCGTGACGATGGCGACGATGACACTGCGCACGGTGGAAACCCGCATGCCTGCGATGATCAGCGGCAGGGCTGTCGGAAGCCTGAGCCGCCACAGGACGGCCAGACGGCCCGCGCCGAAAGAGCGGATGAGGTCGACCGATTTCCGGTCGACGCGGTCGAGTCCCGCGATCGTGCTCAGAAATACCGTGAAGCTGACGGCGACGGCCACCATGACGATCTTGGACGCCATGCCGATGCCGAACCAGAGCAGGACGAGCGGCGAGTAGGCGACCACCGGCACGGAGTTGACGGCCGTCGCCACGGACAGGACAGCGCCGCGGCTGCGCGGCGCCATGCTGACCGTCACTGCCGCGGCAATGCCGACGGCACAGCCGAGCAGATAGCCGGCCAGGGCCTCCACGGCGGTGAAACGTGCCGCCTCCGCAAGCTTGCCCGCATCGGCGACCAGGCCCGAGAAAATGCTGCTCACGGACGGCAGCACATAGGCCGGCAGGTTGAACCCGCGCGCACAGAGTTCCCACAGCGCGGCGAGGAGAAAGGCGCCGGCGAAGCCCCGGCCGATACGCCGCGCGCTGCTGCTTTCGACGGTGCTGTTCATTGTTCCGCTCCCCAGAAGACGAGGCGTCGCTCGATCTCGGAAACGAGGGTGTAGAGCCCGATTCCCAGGCACGCGGACGCAACGATGGTGACCCAGATGCCGACCACGTTCTCGTTGTACATGGCCTGCAGCAACAGGACGCCGAGGCCGGTCGTATCGCCGAACCACTCGCCGACGATCGCACCGATCAGCGACAGCGAGGAGGCAAGTTTCAGGGCGACGAAGATCTGCGGCAGGGCTGCGGGAAGATAAAGGCGTCTCAGGATCTGCCCCTCCTTCGCGCCGAAGCTGCGCATCAGCGCCACCTGGCGCGGATCGACGGTTGCAAAACCGAGAAGCGTGTTCACGGTGACAGGCAGGAAACTGATGTAGAAGGAGATGACCGCCTTCGCCAACAGCGTGTTACCGAACCAGAGGACGACGACGGCGCCGAACGCGATGACCGGAATGGTCTGCGATACCACGAAGAGGGGGAAGAAGAGCTCCTTCAATGCCGTCCAGCGATGGAAAAGCACACCCATTCCGATTCCGAAAAGGCTGCCCGCCGCAAAGCCGATGACCGTTTCCAGCAGCGTGCGCCACATGCCGAGAAAATAGGCTTGCGGCGTGGCCGCGAAGGCGGCGGCGATCGCGCTGGGCCGCGGCAGATAGTAGGGCCGGATGCCGAGCGCGAGGATGATCAGTTCCAGGGCCAGCAGGAACGCGATTATCCCGATCGAGGTCTTCAGGAGCGACGCAAACCTGCCCGCCTTTGCGGCGGACAGGAATGCACCGGCTGTGCCGGACATGCTCATAGGCGCTTTTCCGCCGGCGGGATTTTCGACAGGAAATCGTCGTTGAACGCGGCGTCGAGATCGACCGGCTTGGAGATGACCTTGTATTCGGCGAGCAGGCTGTTGGCGGAGCCCACGGCAGCCTTATCGATGGCGAAGAGGCCGTCGGCGCCCGCCTTGCCCGCGATCATCAGCTTCTTGATCTCGGAAAGCATGACTTCCTGCTGCTGGCGGTTGAGGGTCGGCGCCACCTTCATGACGATGTCGATCGCCTCCTTTTCGTTCGTCAGGGCGTCCTTCCATCCCCTGATGCTGGCGCGGAGGAATTTTTCGACGAGTTCCGGCTTCTCCCTGGCCGTCTGCTCCGACACGATCAGGGTATCCCGGGGAAAGGAAACGCCGCTATCCTCCGGAACGAAGATGCGAAGGTTCTCCATCCCGGCGCGCTGCGCGACGATCTGCAGTTCGTTGTAGCGCGTCGCGGTGGCCACATCGACCTGCTTGTCGATGAAAGGCGTCATCGAGACCTGCTGCGGCTGCAGGTCCATGTCGCTCGTCTTGACGCCCGCCTTGGCCAGCATGGCCGAGAGGACATGGTTGGCGCCGGTGAACCAGGCAGTGACCTTCTTGCCCTTGAAGTCCTGAAGCGTCTTGACCGGACCATCCTTGTACGTCACGAAAACAAAAGGAGTGACCTGATGCGCCACGCCGATGCAGACGATCGGCATTCCCTTGTCGCGCGCGGCAAACACGCTGTCCGTGCC
This sequence comes from Neorhizobium puerariae, assembly GCF_042429745.1. Taxonomy (NCBI): domain Bacteria; kingdom Pseudomonadati; phylum Pseudomonadota; class Alphaproteobacteria; order Hyphomicrobiales; family Rhizobiaceae; genus Neorhizobium; species Neorhizobium puerariae. Next base: position 52,824 of record NZ_JBHMAA010000014.1, on the reverse strand, counting down.
GCCCGAAAGACCGAACGTGTCGGCGCCCGTAGCCACCAGGTTCTCGGTCAGAAGGTTCGGCCCGCCGGGATTGATCGTCAGGTTGATCCCCTCGTCCTTGTAATATCCCTTTTCAAGCGCGACGTAGAAACCCGCGAACTGCGCCTGCGTCAGCCATTTGAGGCGCAGGCTGGCATTCACCATGTCCTGGGCCGCAGCCGGCCTTGCGGCAAAGCCGAACCCCTGGACGCCGATGATCGTTGCGGCAAGCGCCGCCAGTAGCTGTCGTCGATTAAGCATGGTTCCCTCTGTTGGTTTATGGTTGGGTACGTCTTCCTCCTCCCGTCCCTATCGGCGGTAGTCCGATCCCTCCCGGTCAAGCTGGCGGAGGAAGGCCGGCCATTCCCGCTCCCCCGCGATCAGGATATCGCCCTTGTTCTCCCAGAATTGCCGTGCCGCCTTTTCGCAGACCTCATGGGGCGGGATCAGGAGATCGGCGCCGGAAGCCTGCAGGTCGAGCTGGATGCGGGCAGCCCGCTCGAAATAATAAAGCAGCATGAAAGCCTCGCCCGGCGTGCGGCCGAGCGTCATGATGCCGTGATTGCGCATCAGCATCACGCGGTTGTCGGCGAGATCGGCGATGATGCGGGCCTGCTCGTCCATGTCGATGGCGACGCCTTCGTAATCGTGGAAAGCCTGCCGCCGGTAGAAGCGCATGGCGAATTGCGTCAGCGGCAGAAGCCCGTCTTTCTGGCAGGAGATGGCGGTGCTGGCGTCCGAATGGGTATGCAGGACGCAGGACGCATCATGCACCGCCTTGTGGATGGCGCCATGGATGACGAAGGCGGCCTTGTTGACCGTATAGGGCGTGTCGTCGAGCTTGTTGCCTTCGATATCGATGCGAACGAGGCTCGACGCCGTGATCTCGCCGAACAGGAATCCGTATGGATTGAGCAGGAACTGATCTTCATGCCCCGGCACGCGCATGGAGATATGGTTGTAGATCAGATCGTCCAGGCCAAGTCTCGCAACCATGCGGTAGCAGGCGGCGAGATCGACGCGGGCCTTCCACTCGGCCGCGGGAATGTGGGCGGGGCGGTCTGCATATTCACTGGCCATGAGCATTTCCTCTTTTCTTTTAATGTCCTGAAGCCATGAACGACTTCATGCTCTCCTCCTCGATGGCGTCGAGGAGTGTCTTCTTCAGCCCGATGAATTCGGGGGACGTGACGATATCGGCCTTGCGGGGGCGTGGCAGCTCGATCTTCTGCTCCAGTTTCACCCGGCCGGGCCGGGCGGTCATGACGAGGACGCGATCGCCGAGGAAGATCGCCTCGTCGACGTCATGAGTGATGAACAGGACGGTTCGCCGGTGTTTCTGCCAGACATCGAGCAGCCAGCGCTGCATCATCGTCCGCGTCAGCGCGTCCAGCGCCCCGAACGGTTCGTCGAGCAGCATGAGATCGCGCTTGAAGAGGAAGGTGCGCATCAGCGCCACGCGCTGGCGCATGCCGCCTGAAAGCTGGCTGGGATATTGCGCTTCGAACCCGGCAAGCCCGAATTCCGGCAACATCTCCAATGCTTCGGCGCGTGCCTGCGCCCGCGGCACGCCTTCGATCTCCAGAGCAAGGATCGCATTGTCGATGACGTTCCGCCACGGCAGCAGCAGATCCCGCTGCGGCATGAAGGAAACCTGTCCCAGCAATTCGGAAGCAGAGGAGCTCCGGCCGCGGAAACGCAGGATATTGCCCGGATCGGGTTCGTCGAGACCAGCGAGGATGTTGAACAGGGTGCTCTTGCCGCATCCGGAAGGCCCGACCACGGTGACCAGTTCGCCGGGCCGGATTGCAACCTCCAGGTCCTGAAGCGCCATCACGGGACCGAAACTCTTGGAGATCTGCCGAAGCTCTATCAGCGGCCTGTCTTCCGATGGTATCCAGGCAGGCGAGGCGACTGCGACGCTTTCGGCCTTTGCCGGCCCCAGCAAGCCCGCCAGGCCGCGCGCCCCGGAATTCAACCCGCAGGCATATTCCTCGCTCCAGGCGATAGACATATCCGTCATCGAGACCGCATCTCCTTGCATGCAAATATTACCTTTAAGGATACAAGCAAGTGACGTGCCAAACTGGCCTCGCGGTTGATCGCCGGAAAGACGGTTTTCGGGCATGTGTTTCCGCAGAAATTTGCCTTTCACAATGATTGCGAGGGTATCATTCCCAGTATAAATATCCAATATTGAAAACTATGAATACGATATGCCCATTTTTCGGACACAGGTTTGATGCCTATTGCGGCAATCGGATGTGGATGCCTTCGACAAGGCATCCACATCCGGCGGCCGCGGTGACCGAAGGGTGATGGCATGGCGTTTGCTTCGAAACGAAGGAAGCGCCGCCGCGGCCGGCAATCGCGATGACTCGGTTGACCGCAGGCCCGAAACGCCAGGAGGTGAAAATCATGGAAGATGAACCGAGGCGCGTTGCCTATGTCGCCCACTGTCTCATGAACCAGAATGCGAAGGTCAGCGAGTTTGCCAAGTGCGCCGGGGTCTTTTCCCCGCTCGTCGAACGCCTGGTCAAGAACGGCTACGAACTGCAGCAACTGCCGTGCCCCGAGATGAGCCATATGGGCGCCGTGCGCTGGTGGGCGTCGCGCGAACAATACGACACTCCCGGTTACCGCCGCCACTGCCGCAACCTTGCCAGGGGCGTCGTGGACCTCGCGACCATGCATCAGGATGCCGGTTACGACGTCGTCATCGTCGGCCTCGACGGCAGCCCGTCGAGCGGGGTTCGCCTGACCAGCACCAAGGCGTCCTGGGGCGGGCGTCCCGAAGGCGCTGTCCACGGCGGCAGCGACCGGCGGCCGGGCATGGGCGTCTGGATGGAGGAGCTGAAGTTCGAGTTCGAGGAACGGGGCCTTGAATTCCCGCGCGCAACCGGCGTGGCAATGGACGCGCAGGATTTCGACCTGCAGAAAGCCATGGTCGAGCTTGACGAGTTCCTGACCGAAGACAAGGAGAATGCCGCGTGATCCGGGAAGACCTGAGAAGCCGCCGGATTGCGGTCGTCGCCGATTTCGTCGTCAATCCGGGCTCCGCGCTCTACGGCAGGCGGCAGGCGCCGCCGACGGATTTCGTCGACGCGCTGATCACGCGCGGCTGGGGCATCATGAAGATGCCGCCGCATGTCGCGAAATTCGAGAGCTGCGAACGGCTGATCGAGGTTTCGGTGGGCGACCTCATCGACTATCGGAAGAACGGCTACGATGTCGTGATCGCAGCCGTCGAGGACCTGCCGCAGCAAGGCGTCTGGCTGGACGCGATGACGGCCTGTTTCAGGAAACTCGGCAAGGATCTGCCACCTGTCGTCACCATCCGGCCGGATGCCGCGGCCACCGATGCGGATCTGCTTGAGACCGCGCTCGCGCCCGCAACCTGCCCGCAACCTGAATGACGGCATCCGACGGAATGCCGGATTTCTCCGGCATTCGATCCCGCCACATCACGGCTGGTCTTCGGCGAAAGCCTGTTTCATCATCCGCAAGAAGCCATCGTTCGAGGCTTTTTCGATAACGCGGGCATTGACCTTGTATTCCGGCCAGCGATTGCCGAGCTTCGGCGGATGGATGGCTGAAAAGCCGCGGGTGATCTCACCCATCGTTTCGATACGGACCACGGCCTCGCGCGAGGACTCGATCAGTTCCGGATTGAGCGCGCAGGCGCAGGTGAGTGAATCGGGATGGGTGCTCACCGGGCGACCATAACGGGCTTGCGCCGTCTCGCGCGGCACGCGCGAGACCTTCCGGTAGAATTCCGAAAGCGGCGTGTTCATCGCGAAGATCTCATCGAGCTGATCGCCTTCGAACAGCCCGGAACGCATCGTCAGCGTCCAGGTCGACAGCGTGATATCGAAACCGGCCTCGAAGACGATGCGCGCCGCTTCCGGATCGATGAAGAAATTGTACTCGGCACAGGGCGTGATGTTGCCGACGGCATTGTCGGTGCCGCCCATGATCCACAGATGCCGCACCGCCTTGGCAATCCGCGGCTCCTTCATCACGGCGAGCGCGATGTTGGTGAGCGGCGCCTGGGCGAGGATGTCGATCTTGCCGGGCTCGGCCATCACCCGCTCGATGATGGCGTCGACCGCATGCTTGGTTTCGGGCCGCTGCCGGGCGATCGGCAGGTTCGCGCCGCTCATCCCATCGTTCCCGTGCATGGTCGACGGCTCCCACGGCTTGACCATGGGACGCCGCGCGCCGGGATAAACGGGCACCTTGCCGGAAAAGCCGGCCGCCTCGATGGTCGCCAGCGCGTTTTCCACCTGCTGGTCGAACGGCACGTTGCCGACGCAGATGGTCACCGCCTCTAGCGTCGAGCCGGGCGTGCGCATGGCAAGCAACAGCGAATAGGTGTCGTCGCCCGCCGTATCGGTATCGATGATCAGCCGCATCTCAGTAGAACTCGAAGCCCATGGTGCGCGCATGATAATAGAAGCCGCCATCCTGTACGATCAGGAATTCGGCGCGCGTATTGCCGTCGTTGTGGTGGCTGTGCCTGGCGGCCGGCGGCGTGACCAGCGTCGCCCAGGGCGACCAGTCGCATTTGGCGTCGGCCACCATCGAATACGCAGGATCGCCATTTAGAACCAGTGTGATGGCGGCCGAATTGTGCTTGTGCGGCGGCTGGGAGCTTTGCGGCTTCAGCGTGTTGAGCGACAGCGTCATGGTCGGCGTGATGTTGCGGCTCGGCTCGGTCTTCTCGGCCGAAAAGATCAGCGCATGGCCGGACGTGCTGGCATTGGCATTGGAAGCGTAGACCACATCGAGCTGATGGGCGATCTCGTCGGCCGGATAATGCACGAAGCTGACGGCCGCGCCTTCGCCGGTAAGCGGCGCCGAAGCGTCGAATTTCAGCTGCGGATCGTTGCCAACCAGCCAGAAGACGCTGTCTTCACCGGCGGTGATCTGCGACGGCACGCCGCCCGGCAGGAGGAAGACGTCACCCTTGCCGAGCACGGCCTTTTCCTCGCCGACGGCCAGATCGGCCTTGCCCTTGATCATGTACCAGATCGACGCCGTGTTGGTGAGCGTCGAATCCAGCGTCTCACCGGCCTTCACCGCCGCATAGCGGGCAAGCATCAGCGGCGTCGTCGCCGGGAAAGGGCATCTCATCTGGTCGGAAAGATCGCAGTTGACGAAACCGGTCCTGTCCAGCGCGAACGCCCTGGCCGGTTCTTCGGTGAAGATCTTGCCCGGAACGGGAGGAAGCTTGATGTTGAAGGCGTTGCCGGAATTGAAATAGCGGCTGCGGGCCTCTGCGGCGTTGGCGGGATCGCGCGGCAGCTGGACCGGCATCTCGGCCATATCGTTGACGGTGCTCATCATGCATCTCCTTGTTTCGGCGAAAGACCTGCCTGTTCCAGAAGCAGGTCGAGAAGAACGGTCGCACCGGCCGCGACATGCGCCGGCTCGGCCCACTCGTCGGGATGGTGGCTGATGCCGCCACGGCACGGGATGAAGATCATCGCACTGGGCGCAAGCGGCGCCATCTGGCGGGCATCGTGCCCGGCGGCAGAGAGAAGGTCCAGCGTCTTGTAACCGTGCTCCGCCGCCGAGCTGCGAATGGCGGACTGCAGCCCTTCATCGAACCCGTTGGACGGCGCATCCACCAAACGCCGGACCTGAAAATCGCAGGGGCTCGCCTCCTCCGCCACGATCTGCTCGATCCGCAGGCCGAGCCGGTCGAGCATCCCGTTTTCCGGGTGCCTCAGGTCGATGCGGAAAACGACCCTGGCCGGAACGACCGAGGGAGCGTTCGGCTCCACCTCCAGCCGCCCGATCGTGAATTTCACCACATCGTCCACGGCCATGTCCTGCTGCATGTGCAGCGCCATGCGCGCGAAAGCCTGCAGCGCGTCCTGCCGGCGCTCCATGGGCTCGGTGCCGGCATGCGCTTCACGGCCCGTAATCGTTATCTCGTAGGTTTTCTTGCCCTGGATGCCCGAAACGACGCCGATCACCGCACCCGCGCGTTCGAGCACATCCGCCTGCTCGATATGCGGCTCGATATAGCCATGCACCGGAAAACCGAGCGGCCGGCGTTCGAGTTCGGGAAAAGCCTCGTGAACCGCCTTCAGCGCCTCGGCGACGGAGACGCCCGCGGCATCCCGAACGGCCATGACCTCCGCCATCGTCCGCTTTCCGGCGAAGAGCTCGGACCCCATCATCCCCGGCGCGAACCGGCTGCCTTCCTCGTTCATCCATGCGACGACCGTCACGGGCCGCTCCGGCGCCAAGCCTGCCTCGGCGATTGCCGTCACGGCTTCCAAGGCCGCCAGCGTGCCGAACGCCCCGTCAAAAAGACCGCCCGTCGGCTGGCTGTCGACATGACTGCCGGCGACGACGGGCGACAGGTGGGGAAACTTGCCGTCAAGCGTGAGAAAGAGATTGCCGGCGGCATCCGTCGCAGGCTTCAGACCGGCCTCACTCCCCCAGGCGATGATCCGGCGCCAGGCGAGGATGTCTTCTGCGGAGAGGGCCTGGCGATTGACGCCCTTTCCCGGCAGGGCGCCGTCCCTGCCGAGCTCCATCAGCCGCGACCAGAGACGCTCCGGGGATATCGAGGCCCTGCCCGCCATCGCCTTACTCCGTCCGCATGACCTGCCCCGGATCGGCGCGAGGGTCGCGCGCCGTCCAGGCACCGGCTTCGACCTGGGCGATGAAGTCCGAAACCAGCGCGTTGAACATGGCCGGTTCTTCCAGATTGAGCGTGTGTCCGGTCTTCGGCAGAATGGAAAGGCCGCTGGCGGGGATCGTCCTCTTGAGGAAGAGGCTCGGCTGCAGGCAATGGTCGTCCTCGTCGCCGGTCATGATGAGCGTCGGCACCATCATTGTCTTCAACTCGTCTTCCAGATCCCAGAAGGACGGCCGGCGGCATTGCACGCCCCGCATGGTATTGGCCGCGCCGACCGCGGAATGGCGCGACAGCCGCTCGGCAAACGCAGCCCAGCCGCGCGGGTCCTTGTTCTGGAATTGCACGCGGCTCGCGCCGAGCGAATAGATCTTCGAAAAGCCGACCGGGTCCTTTTCGAAATTGTCGGCCACCTTCAGCGACGTGTTGCGGAAATAATCCGCGGTTGCGCGCTCCGTGCCGTAACCGGCACCGGCGACCGTCAGCGACAGCGCCCGTTCGGGAAAACGCAGGCCGAAATGCAATGTCGCGAAGCCGCCCATCGACAGGCCGACGATATGCGCCTTTTCGATACCGAGACCATCGAGCACGGCCAGTGCATCCTCGGCCGCGAGCGCCTGGGAATATCGTTCGACATCCGCCGGAATATCCGAGGGCGCATAACCGCGCGCCGCATAGGCGATGCAACGGTGACGCCGCGGGAAGAAGTTCATCTGCGGTTCCCAGGCATCGTAATTGCCGCCGAACTCATGGACGAAAAGAATCGGCGTACCGGTTTCACCAGCCGTTTCGCAGTAGAGCTTAATGCCGTCCTTGGTGGTCACGAACATGAGGCCATCATTCCTTGCCTTGCAATGCTTGTCGGCGCTCCGGCCCTTAGAAAAGGGCCGGCACGTCATTCAGCGTCCGGGCCGTCGCGATATAGCCGGGAAGCCCCTCGCAGAAACGCTCCGCCCATGCAGTCGGCACCGACGTCGAGACCTTGATGAACCGGTCTCCGAACCGGGCCGTATGGTATCGGCCCTGCCGGATCATCACGCCTTCGCGCCGCGCCGCCTCGACGATCGCTTCCGGGGAGACGCCCGTCGCGACAGTTTCCAGCACGAGGAAATTGCCGTGCGACGGCTGGACCGGCACCGCAAGGCCGGCCGCTTCGGCCGCCGCCACGATCATCGCCTTGTTCGCCCGATCGATGGCGCGCACCTGCCTCATCCACTCGGCCTTGACCGAAAGACCCGCCATGGCCGCCCGCTGGGCGATGACGGACGCGCCGAGCACGGATGTCGACGCCGCGGAGAACTCGTCCACCAGCCTCGGCTCGGCGACAAGGGCGCCGATGCGCATACCGGCGAGCCCCAGCCACTTGGAGAAACTGAGCGAAACGACCGTGCCTTCCGGAGCGACCTGCAGGACCGGCGTATGGCCGTCCGCGAAATCCCGGTAGGTGCAGTCATGGATCATCAGCGCCCCGACGGAGCGGGCGATCTCGGCAAAAGCCTCGATTTCCCCGCGTTCGTAGCGGATGCCGAGCGGATTGTTCGGATCGACGATGTAGATCAGCGCGCAACGTTCGTCGACGGCGGCGCGAAGCGCATCCGGCGTCAGCTTGTAGTTCGTCGCCGGATCGTAGATCGGAATCTGGATGACCTCTGCTCCGGCCTGCTCGGCGAAGAGGCATGGCCATTTCCAGGTCGGATCGGTCGTCACCAGCGTCGTGCCGGGCCGGGCGCGCGCCTTGCAGATCATCGCAAGCGCGTTGACCCCGCCTTCGGTTACCAGGGCCTCGCCGGACGAAACGCCGAGATCGGCGACGATCGCGCTTCTCAGGGCCTCGAAGCCCATCGGAGGTGCATAGGCGTTGAATTCACCCGCCTCGACGGAGCGGATCATCGCCTCCCGCACCGCCGGATGCGACGGGACGTGATTGGTGTTCTGCCCCATCCAGGCCAGGTCGGGCGTGGAGAACAGATCGTCGAAATACCGGTTGCGAATGCGTGCGTCGCTCATGGCCGTCAGATGACCGAGCCGCGGGCGGCGATGCCGCCATCGATGGTCACGACCGTGCCGGTGATATAGCCGGCCTTGGGCGACGCGAGGAAGGCGCAGAGATCGGCGACTTCCTCGGCGGTTGCCGGACGCTTGCCCGGATATTTCGCATAGAGTTCCTGCCAGCGCGATTCGTCACCGAGCATGTCGATCGCCTTGCGCTTCATGATCTTCAGCATCCGGGCGGTATCGACCGGGCCGGGATTGACGCCGATAACGCGGATGCCGTGATCGAGGCTGCGGCCGCCGAGCGCCTTGGTGAAGCTCATGAGCGCGGCATTGCCGGTCGAACCGGCGAAATAGGCCGCATCCCAGTTCTCGCCGGAATTGCCGATGACGTTGATGATCACGCCGCCCTTGCCCTTGCGGCGCTTCCAGAACTCGCGGGAAAGCGTGATATAGCCGAACACCTTGAGATCGAAACCGCGGCGGATCGCTTCATCCGTCACGTCCTCGATCGTGCCGGCCGGGATATCGCCGGCATTGTTCATGAGAATGTCGTAGTCGCCGCACGCCCTGTCGAGGGCGACCATGGCTTCCGTCGTGCCGAGGTCGCCCTCGTGAACGGTGACGTCGACCGGATATTGCGCCAGCTCCTTCTTCAGGTCCTGCATGGCCGCGCCGTTCCGGGCCGCCAGGTGGAGATGACATCCTTCGGCAGCCAGTACCTTGGCGATCGCATAGCCGATGCCCTGGGATGCTCCGGTGATAAGGGCCGTTTTGCCGGCAAGATTGAGTTCCACCTGGGGGTCTCCTGCAATGAATACATTTTACGTATTTCTGCATACGTGATTTTCGAGACCTGTCCATAGCATTTTTTGGCCAGATATAAAAAATTTTCCCGGAACGACATGTATGAGATACGAAAACTATCAAAATGACGGTAAAATGGGCAATAAGATAACGTTTATTGTCGGTTATTTGTGCAATTATCGGATTTTGATAAAAATTTCCTCACAGTATACATTTATCTCTTGCAAGGATACGCATTCTCTCCTTAATCTTTGCACGGAGGAGCCGCCCGGCTCCGCACCGATCAACCGGGAAAGGGCTACAAGGCCGGCATGGCAGACGTTCAGCTCAAAAGGGTGGGAAAAACCTACGAGAGTGCTTCGGCAACCACGATCGATGGACTTGACCTGCATATCCGCAGCGGTGAATTCGTCGTGCTCGTCGGTCCTTCCGGCTGCGGCAAATCGACGACGCTCAGGATGATCGCCGGCCTGGAAGAGGTCAGCAGCGGCGAGATCTGGATAGCGGAGCGCCGCGTGGACGAACTTGATCCGCGGGAGCGCAATATCGCGATGGTCTTCCAGAACTACGCGCTCTACCCGCACATGACGGTCGCCCAGAACATGAGTTTCGGCCTGCGGCTTGCAAAGCTGGACAAGGCGGAAATCCGCCGCAGGGTGGAAGAGGCGGCCAGGGTGCTGGAGATTTCCAGTCTGCTCGACCGGCGGCCGAAGCAGCTTTCCGGCGGCCAGAGGCAGCGCGTCGCCATGGGGCGCGCCATGGTCCGCGATCCGGCAGTGTTTCTCTTCGACGAACCGCTTTCCAATCTGGACGCCAAGCTGCGCGGGCAGATGCGGACGGAAATCCGGCGGCTGCACAAGCGCCTCAAGGCCACGACCGTCTATGTCACGCACGACCAGGTCGAGGCGATGACGCTTGCCGATCGGGTGGTAGTGCTCAACAACGGCAAGATCGAGCAGGAAGGCACGCCGCAGGAACTCTACGAACGCCCGGCCACCCGTTTCGTGGCGGGTTTCATCGGCAGCCCTTCGATGAACTTCCTCCCCGCCGAGGTCGTCGTGGAGAACGGAGAACCCGCCCTGAAGCTCGACGATATCATCCTGCCGCTGTCGGTCGAGCGGGCAGGCGCGGTATCCGCCCATGTGGGCAGGAAGGTCGAGGTCGGGCTGAGGCCGGAACATTTCCTGGCCGGTGACGCGGAAACGGATTTTTCCGTTCCGGTCGACATGGCCGAACTGCTCGGCCCGACGACGCTGGTCCACTTCACTCTGGCCGGCGTGCCCTGTGCCGCCATGCTCGCGCCGCAGGATGCAAGGCCGGACGGCGGCCGGCAGCCGCTTCGCATAGCGCGTGATCGCATGTCGCTTTTCGATCCCGATACCGGCAGGGCCATCTGAAGCACTGTCGCAAAAAAAACACCAGAAGGAGAACGGCTGATGAAGGTCTATCATATTGTTTTTGCCGGCCTGCTCGGCGCGACAGCGCTGAGTGCGACGGCTGTTCGGGCGCAGGACAAACCGGCCTGTACCGGCGAGAGCGTGACCCTGCGCATCCTGCGCACGCCCGGAAACTACCCCTATCCGAAGCCAATGGAAGCCTGGCAGAAGGAAAATCCCTGCGTCCAGTTCGAAATAAACGAAGTGCCCTTCGCACAGCTCGCAGACACCATCTCCGTCCAGGCGGCAAGCTCCAATCCGCCAGACGTGATCGTCTACGACGGGCCGAACACGCAGTCCTATGCGGCCTCCGGCGTCCTCCTGCCGATCACCAAATATCTGCCGAAGGGCTGGGACGACGACATCCTGCCGGCGACCAAGGCCGAGCACAGCTACAATGGCGAGGTCTATTCGCCGGGCATCGAGCAGACGACCGTCGCCATGTACTACAACAAGAAGCTGGTCGAGGCCGCGGGCGTCAAGCCGCCGCAGGCGCTCGCCGAGGCCTGGACCTGGCCCCAGGCTCTCGAAGCCTTCAAGAAATGCCAGCAGGGTCCCGCAGGCGCGGCGACCGTCTGGGGCCTTGGACCGACGCGCTTCGGCAACGGCCAGCCGGGCCTCGTCTACCAGGATCTGATCTACCAGCGTTCCGCCGGCGACCCGAAGGCCGATCCGTCCAGCAGCGCCTACAAGACCTTCTGGGCCTTTGCTCCCGACGGCAAGACCGCGGAAGGTTACCTCAACACGCCGGAAGCGGTGGAAGCGCTGAAGTTCTACCAGTCGCTCTTCAATTCGGAAGGTGTAGCCCCGAAAGTCGGCATTCCGAATGCCTTCTTCGACGGCAAGGCATGTTTCTACATCGATACGCCGGCGGCCGGCAACGCGCTCACCAAGGACCCGAAGATCGAATGGGGCACCACGCCGATCCCGTATTTCAAGACGCCGGTCGTCCATACGGGTTCGACGACATTCGGTGCGACGGCCCGCTCCAGGCATCCGGAGATCGCCGCGAAATTCGTCGTCGACATGTCCTGGGGCGAATATGCCTACATGAATGTCAGCCAGCGCGGCAACCTCCCGACGCTGAAGAGCCTGTTCCCGCGCTTTGCGATCTACAACCAGTACCCTATGAAGGTATTCGTCGATCAGCTGCAGTCCTGGGGCCAGCCCCGTCCGCCAGGTCCGAAATTCGCGCAGTATGACAAGATCGTCAGCGAGGCGCTTCGCGGCGTCGCATTCGGCGGCGATCCGGCATCCCTGATGGCGGACGCCGAAAAGAAGGTCCAGCGCGTACTCGACCGCTGATGACAATGGACGCGAGAATGTCGACAGGCGAACAGACGCTTACCGCTTCGGCGGCCACCAAGACCCGGCCGCGCAAGGCCGCCACCCGGCGGCAGAGGCGGGAGCGTCTGGTCGCTGCCGGCTTTCTCGCGCCTTTCATGCTGCTGCTGCTGATCTTCCAGTACGTGCCCCTGCTGGTGATGGCCCGCAACAGCTTCTATGACTATTCCCTGCTCAATCCGGCTGCGGAAAAGTTCGTCGGCCTGCGCAACTTCGCAGACATGATCGAATACGAGGATGCCGCAACGAGTTTCGGGATCACCTTCCTGTTCGCCCTCGGCGTGGTGCTCTTCGTGATCCCGGTCGCCTTCGCGCTCGCCCTCTTCCTCAATTCGAAACTGCCGGCGCGCGGCCTCGTGCGCACGATGATCATGCTGCCGGTCGTCACGTCCTCGGTCGTGGTCGCCACGATGTGGTCCTTCCTCCTGGACCCCTCGAACGGGCTCATCAACGGCGCGCTGGACATCGTCGGGATCAGCCGGCAGCCCTTTCTCACCAGCACGGGCCAGGCCCTGCCCGCGCTGGTCGCCATGACGCTCTGGCAGCAGGTCGGGTTCGGCGCCATCCTCTTCCTGGCGGGGTTGCAGGGCGTGCCGGCGGAACTCAGCGAGGCCGCCCGCATAGACGGCGCGACACGCTGGCAGGTGCTCTGGAACATCACCGTGCCGCTGCTCTCGCGGACGACGTTGTTCATCGTGGTGATCATGACGGTGTTTTCGCTGCAGGCCTTTGCGCCGGCATTCCTCATGACCCAGGGCGGCCCGCAGGAAAGCACGAACCTGATCGTCTACCACATCTACAACACCGCCTTCATCATGCAGCAGGCCGGTTACGCATCGGCGCTTTCGGTCGTCCTGCTGCTCGTCGTCCTCGCCATCTCGATGATCCAGATGGCCCTCCTGCGGTCCCGGTGGAACTACTGACATGAAGACCAGACACATGCGGCGCACCGCCTTCACCGTGATCGTGATCCTGCTGATCGCCGCCTGTTTCCTGGCACCCTATGCCTGGGTGGTGTCGTCCTCGTTCAAGAACCAGTTCACCGTCTTCGGCGACGTGACACCTCTTTCCTGGCGGGCGTTCCTTCCGGTCGGCGCAACGGTTGAGAACTACGTGACGCTCTTCCAGCGCACGAACATACTGGGCGCACTCCTGAACACCGCGATCGTCGCCATATGCCAGGTGGCGCTGACGCTGCTGCTCTGTTCCATGGCCGCTTACGCACTGACCCGCATCAGGTTCCCCGGCGCGAGTATCGTCTTCGTGCTCATATTGCTGACCTTCCTGTTGCCCATCGAGGCGATGATGGTGCCTCTCTACCAGGTGGTCTCCGGGCTCGGTCTTTCCAATACGCTGCTCGGGATCATGATCCCCTGGATCGCCAGCCCCTTCGGCCTTTTCCTGCTCAAGCAGGCCTTCGAGGAACTGCCGGTCGAACTGGAGGACGCGGCCCGCATAGACGGCGCGGGGCATGTCCGCATCTTCTTCTCGATCGTCCTGCCGAACGTCAAGGTGCCCATGGTCACGCTGGGGCTCATCACCTTCCTGTTCTGCTGGAACAGCTTCCTCTGGCCGCTGGTCATCGTGCAGGACCCGGCCCGCCAGATCATCCAGGTGGCGATCGCCCAGCAGGGCTCCCCGACGCAACTGCCGAACTGGGGTGAGACGTTCGCCGGCGCCACGGTCGCCACCCTGCCGCTCATCCTGCTTTTCCTCGTCCTGCAGAAATACTTCACCCAGGGCATGGCCACGAGTGGCATCAAGGGGTAGCCGAATGGACGACCTCCTTCTGCTCGACGCCCCTTCCGGTGGCCAGATCGGCTGCCGCACATTTGGCGATACCGGCGATTGGCTCGTCCTGATCCATGGCTGGTGCGGCAGCGCCGGCCATTGGGACGTCATCGCTCCCCGGCTGGCGCGTGATTTCCGGGTGCTCGTCGTTTCCCATCCCGGTTTCGGCGGCATGTCGCCGCCACCCCGGAGCGGCCAGACCGTTTCGGCCATGGGCGGCGCGGTCGCCCATGTGCTCGACAGCCTCGATATCCCGGGCGCGATCCTCATCGGCCATTCCATGGGCGGGCCGATCGCCACCGAGACGGCGATTGCCGCACCCGGAAGGGTCGCCGCGGTTCTGGGACTCGATACGCTCTCCGACCGGGGTTATTACGGACCTGTGCCGGACGCGGAGATCCGGCGCCGGCGCGAGGATTTCCTCGTCGACTATCCGGTCCGCATGCGCGCCATGGTGGATATGATCGTCCATCCGACGACCGGAGAAGCCATGCGGGCGCATATCACGCAAGGCATGCTCGCCGCCGCACCGCCCGACTTCGCGCTGAACGTCAAGGACGATCTCTTCGCCTGGAACGCCGAGGACCGCTGGCCGCTCGTCACCTGTCCCAAGATGCTGCTGAACTCCCCGTACGTGGCGCGTCTGGCGCATCCCGACCCGATGCCATGTTTTGCCGAAACACCGGTCGACACCTACGATTCCGGCCATTTTCCGATGCCAGAGTCGCCGTCGATGATTGTGGACAAGATCAGAAGTTGCATCGCCAGCATGGTATACTGATTGTATGAACTTGAATGCAGCAGAGAAATAAACGTATATGCGCCCGACAAAAGCCCGCCTCATCATCAACAAGGCCGACAGAGGAGCATTCGAATTGAACCAAGATGCGGCCCGCGCATCCGGCGTCGCCCAGACGCGGCAGCCGACGCGGTCGGACGAGTTGCGCGATCATCTGGAAGAGATGATCCTGGACGGCCGTCTGGCGCCTGGCGAGCGGCTGGACGAGATGGAATTGTCCCGCCGCTTCGGTCTTTCGCGCACGCCGGTCCGTGAGGCCATCAAGTCGCTGCTCGCCATCGGCCTGATAGAGACGCGCGGGCGGCAGGGCACGCATGTCGCCCTCCTGTCGATCCCCGCGATCATCGAGATGTTCGATGTCATGGCCGCCCTTGAGGGGTTGTGCGCCAAGCTTGCGGCCCGCCGCGCGACGCCTGCCGAACGCGCCGCCATGCGCGAGGTTCACGCGGAACTCGTCAAGGCCTATGAAGGCGGCGACCCCGTGACCTTCTACAAGATCAACCAGAAATTCCACGACCTGCTCTATGCGGCCGCGCATACGCATTTCATCGCGGAACAGGCGATCCAGCTTCGGCGGCGGATCGGCGCCTACCGGATGCGGGCCACCTATCAGCCGGGCCGCATGCTGGGGACGCTGACCGAGCATGTGCGGATCATGGATGCGATCGACGCGGGCGATCCCGAGGCGGCGCAGAAGGCGGCAGGCGACCACGTCCAGCTTCTCGGCGATCAACTGACCGATTTCATCTCGTCACTGCCTCCTCATCTCAGCCTCGCTCAATAGGGTTGCGCAAAGCCCCCGGCGATATTCGGTTTGAGGCGGTCGCCCTGTTCACCGGCGCCGCCGAATTCCTCCGGATCGATGCATGTCGTTCGCCGGCCGGATGACGAAACGAGCTGATCGCTAAACTTTTAGATCTCCCCGTAACAGGCGACTTACGTCTGAACCATATGATGGCGGCAAGGAAGCTGAAGGGGGTCACATGAGTTGGCAGATCTTCGCCGCGACTGCGGCGACACTCGCCGTGCGGTACAAGTCTTATTTGCCTGAACGGCGCCAGCAGGAGCCCCTTGTGGCTTCCTGTCCGCACAGCCTGCCGATGGAGCCAAGGCCGATCGAGCCGAGCTGGGTGATCTCCGGCACCCCTGTCGCACGCGCGGCAAGCCATTCCCAGGCGGACGACAAGTGCGCCACTACGACCGTGTGGGATTGCACCGCCGGCCAGTTCCGATGGTTCTTCGGATGGGACGAAGTCGTGGTGATCCTCGAGGGCGAGGTCCATGTGACGGCGGAAGACGGCACCGTGCGCGTCCTTCGAAGCGGCGATCTGGCATATTTCAAGGCAGGCACCTGGGCCACCTGGCGCATCGACGACTACGTCAAGAAGATCGCGGTCGTACGCAAGCCGTTCCCTCTGGCCGTATCGCTGTATTACCGGATTCTCAACCGGCTGCTTGGCGCCAGGCGGCGCGTCGGCCTGGCGGCCTGATTTCTCCCCGAAGAGGCCGGGTCCTGGAAGAGATCACGATCTTTCTGGGCACCGGCTTTCCCATTCGACAACGGTCTCGGTCATCGTGGCGCCGATCATCGCTTCGCGGCCGATGAGACCACGGACCTCAGAGCGTTGAGATAAGCCGCACGGGCATGTCCCGGTGTGAAGTTGTGGTCGGAATCCTGCACCACCGAGAAGGTGACGTTCGGGAAACGCCGCATGCCCTTTGCATCCTGGCCGAAGAAATGCGCCAGTTCCTCCAGCCCTATGTCTCCGGCGCTATAGAGAAGCGAGACTGGCACGCCCCGGCCATGAAGTGCGCGAAACCCCGCGAGAACTGCGCGCTCCCGCGCTGACAGCCCCCCGACGGCCCTTGCCAGAGGCCGGACAGCACGCATCGCCAGACGCTCGAAGATTTCGGCCACCTTCTGCACGACATTGATTTCGCCCCGCAGGACACGCTTCAGCGTCCCGAATTCGAGGAGCCGCTTGCTATAATGCTCCAGGGTCTGCACCGGGTTTTCAAGCGCCTCGTCGACCGATCGTCCCTCCTCCCACTGGAAGACCACCGGATTGACACCGACCAGCCCGACGATCCGCGGATCGACAAGGGCGGACTGGAATCCGAGATAAGCGCCGCTGCAACGCCCCGCCGCCACCACCGGAGCCATGCCGCGGCTTTCCAGAAAATCGATCGCTTCCCGGACGTCGGCGACCTGGACATCGTCATAAAGAACCTGCCCCGTATGGCCATCCACCGGCGGGCTGTCGGCGACGTTGGCGCAGTCGAAGCGCAGCGAGCCTATGCCCTGTCCTGCGAGAGACCGCGCAAACTCGACTGTCGAGCGCCCCCATCCCGCAAGGCGGTCGTAGCCGGATGACATCAGCAGCACCGTCGGCTTCCCTTCCGCGGCCTGCGTCAAGGGCTTGCAGACGATACCGAAGAGCCTTCCGTCCCGGCCGAACCTGACCGCGGTCTCCACATAGTCCGCGCCCTGATGGCTCGATGCCTCCGCGGGAAGCGAAGGCCCTCGCTCGGCGCCCTCCCTCGGGGCCAGTTCCGCAACCCAGGACACCAGTCGCGAAACAACCGTTTCCGGCACGACGGCGACGGTCGGATTGGAGGTGAGCTTCTCGTAGCCTTCGAACGGCGCTTCGAGAACATTCCCGCCAAAGGTCCGCAGATGCGCGGCAAATGCGCTGTCCGCCGGGCGATCGCTTCTGCAAAAGACAATCGCATTCCCTGCAGGCGCCTTGTCCGTCTTCATGAGATCGATGTCCCTGAGGCCGCCCACGATCTGCGGCGGCATGGAAAGGCCGGCGATCTCGATTGCGGCTTCCGTCTCCTTTTTCAGGCCGAGCTTGTCGTTGATAAGCTGGGAAAAGGCCGAAAGCTCGCGAATGTGGAAACGGCCCGAGACGACCGGTGCAAGAAACGCAATGCCCTCCAGTCCAGACATCTGCTCCACCGCCCGGCCGGCCACCGCCGCTCCGACGCCCTGGGCAACGATCACCAGACGATCGCAACCCGACCGCTGCTGAAGGAGACGCGCGGCGGCGGCCAATGTCTCCGACCATGTCTCGACGCCGGGGCGAAAGGATATCCCGTCGAGAGCATCGCCCGTGCCGGGATAGTCGAAGCGCAGGCTGCCGATGCTCTCCTGAGCAAGCCGCTCGGCAAGGATGCGCCGGAACTTCCGGGTGCACATTTCCTCAAGCCCCCATGGGCTTGCGAACAGCACGGCGAGAGGCCGCGCCCGGCCTTCCGCCGGCGTGAACAGCCCTACCGTCCCGTCGAAGGTGATGGGCTCGGCGGCAGGTTGCGCCCCGGGCACGTCGCGTCGGCCCGGTCTGGCCTCGATATGGTGCATCGGATTTCCTGTAATTGTCTGGGACCAGGTTAGAGTGTCACGATTGCCATTCGCCTAAGCGTTTCGATCAGATTTTTCCGAAAAGGGCCAGACGCACCGAAATCGGACAGGGCGCTGCCAGCATGAGTTCATGGCCCCGCCGGAATGGCGCCCACGGGTTGGAGGACGGTTTCGACGCCTTCCTCGCCGACCTCGCCGCGCCATGCGATGCGCCGTGCGGGGACTTTCACGCCGAAGCGTGGCGCGACCCAGCCGCCCTCGCCCGGCGTTTCGCCCCCGCTTCGAACCGCGATCACGCCATGCGGGAAGCGGATCGCAAGCAGCGTCCGCCCATCTTCCATGATGTTTGCCACTGTTCCAGCAACCTCCACGGTCAGACCGGAAGCCACCTGGAAAACGATCTCGGCCTCGCGTACCTGCCCTATAAGGCGATCGGTCACGAGGATAGCCTCGCCCGCACGCCGGACGGTGCGACGGTGCATCACGCCAAAACGCCGCAGGTATCCGTCATGCTCGGCTGTCACCGACCAGTCCGGCTCCGGAACCACCTCGATCAATCCGGCCGTGGCCTTGTGGGACCAGTTGAAGGCGCCGGACATCGTGCTCTGGTCTTCGGAGGCGATGTTGAGCGTGTTGTGGGCCCGCGTCGAGCGGAACCAGTTCCGCCAGACGCCACCCGAACCGTAGAGCCATGTGCCGGGGTCCACGAGGACCGGCTTTCCATCGAGCCGGAGTGCCAGGGAAAGCGCGTCGGCATGCCCGTGGGCGGCGATGGAGAGATAACCGAGAGGCCCGTGGTCGAAGGTGAGCTCGGCGCATCGCCCCGCCAAATCCCCACGCCAGACGGAGATTCCGCCGTCCCTGAATGTGCGTAGCCCGTGATGGCCGCCTGCCTCGCCGGCCGGCCGGCCGAAGATGAGAGACCGGAAATCATGGCTCTCCGAAACCCGTCCCGGCTGGCCCGGAAAGCCCCGGATGGAGGAAGCGACGGAAGCGGCATAATCCGCCTCGTCGCCGAGCGTCATCACGCGCCCTTCGTCGTCGTCGCCGAAGCCCGCCCGTTCCGGCAGCCACTCGATGAATTCCGCAAAGGCGGAGAGCCTGTCCTCCGCGGCCTTGCCGAAGGATTGTCCGTGGCATCGCGCCGCCGCCATGCAGAGAAGGATGAATTCGGCGGTAAAGGCGGCATAGGTCGGGCTTTGCTCGGCGCCGCAGCCGTCCGGCAGGATCTGCTTGAGGGTCTCCGCCGCAAGCCGGTCTGCCGCATGCCTCGTCTCGCGCCCGAGCGCCAGACCCAGCAGATATTCGCCGGCAAGCTCCGCGACGAGGTGGTTGTTGGCGGACGAAAACCTTGAGGGAAAGCGAGGCAGCCAGTAGGCGCTCGCCGCAAGGATTTCGCCGATGCGGTTGCGGCACGCCACGCTCATCCGCTCGGAAACGAGATCATGCGTGACGATCAGGCTGATCGCTCTCAGCGCGACTTCGATGCCCGACGCCCATCCGACGCCGCGAAAGGGCGGATTGGCCCTGTGCCAGCTTTCGACGGCCGCCTCGATCGCACCGATCGGGCGGGGATCGTCGCCGAAAACGGCATGGGCCGCAAGGACCGGAAGCTGCTGGAGCCTGCCGATCTCCCAGACGTATTTGATATCCCCGCGCCCGCTGCGATGACGGTAGTCTATGTCGAAAGTGTACGTTTCCGGGCCGGGCCATGTGCCGCCGGTCACCGGATCGAAACGCCAGAGATCGTCCGGGTAGAGC
This sequence comes from Neorhizobium puerariae, assembly GCF_042429745.1. Taxonomy (NCBI): domain Bacteria; kingdom Pseudomonadati; phylum Pseudomonadota; class Alphaproteobacteria; order Hyphomicrobiales; family Rhizobiaceae; genus Neorhizobium; species Neorhizobium puerariae. Next base: position 32,857 of record NZ_JBHMAA010000014.1, on the reverse strand, counting down.
GAGCGCGCATCCCGCCGGGGCCAAGTCACCCCAAGGGCGGCGAATTTGCCCGAGAGGGCATCTTCCGCAGCGTTTCCGATCGCCTGCCGTTGTTCCGGCGAAGCGTTTGCAAGCCGCTCCCCGAGGTCGGTGAACACCGGCAGGAGCTTGCGCGCCGGATGGTGCCGCCAGCCGTTTTTCCAGTGGCGCGACACGGTCTTGCGTCTCAGCTCGCCGACCCGGTGAAGGATTTCGGCAGGCTCCATGCTGCGCAACCGATTGATGTACCACCTGAGCTTCATGGGACCCCGCTGCAGCGGCCTTCGACATTTACCATCCCGTCAGGCTTTCGGGACGGGCGGTTCTCTTTTCCCATGCATGGGTTAACATCCCTTTCAAGCAAAGGGAGCCACGCCTGATGAGACTGATCGCTGCATTGCTTGGCATCATGATCGCGGCCTCGACCGCCCAGGCAGCGCCTCTCGAGCTTGACCGCGGCGTCGGGCTGCATGGCTGGTTGAACTGGTCGCCGGTCGAAAAGGACCGTTCCTACCGCTGGCCGCCGTACCGCACCGTCGAGCAATGGCTGTCATCCGGGCGGCCGATCGGGGACTGGCCGAAAGGCAACGAATTCGCCCGCATCCGGACGCTCGGCTTCGACTTCGTGCGCCTGACCGTCGATCCAGGCCCGCTCGCCGCCAGCGAAGGGACCCGCAGAAAGGAAGCGCTGGACGTGCTCTCGAAGGCCGTCCGGCGCCTGACCGCAGCCGGTCTCAAGGTCGTCTTCAACCTGCATGGCGTCAGTCAGGTGCCTGCCTACGGCATGGAGATGATCTATGGAGGCGCGGACAGCGACGGAGTTGCCCGCTACCGCGAGATGGTGAAATCGGTGGCGTCCATGCTGGTGGAAATCGGCACGGACAAGGTGGCTTTCGAACCCTATAACGAACCGGCCTACTATCCCTGCGACGCAAGCGGCACGGACGACTGGCAACGGATCATGACGGACACGGTCGCCGATATCCGCTCGGTCAGCACCGAACTGACGATCGTCGCGACCGGCGCCTGCGGCGGCAGCGTCACCGGGCTTGCCAATATCGATCCGACCTTCGATGACGAAAACATCTACTACAGTTTTCACATGTACGATCCGCACAGCTTCACCCACCAGCGCTCGGACAGGCCGGACGGTTTCGTCTCGGGCTTTCCCTGGCCGGCCAGGAGCGGCTCGCCGGAAAGCGTCATCCAGGGATTGAAGGCGCATATGCAGGCGGCGGGTCTCGGCCGGATCGAACAGGCCGCGAACCTCGCAAGGGTCGAAGGGCGCATCGCCGAATATTTTCAGGAAAACTGGGACGATGCGAAACTGAAGGCGCGTATCGGCGAGGCGGCGGACTGGGCGAAACGGCACGGCATTCCATCGGCGAGGCTGTTCATGGGCGAATTCGGGGTCATCCGGATATCCGCCGACGGCCGCTCGGGCGCCTATGACGCCGACAGGCTCCGCTATCTGCGAACGGCCCGCCAGACGGCGGAAGGCTATGGCATTCCGTGGTCCATCTGGGAATATTCCAACCCCTACGGCATGACGGTCATCGAGCCGCAGGGGCCTGCCGTGCCGGACACGGACCTGCTGCAGGCGATCGGGCTGCCGGGGCGGCCCGTTCAATAGCGCGTGACGTCGAGCCGCTGATCGATGAAGGCCCGCTTGCCACCCCGCCCGCTGGCGATCTGCGGAACACCCTCCACCGTAAAGGCGAGGCTTCCCCGGCTCTTCGCCGAGACATGGGAACGCAGCCTCTCGACATCCGCCGTGGAGCCCTCCCGGTCGAGGATGTAGCGGATCACCACCTCCCCCGGCTTGTCCTGGTAGAATTGATATTCGGCAATTCCGTTGAAAAGTTTCGGATCTTCCGGCGTGAGGTCGGTCGTCACGACCCGCTGCCCGTCGAAGGAAATCAGGAAGCCCGGCTTGCGGCGAGGCGCCAATGCCCGGATGCGAAGCCGCTGTCCATTTCCGGGCGTCGGCAGTTCAACGAGCCTGCCGAAATCACCCGTGTCGTAGCGGATGAAGGGCATGCCCGTCGAAAGGAAGCCGGTGCCGACGATACGCCCTTCCCGGCCCGGCTCGGTGACGGGATTATCGTTCTCGTCGACAAGTTCCGTAACGCCGTAGAGTGGATCGAATTCATAGAGCCCGTCTTCGCCCTGCACCTCGACCGCGAAGGCCACCTTCTCGCTCAGCCCGTAGAAGACGCCGAATTTCACATCGCCGAGCACGCTGCGGATCAGGGTGCGCTGATGATCGTAGAGCGGCTCCGAGATCGGCAATATTCCCTTTACGCCGGAACGCGGAATCCGCCCGAGCTGGCGCATGCGGCGGCATAGAAGCTCGATGGCGGACGGATAACCGTACAGGAACCGGATCTCCCGGCGGTCGATCTGGTCGAGGTAGACCGCCACGTCCTCGACGGTCATTGGAAAAACCGCAAGTTTCAGTTCGCGCAGCGCAGGGTCCCAGTCGTAAAGGCCGGGACCGCCATCCTTCAGGTGAAAGCCGCGCAGGCTGGCCCGAGCATCGCGCTCATTGAAGCCGATCCTCGACCAGGCATCGTAGACGAAGGCCATCTCCTTCGCGCTTCGATCCTTGTCGAGGAAAAAGCTGAAAGGAGGCTCCGCGTTGGACCCGCTGGTGTCGGTCCTGTCCAATTGCCAGCGCGGCACTGCCAGGGCGGCCTCGCCGGCCTCCCGCAACTGCGTTTTGCCCAGCACCGGCAGGCGGCGCAGATCCTCCGGCATGAAGACCGAAGCATCGAAGCCGGTGCCAAAGGCTTCATCGATGAGACCGCGGTAGAACGGGCTGCCCTGATGCGCCTTGGCGAGAAGCGCGCGAAGAGATGCCAGGTGCTGTTCATGCGCATGATGCGGATCGCTCCCGGCTCTGGCGATGCGGGCGCGCCAATCCGCATAGGTCTTGCCGAACTTCATGCCGGTCGGCACGAGGGAGATCAAAGGCCTGACCGCATCGCGCACGAAACGCGGGCTGCGGACATAGAAGCCGCGCATGATGTCCAAAGGTTTCATCAGCTTTCCACCCGGGTTTTGCCTGTTTCCGCCGTCGCCTTCCAGATATCGCACAGCCTGTCGGCATAAGGCGCCACGTCGAGCCGAAGTCGATGCGCGGCGCGGGCCGCATTGCCCAGGCGGTTGCGAAGGTCCGACTCCCTGACCAGCCGCTCCAGCGCATTTTGCAGCGAACCGGCATCGCCGGGCGGGACGAGAAGGCCTGTTTCCCCGTCGCTGACGATATCCTCGATCGCGCCGACCGGCGTCGCAACGACAGCAAGGCCGGCGGCCATTCCCTCGATGACCGAGATAGGCAGGTTTTCCGCATGGGATGGAAGGGTGAGGACATCCGCCTGCGAAAGCAGGCGGGCGACATCCTCCGGCCCCTGCCATCCGGGAACGCTGACCCGTCCGGAAAGACCGAGCTCTTCCAGGCAAAGGCGAAGTTTCTCCACCTCGCCGTCTCCCGCGATCGTCGCGCGCCATCCCGGCAGGTCGACCATCGCGGCAAGCGCCTCGCAAAGCTCGGGAACTCCTTTTCTCGGCTCGATCCTTCCCAGGAAAAGGATATGGACGGCGCCGCCGCCGCCTCTGTGGGGCAGGGAAGGAACTTCCGTCGCGTTCGGCACGATGGCCAGCCGTTTCTCCGCTTCCGGCACCTTCCGGAGAAGGAAATCCCGCCAGACCGTGCCGAGAACGACGATTCCGCTGGCCTGCGCGAACATGGATCGAATTCTCCGGTTGAGGAACGTGTCCTCGTCCGACCAGAACGTCATGTATTCGGCGCCATGGAGATGAAGAATATAGGGAATGCCTAGCATTCGCGCGCATATGGCAATAACAAGCTTGCGATAGGTGCTGCCGTAACTGGCAAGATTGACATGAACCACATCCACCTCTTTTCGCATGCGGGCGATGAACATGCTGAAGCAGAAGCCGGACAAGTATAGGATGGAATGGGCAAGATGCCCGTTTCCCCGGGTCGCCAGGAAGCGGGCGTTGATGTCGCGGCGCGCCTGTCGCTCAAGCTCGCGCTTCAGCGAGGCCATGATCCTGTCGATGCCACCCTGCCCCGTCCCGCCGGCCGGCGTGGCCACCATGACGTTGACGATACGGCCGGCATAGGTGCGCTGCAGCATGTCTTCCTCGCTTAACATTGGCCTGAGACCAAACCACCGTTACTGTTAATATTTGACGACTAGGATTCCGTTAAACCAGCCGACACTTCCATCAATACTGCCGTGTCTGCTGCTCCGATCAGGCTGAACCGTTTCAAGGAAATTTCTTTGCTGCTGAAATCCACACTCATCTACGGCCCGGCCATCCTGCTGACGCGCATCTCGGCACTCCTGTTTCTGGTCATCGCCACGCGCCTGATAGACAAGACCGAATATGGCCTGCTGACGCTGGTGGTGACGGTCGGGGAAATGACCGACGTGGCGGTCACGAACTGGCTCCGCATCTCCCTGCTCCGGCTGGGCGGCAAGGGCGACGTCACCCGCGGCAGCCTCGTGCGCGCCGGCAACATCCTGCTCTGCACCACGCTTCTTGCCCTTGTCATCGCCGTGGTGGCCAGCAATCTCGTCGTGCCCGAGCGTTGGGCGGATTTCTCGGTCGCCGTCTGCGCCTATCTCGTCGCCGGCGCGATCGCCCGTTATGCGCTTGTCATCCTCCAGATGCAGCAGCGGCACTCGGCCTATGCGATGCTGGAATTCCTGCGGGCGCTCCTGCAGCTCGTCTTTCCCGTGGCCACCATGTTCCTGGTGGAGCACAATTCCTTCTTCGCGATATCGCTCTCCTCCAGCTTCGGCACGCTTGTGGCCGGCATCGTCGCCGGCATCGTCGCCTCCCGCCAGATCGTCAGCGGCCCGCCGCGTTTCACTCATCGCGAATTCTTCGCGCTCGGCGTGCCGATCGTCGTGATGGCGCTCGTCAGCTTCGGCCTGGCGAATGCGGAGCGTGTGTTCCTCAAGATCTATCACGACGCGACGGCGGTCGCCGTGTTCGCAGCCGCCTATGCGCTCGCCCGCCAGCCGGTCGACATGATCGCGAACGCCATCAATATGGGCGCCTTTCCCGAGGCGGTCGGCCGGTTTGACGAAGAAGGGCCGGCTGCCGCCGCGGCACTTCTCAAACAGTTCCTCGCTCTCATCTTTACCCTCAGCCTGCCCGTCGCCGCCCTTCTGGCCGCCCTCGGCCACGATCTGACGGAACTCCTGCTTCCGGCAAGTTACGACGGGCCTTACAATCTTCTGTTCGCGATCGTCGCCGGCAGCGCCGTCTGCACCAACCTGGCGGATTTCGTCTATGGCGCGGTGGTTTACGCCCACAAGAGGCCCTGGCTGCTCATCGTCAGCAAGTTTTCCGGCTCCACCGCGACCATTGCCCTTTCCTTCATTCTGATCCCCCGGATGGTGGAGGTCGGAGCCGCGCTCGCGCTTGCCGGCGGCGCTGTCGTCAACCTGCTGGTTTCCATGGTGATCAGCGAACGCCTGACGCCGATACCCCTGCCGTGGCGAGCGCTCACCATTTCCCTTGCGATCTCGGCCGGCATGGGCGTCGCGGCGGCGCTCGTGAGCCACTATCTCGGCGATATGCATGTCATCGTCCGCCTGGCCGCCGCCGGGTCTGCCGCGGGCATCATCTTCCTCGGGCTCAACGCCCTGTGTTACCCTGAGGAAACGCGGCACGGCTTCGACATGGTGCGAAACCGGTTGCAGCAATTCGTCTAGCGCCCGGACCGTGAGGAAGCAGGACCCCGGCACCCGTCGACCGGCATCGAAATGGAAAAGGGCTGCGTTACCCACAGCCCTTGTCGCATGAAATCGAGGCGTCAGCGGTGAATGCGCCGGCGACGGATCTCCTGGCCGAGCAGCAGGGCATAGGCGGTATTCGTCTCGTAATAACGACGCCACAGCCGCTTGGGCTCCTGCATCACCCGGAACAGCCATTCCAGGCCGAGCGCCTGGACAAGCTTCGGCGCCCGGGCAACCTTGCCGCCATAGACGTCGAAGCTGCCGCCGACGCCCATGACGAAGCTCGGCTTCAGCACCTGACGGTACTTCTTCAGGAACCGCTCCTTGCGCGGCGTCGGCATGGCGACGAGCAGGCAATCGGCTTCCGACTCGTTGATCGCCTGGACGATGCCGTCCTCGTCCTCCGGCTTGAAATAGCCGTTGCGCATGCCGGCGATCTTGAGCCGCGGATGCTCCTTCGAAAGCCGCGCGACCACGGCGTCGAGCACCTGCTGCTCCGCTCCGAAGAGGTATGGCCGGTAACCGCGCTTGGCACAGAGCTCGAAGAGTTCGAGCATGATGTCGACCCCGGCGACGCGTTCCGGCAATTGCAGGCCGCAAAGCCTTGCGCCCCACAGAACGCCGACGCCGTCGACATTGATCACATCGGCGCCGACGACATCCTCCTGCAATTCCGCGTTCTTGCGCATTGTGATGAGTTTCGCGACATTGACGACCACATGATGAAGAGACCGCTTTTCCCGCATCGCCTCCTCCGCGAGGCCGAGCGTCTCTTCCATGGTGATGCCGTGCATCGGACAACCGAGGAAGTCGATCTTCCTGGACGAAAGCAGCGGATGGCCGGACCAGCCCGTTTCTTGCTGGATGCTCATGCTGCCTTCCCCACGGACAACAGGGCCGGTTTGCCCTTGCTCTTCTTTCCTTCGATACGGGCATCCGGCTTGCGCGCCTTGCGCCACGTCCACAGGCCGCGGGTATCGATGAGCTTCTTGCCCTTCAGCGCTTCCGGATCGACGAAGTTGAATTGACGATGGTCGACCAGCAGCACGACGATGTCGGCTTGGTCGATTGCCGAAAGAGCGTCGGTAAAGACGATGCCCTTGCCTTCAAGCTCCTTGGGAAGCGCCCGCGTGTTCGGTTCGGCGGCGACGATCTTGACGTCCTTGTGCTCCGAAAGCAGCTTGACGACCTCGACCGCCGGGCTTTCCCGCAGGTCGTCGATATTCGGCTTGAAGCTCAGGCCGAGGCAGGCGATCGTCTGCTGGCGACCGGGTTCCAGCAGCGACTCGATATCCTTGACGACGGAATGCGGCCGGTGCGAATTGATCCGGCGGGCGGACTGCATCAACGGCGTGCTCTCGGGCGCCGCATCGATGATGAAATAGGGGTCGACCGCGATGCAATGCCCTCCGACGCCGGGACCGGGCTGCAGGATGTTGACGCGCGGATGGCGGTTGGCGAGGTCGATGACTTCCCACACGTTGAGCGAGAGGTCCTGGCAAACGGCGGCAAGCTCGTTCGCAAAGGCGATGTTCACGTCACGGAAGGCATTTTCCGTAAGCTTCACCAGCTCCGCTGCTTCCGCGACGGTGATGAAGAGATCGCCGGCGACGAAGCTCGAATAAAGGGTTGCGGTCCGCTCCGAGGAACGGCGCGAAAGTCCGCCGATCGAACGGTCGTTGTTGATGAGTTCGTTGAGGACATTGCCCGGCAGAACCCGCTCCGGCGAATAGGAGACGTAAACGTCGGAATCCTCGTCCGCGGCGCCCGGGAACGTCAGATCCGGGCGAAGCTCGGAAAGCAGCAGGTTCATGGCCCGCGTGGTGCCGACGGGCGACGTCGATTCCAGCACGACCAGATCGCCCTTCTTCAGGATCGGGGCAACGGCGCGCGCTGCCGCGAGCACGTAGCTGATATCCGGCTTGCGATCATCCGTGATCGGCGTGGGAACGGCGATCACATAGGCATCGGCCGGCTGCGGGGTGCTGTAGGCCTTCAACTTGCCGCTAGCGACCATCTTCTGGACCAGACCGTCCAGATCGGGCTCCACGATGTGGATTTCCCCGCGGTTGACCTTCTCGACGACGGCCTCGTTGATATCCACGCCGATGACGTCGAACCCGCGGCTGGCAAAGATCGCGCAGGTGGGCAGTCCGATATACCCCATTCCAATGACGGAAACGCTCTTGATCTCAGACATGCAGTAATTCCTCCAGAATCCGGTGGCTGGCTTTGCCGTCACCATAGGGATTGTGCCGTTCGGCCATGCCCTTGTAGGCGGCCTCGTCATCCAGCAAACTGTTTGTGTTGTGCAGTATGGTATCGATATCGGTGCCGACCAGCCGGGCCGTCCCGGCGGCCACGCCTTCGGGCCGTTCGGTGTTCTCCCGCATCACGAGTACCGGTTTGCCGAGGGAGGGGGCCTCCTCCTGGACGCCGCCGCTATCGGTCAGAACCACATAGCTCTTCTTCTGCAGATAGAGGAACGGCAGATAATCCTGCGGCTCGATCAGATGGATGTTCGGAACGGCGCCCAATACCTGATCGACGACCTTGCGGACGTTCGGATTGGGATGGACCGGGTAGACGATCTGCACGTCGCCGCGCGTTGCGAGCACCGTGAGGGCCTTGCAGATGCGTTCGATCCCGCCGTCGAAATTCTCGCGGCGATGGCCGGTGACCAGGATAAGCTTCTTGGACGGATCGAGAAACCCGAAGCGTGCGGCAAACTCGGCGCTCTTGGCTTCATCGGCGTCAAGAATTTCCGAGAAGTGGAGAAGCGTATCGATCACGGTATTGCCCGTGACGAAGATGCTGGCTTCAGGCTTTCCTTCCGCCACGAGATTGGCGCGCGCTTCCGGGGTCGGCGCGAAATGCCAGCGGGCAATGTCGCCGGCGATCTTCCGGTTCAGCTCTTCCGGAAAGGGAGAGTCGATGTTGTGGCTGCGAAGCCCCGCTTCGATATGGGCGACGGGAATGCGCTTGTAGAAGGCCGCGAGCGCGGCCGTCATCGCCGTGGTCGTGTCACCCTGAACCATGACGATATCGGGCTTCGCCTTGTCGAGCACGTCTTCCATACCCTTCAGCACGCGCGCCGTCACATCGAACAGCGTTTGCCCGGGCTGCATGATATTGAGGTCGTAATGGACTGGTAATCCGGTCAGAGAGATGATCTGATCAACCATCTCCCTGTGTTGCGCAGTTATACAGATCTGCGTCTCGAAACCTGCATGCGAGAGTGCCGCGCGCGCCACCGGGAAGCATTTCAGTGCCTCCGGCCTCGTACCGAATACGATGAGCAGTCGCTTCCGTCCCTGGGGCTCAAGACTTGGCATGAACTTCATGATCAAAACCCGTGTCTTCACTTTGAATGCGGGCAAAATGACGCGAATAGATTTCGGGCGGGTTGAATTGATCGGTACAATTTTAGAGACCTGTGCAAAAATATGCACCAATTGCCACTGGTAAAGCGTTCATTAACTTTAACCTGCAATCGGTAGGCGAAACCCCCGGGGGGCTGGTGGGACGAATACGGGGTGGGGCATTTGAAAAAAGTACTTATTATAACATTCAAGGACAGTATCAGGCGCTGGGAACACGATCTCGGCGCCAGGTTGCGCTCTCTTGGCCATGAGATTTATTTCGAATACTGCGAAGGCGCACCCTCGACTCTTTTCCTGGACGCCGTTCTTGCACTGGAATCATGGTGGATCGGCTCTTCGTCGGCTTCCCTGACAACGCCTGCACCTTCCGGTTGTCCAGACGATGCTCCGGATCTGGTCGTCGATCTCACAGGCAAGTCAGGCGCGCGCCAGGCTCCCGTTCTGACCGTCGAGATCAACGGCTATCCATATCTTCCAGAGGGGTTCTCCCTTTTGCGAACGGGCTCCGGCCTGGTTGACCTCGTCGCGCGGCTTGACGGCATGCCGGTGGGGCACGCCTGTCCGATGATCAGCGACAGGGTCTGGCTATCGCGGGATGCCAACGAGGTCCTCGCCGCCGCGCAGTCGTTGATCGTCCAGTCACTGGCCCGCTTCGAGGCCCGCCGCATCAGGGAGATCGCCGCGCCGCAGCTCGAACGGCGGGCAGGCCCGCTTGCTCCGGCCTATCTGAAGCGGCTCGCGACGGGCCTCACCACGCGCACCTTGCACAAGCTGAATCCGCAACACCGGGAATTCTCCTGGCAGACCGCTTACCGCCTTGTCGATGGACCCGGAATAGCCGAAAGCAGGCAGATCGGCGGCACGCCTTTTGCGGCGCTCGCCGATGACGGACAGCGCTTCTATGCCGATCCGTTTCCCATGGAACATGAAGGACGGCTGTATCTCTTCGTCGAGGAGTTTCCCTACGCGCTCGGCCGGGGCATCATCTCGGTTGCCGAACTTGGCCCGGACGGAAAGTTCGATCGCCCCCGCGCCGTTATCGAGGAACCACATCATCTTTCCTATCCGAACGTCTTCGCGCACGAGGGGGCGATATTCATGATCCCCGAAAGCGGCTCCGCGAGCGAGGTCGTCCTCTACCGGGCCGACCGCTTTCCCGACCGGTGGGTCCGGGACACCGTGCTGATCGCGGGCAGGAACTTCAACGACGCGACCCTGCTCCGGCATGAAGGCCGGCTCTGGATGTTCGGGACGGAGCGGTTTGGCAGCGGCAGCACCTCGGATACGATGGTGGTCTACAGCGCGCCCGACCTGCGCGGCCCCTGGGAACCTCATCCGCTGAATCCGATCATCATCGATCGCGCCGGCGCGCGCCCGGGCGGAAAGTTCATCCGCCTGGAAGACAGGATCTTTCTGCCGGTGCAGAACGGAACCGAGACCTATGGGGGCGGCCTCGGGCTGCGCGAAATTACGACGCTGAACGCGCTGGACGTCGATCTCGGCCCGGTACTGCCGGTTACGGGATCGGTTTTCGAGGGGCGCACGCATGTCCACACCCTCAACCGGATCGGCCGGCTGGAAGTTATCGATTGCGCACAGTGACGCCGCTTCTGCGGCCGGCCGCCGGTGCGGGGATGGCCGTCGCCGGGTTGCGGAACCCCACGATCAGGATCGTCAGGAGGATGATGTCAGGCGTTTTCGTCGCCAGCGCATTGTTCGACAGGTCGATCAGGACGAAGATCGCAGCCGCGATCCTGGCCGCGGCCGGAGTTCCCCGCAGGAGCCGCAGGACATACCGGACCACGATAAGCGTGAACATGATTGCCGCAGGCAGCCCCAGGAGCATGATGATGATGACGGGAGCGCTCTCGATGAAAGGAAGCCCGAGCTTCTGGTTGACGAGCGTCAGAAGGGCGGTGGCGTCCATACCGGTCAGGATTTCCTTCCAGCCGACATAACCGAAGACCTGATAAATTCTCACGCGCGCCATGGAATTCGCGTCGACGACGGAATTGCCGAACCGGCCGAGAAAGCCGCCGGCGAACAGCACCGCGATCAACGCCGCTCCGACGAGAAGCGTGAACAGCAGGGCAATGAACTTCCCCTTGCGTTCCTGGCGCGGCGAAAGCCCGGGCCAACGCATGAAAAGCAGCAGGAGCATGATCTCCGCCGACGAAAGCATCAGCGCGAGACGGGCTCCCGCTGCGGCACAGCCGACAAAGAGCAGGAAAATGACCGCAGCCTTGACCCAGATTCGCCAGCGGGTAAGGGGGACGAAGCCTATGGCGATGGCGCAATGGGCGCCCAGCGCCAGCGGATGGCCGGAGAGACCGGTGGCTCGGAAGAAAGGCTCGCCCTCCGTGAAGGGCATGACCCGACGCTGCGTGAGGGCCTCCCCGATCGCGATCACCGCGCTGCAGATCAGGATCAGCAGGACCGTCGTGGCGATGATCCTCCGGCTCTGCTCATTCTGCGTCAGCATCAGGAGAGCCACGAGAACCGCCATGAAATAGGTATCGATCAAAAAACCCGTGGCCCCCAACCGCCCGACGAGGATGAGGTAGAAGACAAGGCCGGCCAGCAGGGCCGCATAACGCACCAATGTGCGAAAGAGGCCGATATCGTCGCCTGCAAGGACGAAAGGCCGGACAAACAGCGCCGCAAGAAGCGTTCCCGTAATCGCGTAGGTTCCCAGATGGAACTTGGCGTAGAAAGGCCCACCCTCGCTCGTATAGTCCATGAACATGTTCATCAGATGCGGCGTCATGAGCAGGCGAAACAGGAATACGCCGGTCGTCAGGAAAAGAAACAGGATCGCAAGGGCGTTCTGATGAACATCGACGCTCGCTCGCCGGCGTTGGGGGACTGGGGCAGAATAAGACATTTCATCTCCGCGCCGAATAAGATCCTTGTCCGCCATCCCCGGCCTCCGGGGCCATCCCGATCCGCTCAGGCCGGCGGGGGAAAATAAGACGTTAACCGCATGCCTCTATAACTACCGCCAGCATAGGAAATGAGGCGTTAACCTGATGGCTTCTTCTCTTCTCGATTATTTGGCTGATCCCTCCCGGGGTCGCGCTTCCAATCGGCAAGATTTCGACCGGGACAGGCATCAGGCCGAGGCTCCCGCCGTCGCGGAGGATACCGTGACGCTCGACAAGATCGCCAGTTTCATGGAACTCGATCTGCGCCGCGTTTTCGTCTGGCTGAAAGCCGGCCTCAGACTGGCCGCCGTGCTCGCGGTGCTGGGGGCGGTCATCGCCGCCGCATACGGTGTCGTCAGCCCTGCCCGCTATACCGTCACGACCGACGTCCTCATCGATCCGACCAATCTCCAGGTCATCAACAACGATCTTTTCGCGCCGCCGGGCCAGGTGGACGGGCAGCTCCTCAGCCTCGGCAGCCGTATACGCGTCATGACCTCGGGCAATGTCATGTCACGCGTCGTGAAGGAGCTGAAGCTCTATGAGGACCCGGAATTCTACAAGCCTCCGTCCGCCGGCCTTTTTGACTTCCTGAAACGCGGCGAAACCTCCAGGCCCGATCCCGAACTCTCGGCCCTGAAGGCCCTGCGGGCCAAGGTGGGCATCAGTCCCGACGAAAGGTCGTTCATTGCCGCCTTGTCCGTTTCGGCCGAGACGACGCAAAAGGCGATCACGATCTCGAACGCCATCGTCAGCGCCTTCCAGGCCGAACTCGCCGCGGCGGATTCGGAAGGCGCCAACCGCGCCGCCACGGCGCTCGACGACAGGCTCGAACAGCTCAAAAGCGACGTGCTGGCCGCGGAGGAACGTGTCGAGGCCTATAAACGCCTTCACAACCTGGCCACCGGCGAGAACGGCCAGCTCGTCAGATCCCAGACGATCAGCCAGCTGAACAGCCAGATCGTCGCCGCCCGCTCGCGGGTCATCGATGCGCAGGTGACCTACAATGCGCTTCAGAAGGCCGGCGGCGCCCCGGCCGGCAGCCAGGTGGCGGTCTCCCCGGCATTGGCCGAGCTTCTGCAGCGCGCCGGCACGATGGAGCAGCAGTTCGAGGACCAGAGGGTGATCTTCGGAGAGCGCCACCCCTCGATCGTCCGCCTGAAGGCACAGCTTTCGTCGGTTCGCGAGCAGGTCAGGGTCGAACTGGCGCGGGCCACGAGCGCCGCCAAGTCGGAACTGGACAAGGCCAATGCCGCACTGGCCGAGCTTACGACCAGAATGACGGAGCTCGAAGGCTCGGTCTTCAACGACAATCAGTCGCAGATCGAGCTGCGCGAACTTCAGCGCGATGCGGCATCCAAGACTACGATATACGAGAGCTTCCTTTCCCGCGCGCGGCAGATCACCGAGCGCGAACAGATCAACACCAACAACATCCGGGTTATCACCAGGGCCCTGCCCCCGGGTGGCCGCTCATGGCCGCCAAGCACGACGGTCCTTTTCGTCCTTGGAGCCATAGGCGGCTTCGTCCTCGGCCTGGGGCTGGCGATCGTCCGCGGGATCATCGGCGATCTGCGGCATCCGCCCCGGACCCCGGCCGACTATTCGTGAACCCGGACATGGGAAAGCGGATCGTATTTCACGTACCGAGCCTGAGGGGCGGCGGCGCGGAACGCGTTTTTGTGCTGATGGCCAACGAAATGGCCGCACGGGGCCATTCGGTGACGCTCTTCGTCTGGAATGCCGAGGGTCCCAATGCCGAATTGATCAGCCCGGCGGTAACTCTCGTCAACCTGGGCATGCCCATCCATGGCGAAGGATTTGGAAAACCCGCAACGCTCCGGGGACTTGTCCGGTCCGCTACCTTCCTGCGGCATACGCGGCCCGATGCCGTCTTCTCCGCGCCTGAATTCGCCAATCTGCTGACCGCGCTCGCCCTCGTTCCCGTCGGCCGGAGAACCGCGTTCTTTCCGAGTTACCATGCCGCGGCATCGCTGGAAGGCAATGCATTGGGCTCGCGCATCGCGCCCTTCCTTGCGCGTGTGGTCGCCTGGCGCGCGACAAAGGCGATAGCCGTCTCCAGGGGGATCGGCCTCGATCTTTCCGCCCGCGGATTTCCCGACGAGCGGATCGCCGTCATCCACAACCCGCTTCCCCCTCCCGGGAAACGCAATCCTTCCGCCTATCCCTGGCAGAAAACCCTCGACGCCATGGGAAGCGGTCCTGTGATCATCACGCTGGGGCGCCTCGTCCCCGTCAAGGATCATCGAACGCTTCTCAAGGCATTCTCCCTCCTCGATCCCGCTCAAGAAGCACGACTGGTCATCTTCGGCGAAGGTCCCCTGAAGGAAGACCTCGTCGACTATGCCGGCGAGCTCGACATTTCCGGCAGGGTGCTTTTCCCCGGCTACGTCAACGACCCCGCCGCATGCTACGCGATCGCAAATCTCTTCGTATTGTCTTCGACAAGCGAGGGTTTCGGCAATGTGCTCATAGAGGCCATGGCAGCCGGCGTTCCGGTCTTATCGACGGACGCTCCACATGGCCCGCGCGAGATCCTCGCCGACGGCCGCTTTGGCGCACTGGTACCGGTCGGCGACGCCACTGCACTGTCGGAAGCGATGAGTGCAAGTCTGGCACCCCCCCTCCCCAGCGCGGAACTCAGGGCGCGCGCTGGGGATTTCGGCATTAGCCTGATCGGCGATCAGTACGAAGCGTTGATCAACAATGCAGATTGAGCCTTCCTGATAGCAACGTATGCCTTCGGCGAAGGCCGCCTTGTGACGGGAGTTTGCGGCTGTGATCATGCGCTCTTACGAGTGAGCTAAAGAGCGCATTGAGCATTCATGGTACAGGCAGTCTTGTTGGCGGGGCCAGAACGGCGTCGGCGGTGGTCGGCGGATGAGCGTGCCGAGATATTGACGGCGGCATTCTCACCCGGAGCGGTCGTTTCGCAAGTGGCTCGCCGTTATGACGTTTCGACGGGTCTCATTTACACGTGGCGTCGGCAATCGACCGTGGAAGTCTCGGCTCCGGGATTTGTCCCCGCGACGATTACAGAAATGCCTGACCGCACTCTACTCGAACCAGCGGTCTTTGTGGAGTTCCCGACCGGCGTGGTGGTCAGGATCAATTCAGCCGCACCGGCCGAACTTGCTGCCACTGTGCTGCGAGCTCTCAGATGATCCCCATCAGCTCTGGCGTCCGGGTCTGGATCGCAAGCGGCCACTGCGATATGCGCAAGGGAATGCAGGGGCTGGCACTTCTTGTACAAGAGGGTCTCGGCCGCGATCCGTTCAAGGGTGACGTCTTCGTGTTTCGCGGCCGCGGCGGGAGACTGATCAAGGCTCTTTGGCATGACGGGATCGGCTTATCACTTTACGCCAAGCGCCTGGAACGGGGCCGTTTCGTTTGGCCGTCAACGGATGGGGGAGCGATCGCGCTTACCGCGGGTCAAATGTCCTATTTGCTTGAAGGGATAGACTGGCGAAATCCCCAGCAAACATGGCGACCATTGAGCGCCGGATAGAGCATGATTGCCGTGAGCCAAAGCGGTGAATTAGCCGAGAAAGCTATACAAATCAGGGCTTTTGTGGTTCACTTCGAGCATGGAGACCAGCTCGGAACAGCACTCTGACTATACTGCGGCGCTCGAAGCGGAGCTGGCCATCGCACGTGCGGAAAAAGCTGCTGCATTAGCCGAGGTTGCGGTTGCCAAGGCCAGAGAAGCCGATGACGCAGCGATCATTCTACGGCAAAATCTCTATATCCAAAAGCTTCAAAGAGAATTGCGCGGCCAGAAGTCAGAGCGGCTATCTCGCTTGATCGCGCAGATGGAGTTGATGCTCGAAGACGCGGAGGCGACTGCAAGCGAAGACGAGCTTGCGGCCGAAATGGCTGTTGCTGCGGCCGGATCGATCCCTGTCATTGGCTTCACGCGCAAACGTCCGGTCAAAAAGCCCTTTCCTGACCATCTGCCCCGTGAACGTGTTGTCGTTGCTGGGCCGGCGGCCTGCACCTGCTGCGGCGGTGAACGTTTGCGCAAACTCGGTGAAGACATCACGGAAACCATGGAGAGTGTCCCGCGCTCCTGGAAAGTCATTCAAACCGTACGAGAGAAGTTCTCGTGCCGGGACTGCGAAGCGATCAGCCAGGCACCGGCACCTTTCCACGTCATCCCAAGAGGCTGGGCGGGCCCGAGCCTTTTAGCGATGATCCTTTGCGACAAGTTCGGCCAGCACATCCCTCTCAATCGCCAGGTCGAACGCTTCGCTCTGGAAGGCGTGCCGCTCAGCCTGTCGACGGTGGCCGATGCGATCGGGTCGTGTTGCCAGGTGCTTGAGCCGCTTCTTCGAAGGATCGAGGCGCATACCTTTGCCGCAGAACGGCTGCATGGCGATGATACGACCGTGCCGGTCCTAGCCGCCGGAAAGACCGATATCGCCAGGATTTGGTCATATGTGCGGGTCGATGCTCCATTCGGCGGATCCGCGCCGCCATCTGCCATGTTCTACTATTCCAGGGATCGGGCTGGCGAGCATCCTCAAACGCATCTCGCCGACTACAGCGGTATCCTTCAGGCCGACGCTTACACTGGGTATGGGCAGCTTTATCTTCCGGATCGAAGTCCCGGGCCGATCTATGAGGCCGCGTGTTGGGCGCATGCAAGGCGACCGTTCTTCGCTCTCGCCGATGTGGAGACGAGTGCGCGTCGCAAAGCGCGGGGCAAGTCTGCTTTTATCATATCGCCGATCGCCATCGAGATGGTCCGGCGCATCGATGCGCTTTTTGCCATCGAGCGCGAGATCAATGGCCTGCCTGCGGACCATAGAAAGGCAATCCGTCAACTGCAAAGCATGCCGCTGATAACGGAGATGAGGCCTGGATGCGTGAGCAACGCGTCAAGCTGCCTCGCGATCATGATTTGGCGAAAGCGTTCGACTATATGCTCAATCGTTGGCTCTCTTTTACGAGGTTCCTCGACGATGGCTGCATTTGTCTTTCGAACAATGCGGCTGAGCGTTCTTTGCGCGGTGTTGCCTTGGGCAGAAAAGCTTGGCTATTCGCCGGCTCGGACCGTGGAGGTCAGCGTGCCGCGGCGATGTACAGCTTGATTGTCACCGCGAAAATGAACCGCATTGATCCGCAGGCTTGGCTTGCCGATGTTCTCGCTCGGATCGCTGACCACCCGGCAAACCGCATCGATGAACTGCTCCCTTGGAACTGGGCGAGGAACGCGATGAAAACTATGCCACAGGCGGCCTGATGCCGGCCCCGCTCGTTCGTTTGAAGGTCACACTCGATGACGTCGAGCCGCCGGTGATGCGGCGTGTCGTTGTTCCGTTCCGCATTCGATTTAACCGACTTCATGAGGTTCTTCAGGCCGCGTTTGGCTGGACGGACAGCCATCTCTACGAATTCTGCATCCGTGACGTTGGCTTCGGCATTCCGGACGGCAGCATCGACGACCCTGTCGATGCTCGAAGAGCGACGCTTCTTTCCGCCATCGAAGATATCGGCGCACGGTCATTCAAATACCTCTATGATTTTGGTGACGGCTGGACGCATACCGTCAAGATCGAAAAGACCTTTCCTGTTATCGCGGACTTTACCGATCCCGTACTCCTGGATGTTGTCGGCCGCTGCCCTCCGGAAGACGTCGGCGGGCCGTGGGGATACGAAGAGTTCCGTCAGGCTCTAGCTGACAAAAACCACGAACGTCACGATGAGTTGAGCGAGTGGTGGGGAAGCAGTAACTACGACCCGAGCGAAACACGCGCCGATGATCTTAGAAGAGATGTCGACGCGCTTGCCGCAAAATGGAAGCTTCGTTCACGGAAAAAGTCTTGACGCTGCGGTCCTTGGCGAAGGCATACATAGCAACAGGGAGGAAGAACCGGACTTCCTGAAGGAGATGCGGGTTCTCGAAGAGCTTATGGGCCGGGCTGAGGCTGTTGGAGCCCAGAAACGCAAAAAGCCCGCTCGACGCGGGCCTTTTGTATTTAGTTGCGGGGGCAGGCTTCAACCGCTGGCATAAAACCGGGTTGCCTGCTGGCTTCTTCCGCCTTGATAAAGTCGAGAATACCAAACAGCTCGCCGCGTAGCGTGGCGTGAACCTCACCGCGCTTGGCTCCCGGCGTGAGGACGATTTCCCCGATGAGGCTACGCAGTGCCTCCGCCGCCTGCCTGCCGCCGTCCGGGTCGCTGAGGGCGTCGGACAGGCGCTCGACGCGGCGGCGGTAGAGGGCGGCAAGATTCGGGTGAATATCGGGCATGTCCGCAGGCGCTTGCGCAAGGCGGGCGACAATCTCGGCCTTCTGCCGCTCAAGGTCGTCCATGCGCGCTTTCATGCTCGGCTGATACATGCCGTCCTCGATGGCCGCGATAATCCCGGCGATTGCCTTCTCGGTCTTGGCAAGCGCCTTTTGGTCGGTTTGCGCCTGTGTGCGGCGGTGGCAGTTGAGGCGGTTCATTTCCTCCGTATAGGCTTTGACTGCCTCGGCAACCGCTTCGCTGGAAACAAGGCGCTCTTTTAGCCCGGTCAGCACGCGGGCCTCGATCTTGTCGCGGGTGATGGAGCGGCCATTGTCGCAGGTGCCGCGCCGATGATGGTTGAGGCAGGCATAACGGTTCGGCGTGATAATGCCGACCTTGCCGCCACAGCATCCGCAGGTCAGAAGACCGGAAAGCAGATGAACCGGACGGTTCGCCAGATGCACCCGCTTCATGCGCCCTTCCAGCGTGTTGGCCGGGTTCGGCCCGAAGATGGCGGATATTTGCTTCTGACGGGCGCGGGCGGCATTCCACAATTCATCGTCCACGATTCGCAGGTGCGGAACCTCCGTCCTGATCCATGCGCTTTCGGGATTGATGCGTGACACGCGCTTGCCGGTGGACGGGTCCTTGATGAAGCGCAGCCGATTCCACACAAGGACGCCCGCATAAAGCTCGTTGTTGACGATGCCGGTTCCGCGCGAAGCATGGCCGCGAATGCTGGTGTCTCCCCATGCGCGGCCAAGCGGGCCGGGAACACCTTCCCGGTTCAGGTCAACGGCAATCGCCTTCGGGCTTTTGCCCGCTGCAAATTCCTTGAAGATGCGGCGGATGGTGTCGGCTTCCTCGGGGATGATTTCCCGGTCGCCCCGGATCGGCTCGCCGTTGGCGTCCAGCTTCTTGAGAACCTTGTAGCCGTAGCACAAGCCGCCGCCTGCCTTGCCCTTCTCGACGCGTCCGCGCAAACCGCGATGCGTCTTCATCGCAAGGTCTTTCAGGAATAGCGCGTTCATCGTGCCTTTCAGCCCGACATGAAGCTCCGAGATTTCGCCCTCGGCCAAGGTGACGATGGTGACGCCCGCGAATTTCAGATGCTTGTAGAGCGTGGCAACGTCCGCCTGATCGCGGCTGATGCGGTCCAGCGCCTCGGCAAGCAATATCTTGAACTCGCCGCGCTGCGCATCCCGCACAAGGCGCTGGATGCCGGGGCGCAGGATCGTGCTCGATCCCGATATCGCCGCGTCCTCATACGAACCGACGATCTGCCAGCGCTCCCGCCCTGCATGTTCCCGGCAAAGCCGGAACTGGTCTTCAATTGACGCCTCGTTCTGGTTGTCGGATGAATAGCGGGCGTAAAGGGCTGCGCGGGACACAAGTCGGGACATGGGGCGATTCTCCGTTCGGTCTATTCGGTCTCCGTCCCGTCCTCCGTCTCTCCGACATGACCGGGACTGTTATCGTTGGCGGTCGCAGCGCGCAGCCGCTCGTAGTCTTCGCGGGCCATCTGCCTGCCGATCAGGCGGGCGATATCGAACACCACCCTGTCCAGCTTCTCCCACGGCGCGATATCTGCATCAGCAGCATCGCCGTTGGGCGGGGTATTGTCGTTCGCCGGAACAATGGTTTCCGGCCCTATATGCTTGTCTTCCGGCATGTTGGTCGCTCCGAAACTGTGGATCGACCTGACAAAAGATGCGGACAAACTCCCGATGGGAAGTACAAAAATCGTATCGTAGGGCTATCGGCGGTAAATACTTGCGCGTTGCGGTTTCGACGTAGATCGCAAACGGCGGATTCAAGCGGCCGAAGCCAGCGGTCTGGCCCGTTCGATTCGCTCGCGCTCACGCGGCGAGTGCATCGCCTCCCACAAATCGGTGCGGCGCTGCACGTTCAGCCAGAAATCGGGGCTATTGCCGAATACCCGCGCCAGAATGAGCGCGGTCGGAGCCGTGACGGTTCGCCGGTCGTTGCAAAGCTCGTTCACATGCTTGCGCGGAACGCCCATCGCCTCGGACAACGCCGATTGCGTCAATCCCAAGGGATGCATGAACTCTTCCACCAGAATTTCCCCGACTGTCGCCGGTTTACGCGTGGTCATAAGCATTCCCGTCACCTCATCGATAGCTATGGTCGTCCAGATAGAGGCCGGACGCTTCGCCCCTGTTTCCATCCCATTGGAACACCAGCCGCCATTGCTTGTTGACGCGGATGGAATGGAAACCGTCGAGATTGCCTTTCAGCTTCTCGAAATGATTGCTTGGCGGCACTCGCAAGTCCTGATCGGTCGTCGCATCGTCGATCATCTGGAGCTTGCGGAACAAACGGCTTTCTAGATCGGCCGGGATGTTGCGGGAATGAACGTCATCCACGAAAAAGGCCCGCAACCATTCATCCCGAAACCCTAAGATCATTCCCTATCTCCAACATTGTCACAATGTACCACCTAATGGGACATATGGCAATCTGTTTCTTTGTCATCGCGACGTTTCCGCCGCCCTTCCCTTCGTCGGAAGTGGAGCGCCTGCGCTCCCACTCCCGCCTTATTCGGCTTCCCTGCGAAACGTCGGGGCGGAGGCGGGCGGTCAAGGCTGGCGCAGCCACCGCGAAGCGGCTTGGCCTTGAGGGGCCGGCTTCGCTCCGACATGCTTTCCCGAAGCTGACAAGGCTTTCCCTCCCGGCTGTTCCATGACGGCCATTGCTGCCGTTTGGGATTGGACGGGTCAGCCCGCGTTGCGGTTGCCCGCTTTTCCGCCGGGGGCCTCGTTGTCGTTTGCTGGCCGCCACGCGACGGGATTCTCAACCCACCGGTTGATGTCGGATTCCTTCCAACCCGCGCCGTTGACGCTGATTTTGATCTGGGCAGGAAAGGTGCCTTCGGCGATCTTTCGATAGATGGTAGACCGGGACAGGCCGGTACGGGAAAGAACGCTGTTCAGGCGAATGATACGATCTGGTGCGGGCATGGCTGCGCTGCCTCCTACTGGTTGCTCCTGAATGCTGATGGAACCAGACAGATCGACGATTTTCCGCCGTGCAAGCGGTATTTAGCCGTCATAGTGCTGCGGCGTACAAAGGGCGGCAAAAAGGCGGGTTCTACAATCCGATTCCCCGGCCCCTGCCGAGACCGTGACTGAGGGCAAGTTGCTGGCCGAGCCTCATGCCTGAGTCGAAATCCATGCTGATGCCGAGTTGCTTCTTGCGGATTTCCAGCATGGATTCCATCTGCGGATCGCGTTCGAGGCTCATCGCCATGTTGCCCATCTCCGCGCGCGCAGCCCGGTAACCGGAATAGTCGCCCGCCGCATACTGGCGCTGGCTGGTCTGGTCCAGCTTCTGGAAACGCTCCACGAAACGATCTGCGCGGGCATGTGGCGTAAGGCCGAACTCGGCGTCCCTTCCGCTGCGGATTTCGGTTTCGAGCTGGAGGGCGCGAATGGCGCGGTTGATCCGGCCGCCGCCCGCCTCGCGGGCAAGACTGTTGTCCCTGCTGTAGGCGGCTTCCGCATCCTGCCAGCCATGGGGGCGGACCTCATTGAAAGCGCGCCGTGCCGCACCCAACTCACGCCGCTGCTCGTCGGACGGCGTGAGACCCTGTTGCTTGGCGTCAAGGATTGCATCGGACGCGCGGGCATGGCGAACAAGCGCCTGCCTGCGGGCGCGGCGCAAGGCGGCTTCCGGGTCTTCCTCATCCTTCCGTTCCGGTCGCCGCACCGCGTCTGAACCTGCCGCACCGTCTGCGGCCAGGTGCAGACCGTCGAACATGCTGCGCACCTTCTCCGGCACGACCCTACGCACGATTTCGGCGACACGCTCGCGGAAGGTGATGCCGCGCCGCTCGGCATAGTCCTGTGCCGGGTCAATCTGTTCGTAATCCGATGCCATGTCCTTGGCGCGGTCGCGCGACAGGGTGCGGGCAAGACGATCCTGACTGGCGAAGTCGTCGCGGCCATAATGCAGGTCCGTGCCGTCGCGATGGCGCGACAGGGAAACATAGCTGCCGTGGGCGTCCATGCCGGGTGTCGCCAGAACATGGGTGCGGTCCACCGTCATGCCCTGCGCCTTGTGGATGGTCGCCGCATAGCCGTGGTCGATGCGGTCGTAATCTTTCAGGTCGAACGCGATGTTGCGCCCGTCATCGGTGCGAACGCTCATGCTCTGGGCGCTGACCTGTTCTATGGTCCCAAGCGTTCCGTTTTTCACGCCAAGCCCGCGCTCGTTTTGCAGGAACATGACGCGATCCCCGCTGGCGAAGTTTCTTGATCCGCGCTCGACGGTAACACGCACATCCTCGCCCAGATCGCCCGCCTCCCGCATCCGCTCGCGGGCGGCCTCGTTGAGTTCCCGCACCTCGGCATTGGTATAGGTGAGGATGATGCGGCTGCTGTCGGGGGAAGCCTGCCGCTCGCGGTCCCAGCGGTCGATCAGATCGCCGCGCGCCTGTTCGCGGGTTTGCGCCTCATGCACCATGCCGTGACGGTCATAGGCATGGATCGCTTCGCCGGTCCTGCCGGTTGCCAGATCGCGGGTAGCATCCCGTTGCCAGTCCTCGCGCTGACGGCGCACTTCATGGATTTCGACGCCGCCATGACGCTCGTGGATGGAGCGGAAGGCCGCACCTGCCTCGATAGACTGTAGCTGCTGCGGATCGCCGACCAGCACGACCTTTGCGCCCGCCTCCGCCGCATGGGACAGCACGCGTTCCAACTGCCGCGTGCCGACCATGCCCGCCTCGTCGATGACAAGCACATCGCGAGCCGTGAGCACGTCGCGACCGTTCTGCCAACCGTGTTCCATGCTGGCGATGGTGCGGGACGCGATGCCCGAGCCGCTTTCGAGATTTTCCGCCGCGATGCCCGACAGGGCAACGCCTCGAACCTCGTAGCCCGCCGCCTCCCATGCCTCGCGCGCCACGCCGAGCATGGCGCTCTTTCCCGTCCCGGCATAGCCGACGACAATGCCAAGGTCGCGCCCGTCCGTGACATGCGCCAGCGCGTCGGCCTGCTCGCCGGGCAGGACAAGGCCGCGCTGTTCAGCACGAAGCAACGCGGCTTCCCTTTCCCTGTCGCTGACCTCGTGCAGTTCCTTCTCGGCCATCAATTCAGCAGCACGATGCAAACGCTGTTCGGCCTCGATCATCTCGCGGGTGGTGAAGCGACCTTCTCCCCGGTCGTCCTGACCCAATTCGACCAGATCGGGCGAATTGCCTATGGCCCTGACCACCTCGTTGAACTGGTCGATACCGTCGCTGTGGCGATGCGCGAACTTCGCCATGTCGCGCCGTGTGAAGGTCGATTGCTGCTGTGTGATCGCATCCAGCGCAACGGAAGGATCGGCGATGATCCGTTGGCCATTGTTGCGGGCGATCTCCCGGTGCATGTCGGCGCGGTCTGCGGCTTCAACGCCTTCGCCCTCGATGCGCTGCGCCGGAGCGCCGATCTGGCTCTGAGGCTCAAGCCCGATGCCCTGCGCCTCAAGGCTGCGATGGTCGATCCGCGCATCGATGTCGAGTTCGGCCAGCCGTTCGTTGACATGCTCGGCCCAACGCTCGCGCCAGCGTTCCACCATTTCGGTGCGGTTCCAGTCCCGCACCTTCTGGCCGAAACCGTTTTCGTCCACGCTGCGCATGGTGAGCATGACATGGGCGTGTGGTTTGGGGCTGCCGTCCTCGGCGAAATCCCAATGCACATTCAGGTCGGCAATCATGCCCTGATCGACAAATTCCGACTGAACGAAGTCGCGGGCAAGCTCGATGCCTTGGCGCTCCGTCATCTCGCGCGGGATGGCAAACTCGACCTCGCGCGCAAGCTGCGCGTCCTTGCGCACCTCGAACGCTTCCACATCGTTCCAGAGCCGTTCGCGGTCGCTCCATGCCTCCGGTGCGTTCTCGGGCAACAGCACCTCGGAATGGACGACGCCGCGCTTGGCGGAAAAGTCCTGCACGCGATCCAATCGCTCGTCGCGCATGCGCGAGGCCGAGCGGTAGGCGGCGGACGCCACCGCGCTCGATCCGGCCTTGCGGCCGATGACCTTGACGTGAAGATGATAGATCGCCATGCGCCATCATCAGCACGGCAAAGCGCACGTCGGAACGACGTATAAGCGCGCCCTCCCTCAAAAAAATCTCGGGCGGGACCAACCCGTGCCACACCGTCCTGGCAACAATACTGCGTTCAGCAACCTGCGCAACTATCATGACCGCATCGATAACGAACCAAGATTATGGAGACGACGATGCGCAAGCCACGCGACTACGACGCCGAACTGAAAGCGCTGGAGGACAAGGCGCGTGAACTGAAAACGCGCAAGGTGCAGCAATTGGGCGAACTGGTCATCGCTACCGGAGCCGATACGCTCACGGCGGAAGAACTGGCCGGTGCGCTGATCGTGCTGGCCGAAACGAAGGACGCGGCGAAACGGGAGGCGTGGGCAAAGCGCGGGACGGCGTGGTTTCGAAGCAAGTCGCGGCGAGCTGCATCGGCAACTGATCGCGACAACGGCGGCGCTCCGTCGCAACCGGGCGGCGCGCAATCGGCATCAGGCGCAACGGGCGCGGCATGACATGCGGGACTGGCAGGTCGAGCGCCGTAGGCGCACACGCCATCTGATCGAACTCGGCGGGCTCGTCGTCAAATCCGGCATCGTGGACCTGACCGAAGATGACCGCGCCGTCATTCTCGGCGCGCTGCTTTGGATGGCCGAAAAGCTCAGAAGCGAGGAACGCGAGAGGGCATTGGCGCTCTGGGCAGAAAAGGGAAAGAAGGCGTAAGAGACAAACCGCGCCACATGATGATGTTATCGAGGGGGCGGATCATTAACCAAAGACGTGCTCCGAAAGCGCGACTCTGAACGAAGGACAATGTTGGATAACGGCCTCACGAATAAGTAGTGTGGGCGGGTCCCCTCCAATATAGATATGGTCTTCGTCATCGTAGCGTTCGCTTGCCGCACCGCCAACAGGAGTGTGAGCCGAACGTCGCCTGTCGGATTTGTCATCGACGCTTTGGAGCAGGCAGCATCATTAGCACCCCTTTCATGCTGGCGGCTTTAGGGATCAAATCATTCTCCGAGAGAAGGTTATAAAGAAAACGACACCCCGCCAGCGACGCGGAATAACTTCGGACACTCAAAGCGTATTTTGTCGGCCAAATCAACCTCAAGTTCAACGAGCCCGAAACCAGCCAAAATGAAACACCCAACCATGGCTTTATGCGGTCCAATTCCCGGAAACTGCTGTAGTCGCCCCATAAGGTCCGACCCATTTGGTCGACCGTTCCAAATTCTCCGTGCGTCGGATTCGTATTCAGATTGAAGGATACCGGCAGCAATAGCGATGCGTCGCCCCACTGTCCGGGGAAATCGATGCAACGCTGGCTTTACACTGAGAAGACTTGCAAGCTCATCTTCCGCTGGGGCCAACATTTGCGGCTCCAAAGAACCGAACCGCTGCTCCAATATGTATGGTGCGGCCCAAGAACGCGAGGCATCTTGGGCATGATTAAATATTAGCCCGAAAATGAAGGCATTTGCATGCCGGAGATTGTCTGGTGGGTGTGGCAACTCCATGCGGACTTCAACTGACACCGATGAATGCTCCTTTGTCGTTCCAGTGCGCGTTTCCCTCAGATAGGCAATTAGCACAGCAGACCAATACGAAAGATGTCAATCCGAAGGAAGGCATAGTCGCCTTTTTCGTCGGCACGGCAAACGTGCTTCCTAGTCGCACCCATTGTCACAAAACTGAAACACTCCGAAGGCAATCATAGGGTGTAAATGGTCCAAAACTAGGAGCAATTATATATGTCGCAGAAAATCTCCACGAATACATCTCGCCAAAATCTGGCGATCAAAACGTCTGCAGAACCCAAGAAGGACGCCAGTTCAATCAAGAAGCGTATCTTCAAGGTTTCGACCTTCCATCATTGATATTTTTCGATAATTCATAGGCGGGGTTTCCTGATGAGATACATACTTAGAAATGAGTTCTTCGGCGGCCTCGCCTATGATCGGCACGAAAAAGACTACATCCACCTCGACCACTTGGCGGTTCGCCTGCTTAAAAAGCCTTCCGTAGAGCTTACACCTCACGAATATGACCGTTTTGAAACAAACTCTGATGAGGTTGAACTGATAGTCGAGGAACTGAGGAGCAGAGGAATCCAGGACAACGTCCGCTACCTCGACAATAAGCCTGGCACCAAGATCCTCTCTGCACCTACTCGCGTATTTCTTGAAATCACCTACCAATGTCCCGAGAAGTGCGCGCACTGTTATACAGAATCTGGACCAAAGCGTTCCGATGAAATGCAATTGGAACACAAACTAGCCATTGTAGATCAGATGGCTGAAATTGGTTGCTACAGATTGTCTATCGCAGGCGGAGAACCTTTGGTCGATCCCGACTTCTTTCCTGTTGTTGAACGCGCGCTGAACAAAGACATTGACGTCTCCTTTTCCACGAGTGGTATCCCGGTTACTGACCGCGTAGCCAAGAAGCTTTCTGAACTGGACGTCCGAACTGTGAACATAAGCCTTGATGGATGGGATGACACATCCTACGATATCGTACGAGGTAGTGGTCGCTTCAAATACATGCTTCGGGGCGTCGAACGGCTTCGTCGCCATTACCATGGTAAGCTTGCCGCCAAATGCACATTGATGACGACCAATATCCGCAATCTCGATAAAATCATCGAATTGTCGGAGGCACTGGGTTTTGATGTCGTTAAATTCAATTGTGTTCGCGAAGCGGGGCGCGCCGTCGGTGAGAATTCGCTTATTCCGACGCAGGATGAATATATTGCGTCTATGAAATATCTCGCTGATTTCTACAATTCGAAGAAATCTAAAATTAAGATGGTCCTTCCGGTG
Source organism: Neorhizobium puerariae (assembly GCF_042429745.1). NCBI lineage: Bacteria > Pseudomonadati > Pseudomonadota > Alphaproteobacteria > Hyphomicrobiales > Rhizobiaceae > Neorhizobium > Neorhizobium puerariae. The sequence continues at coordinate 5,608 of NZ_JBHMAA010000014.1, read as the reverse complement.
AACCCCTATCAGAAATTCGAGGGGGAGGCGCCCGATGTGATCGGAGAACTCGGCTTTGGCTGTTATGCGGGAAAGGAGAGTTTCTGCATTACGGCAACAGGATCGATACAGCCTTGCACGAGCTTCGGCGAATTCATGTTTGTCGATGGGAACGTTCGCGACACGCCGTTGTCAACCGCATGGCTTGATGGAACGTCAATGCGCATGTTCAGAGGCCTTAACGGAAGTACCGCCTGTCAATCGTGCAAGTCGTATGCTGGATGCCGAGGGGGGTGCTATCTTCGGTCGTTTACCGCCACTGGGGATATGAATGCGACCGATCCCTATTGCTACGAATACAGGAACCTTGAACCGGCAGTGTAGCTCATCCTCGGAAGATCGATCACAACTATGTCATCAACTTTGTACATTAGGGAAGAGTATTTCGGCGCTACCGTGTATGAACCAAATGCTGGGAAATTCTTTCATATTGGGACTGACGACTACTACAAGCTGACGACAGGCGCGACACTTCTTGACCTGGAATCGCTTCGCATTTTCTACCAAGGAACCGACGTCAAGCCTCGCGACATTCGTACCGTCAAATTGGCGGTCACTAAACCTGAACGCCCTGTGCTCTCAGCGCCTCTCAAGGTTTTCTTGAACATAACCAAAAAGTGTAACCTCTTCTGTACTCATTGTTTCAACGACTCAGGCCATGCCAGCTCTCCAGAAATTCCGAAAGAGCATTTGTTCACTATCTTGGACTCCCTTGCGGCGCGCGGCATTTTCAAGGTCACACTAGCAGGCGGCGAACCTCTATTTCATCCGGCATTCGACGACTTGATTGATAAACTAGATGCGTCCGATTTCTTCGTATCCATTGTGACGAATGGAATTTGTGTGACGGACCGGAGAGCAGCTAGGCTTGGAAACAGTCGAACCGTGCGGTCGATAACTATCTCGCTGGACGGGGCAAATGCGGCGGACAATGATGCCATACGGGGTCCCTCGTCATTTTCGAAGGCTGTCTTGGGTGCGAGACGCCTATCCAAGAGCTTCAAGGGCGATTTGTCGCTGCGGATCACACTTGCCCAAGGAAATATCGGACATGTTACCGACTACGTTGATCTAGCCGATGAACTGGGGATCAGGGAGATTAAGGTCAATCGCATCAACGCTTATGGCCGAGCTCAAAATTCGCCCAACCTAATGATCGACACGAAGGTGTATGAAAACGCAAGGGATCATTTGGCCAGAGTCGCCTCTTCCCGGGGGATAGCGGTCGAAGTCCCTGCCAATAAGTATCGCCGCGAGGACAATGGTGAACTGGGTCTTTGCCGCGCTGGAGAGGAGACATGCGAGATCGATGGCGACGGCACGCTGTATCCATGCTCCTTCACATTCGGCCGCCTAGCCGCTGGCAACCTTTGCAGGGAACCTCACTCCGCCGTCTTTTCAAATTTGCGTCTACACACAATAAACCATCCATGGTGCTATGCCTGTAAAGGTAGAGGCGGCAATGCCGAAAAGGCGTACGGTGCACCTCCTCGCCTTGTAAGTCCGACAAATTCGTTACCGCAGGGCCGGTTAACATGACGCAGACGTTGACGGCTTTGGCAGAAATTCTGGAGGATATCTCCAGACGATATGCAGAAACGTTCTCGATCGAGCGAGACGGAGACTGGTTCGCCTTGAAACTCCAAGAGGAGGTCGGAGAACTGACCGCTGCTTGGCTAAGGGCCACCAGTCGCAGCCGTAGGGCGTCTGACGATGATGAGAACTTCCAAAATCTCGGCGACGAAATAGCTGACGTGATAGGCCATGCCTTACTCATGGCACGCCATAATGGAATCGATATTGACGCCGCGATTGCGCGCAAATGGCTAGTCTATCAGGCCAGAGAACAGCAACCATAAAGCAGATTTATCCATAATTTATCCGCCATAAACGTGGCGTTTACATATAGAATGTGCGGTCAATGATGGAAGATATACATATACAAGCTCGAAATCTGTATAAAACATACTACCCTGCCCTTAGCTTCGGTCAAACATTTAAAAGTTGGTTCGCTTATTCCTCAACTCCAGCAGGACAAAATGCCTTGTCTGACATTTCGTTGGAGATTCCTCGCGGGGCGGCGGTTGGCCTGATCGGCCCCAATGGTGCTGGGAAATCGACGCTAATCAAGATTATTGTCGGTGTGCTTCGTCCTACATCTGGGCAAATTATCGTTGCCAACCGAGTGCCCTACAAAGACCGTATGCGACACGTCGCCGACTTGGGGGTTGTCTTCGGACAGCGCACACAGTTGTGGTGGGACCTCCCTGTCATAGACAGCTTTAGATTGCTCAAGGATATATATGACCTATCCAACAACGCTTACGTTGACTCTTTGGACGAATTGGTTGCCCTGCTCAAACTAGAACCCATTTTAAAGAAGCCGGTTCGTCAACTTTCGCTTGGGCAACGGATGCGGGCGGAATTCGCTGCCGCGCTAATTCACCGTCCTTCCCTACTGATCCTGGACGAACCGACAATTGGTCTCGATGCTCTGGCGAAACAAGCCATTCGCGGCTTTATCAAGCACAACCTGCGCAACCGCGGGACAACACTTTTGCTGACGACCCATGACATGCAAGATGTCGAAGAGATGACTGACAGTCTCTACTTGATTGGGAAAGGACGTATTTTGAGCAAGGGGACGTTGGCAGATTTGCGCGCCCGCTTCTTTCCCGACCGCATTCTTGATGTCGAGTTTAACGAACTTCCCGATCTGAACACTCTTCCGAAGGGTCTACGGATCGACAATATCTCGGGAAATAACGTTTCGTTTTCGCTATCCAAGAGCGCGGTCTCGTCGAAGAGTATCATTCCCAGCCTGTACGCACAGTATGACATCATCAGTCTACGTTTCGGCTATCAATCTGCCGAGGAGGTTGTGCGCACGTTCTATGAAGAACACGAGGCCTAAATTATGCGGGGGAGATTTAAACCCTATCAAGCGTATTTCCTGGCGCGCCACAAGGTCCTAGCACAGTGGGGATTGACCACTTTTGCAAGCATTGTTGCCCAGACGTGGTGGGCTGCTCTCAATATAAGCGTGTACTATTCCCTTTACATGTTTCAAACCGGAACTGACTTCACCTTTGGAAGCCAGTCCGCTATTTCCTATGTGTGGCTTCAACAAGCCACGCTGGCTTTACTCCCATTTTATTGCGATCCAGATATTGCAGGATCTATTCGATCGGGATCTATTCTTTATGATCGAACGAAACCGGTCGATACCTATTCTTGGTGGTACACACGCAACCTAACGCGCGTCGCATCGAGGCTGTTCCCTCGATTTACAGTTATTATCGTCTTTGCGGCAATTTGCCTGCCCACATTTAGCTACAACGGATATGCGCTTGAGAAGCCATCTGAGGCGACCCGGCTATTTGCCTTTTTTGTCTCAATTTTTCTCGGGCTTCTCGTCTCCGCAGCGATCGCAGTAATCATGGATGCAATCGCCGTGCGGACGCTCTCGGTCAATGGGGTCAACGCCGTTGCCATGCCCCTCGTGCTGTTTTTCGCTGGAGGTGTTATCCCGCTCCCATTCCTACCAGAATGGGCGCAATTTCTCACCTTTCTCCTCCCTTTTTCGTCCTTGGTGGATATCCCTATCCGAATATACCTTGGCGTTGCCATCGATGGGTACACTTATACACTATCCCTCATTCAAATAACGTGGCTAATTCTGCTGATTTCAGCGGGGAGATACATCATAAACAGAACCATTCTCCATTTGGAAGTGCATGGGGGATAGTACGGAGAATGGAAAAGTAGTTATGAACAGCACCGAAATTCGCTCCCGCTTTCCGCGAATATTAAAGTCAATTCGACTATATGCGCTCTATCTTCGATTGTCCATTAACGCACAAGCACAGTACAAATCAGCTTTCATCATCCAAAGTTTAGGGCAACTCGCCTCATCCGGCATGGGATTTGTCGGAATATGGGCATTGCTCTCGCGTTTTGGCAGTTTTCAGACTTGGAATATCTACACCATTGGCGTTCTCTACGGCCTGATAAACACCTCCTTTGCCCTAGCGGAAGCTTTTGGGAGAGGTTTTGACGTTTTTGGCTCCGATTTCGTGCGAAACCGCGAATTTGACAGGCTTCTTTCTCGCCCAAGATCACCTATCCTGCAGCTTCTAGGGCATGAAGTCCGCATCAAATCCTTGGGTCGGCTTTTACAGGGCGTCTTCGTCCTAGTTTTCTGCCTCGCTAATGCGGGAGATTTTACGCTGGGATCATTTCTTGTCATTGTTTGGTGTATTGTAGGGGGCTTTTTTCTGTTCCTTGGCATCTTCATCATCCAGGCTACGCTGTCCTTCTGGACGATCGATGGCCTGGAAGTCATGAACGGGCTCACATACGGTGGGGTCCAAGCAGCTCAGTATCCAGTTGATGTCTACCCCGGCTGGATCAGGTTTCTGTTTATTTTCGTGGTCCCCTTTTCGGCAGTGGCTTATTTTCCCACTGATGTATTGCTGCACTACCATGACCATTGGGGGGTAGTGGAGTATGTGAAAGCCATACTGCCCATCTTGGGACTAATATTCTTCTGCATCTCAACATTTTTGTTTCGAGTCGGCATCTCTTATTATATCTCGGAACGCAACTGAACGAAGTTTTACGATGGAAGTCCTTTCCCTTTGCCGCAAGCGCCTGTTCAATGAAATATCGAAATAGTTTTTTTGTGATTACGGGAGGACCAGGCGCCGGCAAGACCACTCTGGTCGAAGCTCTCAAGCGACAGGGCTTCAGGGGAGTTGATGAACCCGGCCGCCGGATTATTCAAACACAAACTAAATTCGGGGGGCGTGCGATTCCCTGGTTGGAGCCAGAATTGTATGCCGAGGTTGAATTGGCTGTCAGCATCTCGAATTTCCTCGGCACCAATCCCGCAGAAACAACCTTTTTTGATCGGGGCATTGCCGATGTCATAGGGCTTCTTGTCTGGTTAAAACTTCCTGTGCCCGCCTACGTCATCGAAGCCGCACGCCGCCTAAGATACAACGCTACGGCTTTCATCGCACCAGCTTGGGAGGATATCTACGTTACTGACGAAGAACGGCCACAGAGTTTCTCTGAAGCTTCTACTGTTTATGATGCGATGATAAAAGCTTACACGTTAGTCGGATACAATCTTATTCACCTGCCGCGTTCGAGCGTATCTAACCGAGTTAACTTTGTACGGGGTGTGCTAATGACCAACACTGATTGAGGTTTCGATTTTGTTCGCGACAGGCCAAAAGGTTGCGGAAGTGAAAACCCTGGCTGCAATAGGTGTTGGATCATACATCGGAGCTTTAGAAGCGAATTTTTTGGCTTCACCTCGTGGGTTTCCGTCGAAGATCGTGACCACATGAAGGAGCTTGCTGCAAAAATGGAGCGGCCCATGGCGTGCGATACGGGCCATCTGTCATATACTGACAACGAGCGAATTATGTATGAATTGGTTGCGGGGGCAGGATTTGAACCTGCGGCCTTCAGGTTATGAGCCTGACGAGCTACCGGGCTGCTCCACCCCGCGCCAAGTGCAAAACCCTTTGGGTTTTGTCACGGCGGCATCACAGCGTAT
>NZ_JBHMAA010000066.1:0-2709 GCF_042429745.1 Neorhizobium puerariae | reverse complement strand
GTCAGCATCTGCCTGAGTTCGTCAATGCCATCGTCTGTCAGAGAGGGTGTGCTCTCGTCATCTCCGGTCACGACGCTGATGATATTGCCATAGGTCAGGTTGTCATCATTGCTGATGATCTCCCGGAGGAGGTCGATGTCCTCATCGAGGATTTCGGCGACATAGTCGATGGTGAAGACGAATCTGACCGTTGCCATTAGGCAGCCTCGGCGCAGATGATTGCCGCTGTCGGCCTCCAGTTCCAGGGAAGCAGTTCGGCGAGGCGATTGATCTTGTGATCCTGAATGCGGTCGAGCACGTCAGCCAGATAGGCCTGCGGATCGAGGCCATTCATCTTGGCGGTTTCGATAATCGTCATGGCCCGCGCCAGGGTTTCTGCTCCAGTGTCAGCACCCGCGAAGAGCCAGTTTCGTCTTCCAACGCCGATAGGACGCAACGCCCGCTCGGCGGCGTTGTTATCGATTGCGACACGGCCATCTTCCAGGAACAGGCAGAATGAGGACCACCTGCTCAAGCCGTATCGGAAAGCGCCCGCCAGATCACTCTTGCCGGGGATGCGGGTCAGTTGCGCTTCGGCCCAGACGCGCAATGCTTCGACCTTTGCCTTGCTGTGCTTCTGGCGCGCGGCAAGACGGATATCGGCAGACTTGCCTGCAACCTCGCGCTCGATATCGTAAAGCGCGCCGATACGGTCGAGCGCCTCGCGGGCAATCTCGGACTTGTTTGAGGTCCATATATCATGGAAGTCGCGCCGCCAATGCGCCCAACATGAAGCCTCCTGGAAGCGGCGTGTCCCGTCCGGTCCGGCCTCATATAACTTCGCATAGCCTTTGTAGCCGTCGGCCTGAAGGATGCCGCTCGCCTGCTTGAGGTGACGGTGAACGTGCTCTTCTTTCCAGTCGGGAGCAAAATAATAGACCGCACCAGGCGGAGCTGTGCCCGCCCATGGGCGTTGGTCCCGGACATAGGTCCAGAGCCTGCCCTTCTTCACCCCTTTCCCCAACCCCTTGTCGCGCAGAGAGCGATCCAGAACCCGGATCGGCGTGTCGTCGGCGTGGAGAAGGTCGCTGCTCATGATCGCGGCTTCGATCAACTCGAGCAGCGGCAGGAGCACCTGCATGGCGCGGCCACACCAATCGACCAGCGTGCTGTCGGGGATATCAACGCCCGTGCGAGCGAAGATTTCGTTCAGGCGATAGAGTGGCAGGTGGTCGTCCAATTTCGAGACCAGGATGTAGGCGAGCAGTCCAGCGCCCGCCATGCTGCCCGGGATGGGACGGCTGGGCGCGGGCAACTGCACCATCTTCTCGCAGCAGCGGCAGGACTTCTTCAGCCGGGCAATCTCGATGACCTTCAACTGCGCGGCGATCATGTCGAGAATTTCGCTGACGTCTTCACCGACAAGCCGCAATTCGGCACCGCAAGCGGGGCAGTGCGCGCCGGGATCGAGTTCCCTGCGCTCGCGAGCGGCCTTGTCCGACACGCGCGGACGGCGGCGCATGGTCTTTTCCGGCATGCTTGCCTCAGGTGCCGCAGGCACGGTTTCCTCGATCTCGGTGAGAGGCTCGCTGCTGCTTTCCGAGGCGGCAATCATCAGGTCCTCCAGCGCCAGTTCCAACTGCTGGATTTCCCGTTCGATCTTTTCCGACGATTTGCCGAAGCCATGCTTCTTCAGCCTGGCGATGCGCAGCCGCAGAGATTGGATCAACTGATCATGCGCCTGCAAGGTCGCCGACATCTTCGCGTTCTTCGCCTCAAGCGCGGCGATCATCGCCTTCAAGAAGGCCGGATCATCGGGAAGATTTTGGCTCGCGTTTGACATGAACCTGACTACCACAGGTCAGGCTCAATATCCATAAAAACACGTAAATTCAGTGGGATAAAATCAACCGACACGGGCCGGAGGAGCGCCCCAGTCGGGTCGTCGCCAATCAATCCCTTCCCACAGCATCGCCAGTTGAGCAGACGTCAACCGGGCTGCCCCATCTGCTGTCGACGGCCAGGGAAACCGCCCTTTCTGCAGGATCTTGTAATAAAGGCAGAACCCCTGGCCATCAAAATACAAAAGCTTCAAACGGTCGCCCCGCTTGCCCCGAAACGCGAAGACCGCACCTCCCGTCGGCTTCTGGCGCAGCACATCCTGGGCAAGAGCAGCCAGCCCCTCGATCCCCTTGCGCATGTCCGTGACACCGCAAGCGAGATAAACACGAACACCTGTCCCAGGCCCGATCATGCCGCCTCGATCGCCCGGATCAGACGCTTCAGTGCAGCCACATCAACATCGCCACTGAAGCGAAGGCTTCGTCCGCAGCACAGTTGCAATTCCATCATTGCAGGCAAAACCTGCATGCCATCAAAAGCCCGAGCCTCTTTGCTGTCACCAACAGGCGGCATGTCCAGCGGCAGAAACACCGTTGTCGACGGCGGCGCGAGCTGGCCCTTCTTCCGCAACTCACGCCGCCAGGTGTAAATCTGCTGCCGCGTGACCGAATACCTGCGCGCCACCTCTGTCACCGACGCGCCATCGACGCCTACCGACAGCACGACCTCCAGCTTGCTCTCATCACTCCAACGTCGGCGACGTTCATCGCCGAGGATTTCCACGCGCATCGCAGGCCTCGCCTAAAACACGTCGCTAACGACGTCGTTATAGACGGGTCATAAACAAGCATGCCGATCTCCGACAGGCGGCCACAATCGGGCGGTTAC
>NZ_JBHMAA010000054.1:0-623 GCF_042429745.1 Neorhizobium puerariae | reverse complement strand
GGATTGATCTCACCGTGCCCAGAAATCGATACATTGTGCCTAAGCCTTGGGCGCGTCTGTTGCCAAATCGGACCAAAACATGAACGAAATGAATAACCCGGTGAAACTGCGAACATTGGATCTCTTCGAACAAATTGACGCACCCGAACTCCCCACTCAATGCAGGAATCACTCCAAGCAGCTACTGCCTTTCGACGTCGCCAAATTCATCAAGGAATCGGAAGCTCCTTATTTTCAATCGTCGCACGGAGCGCTGTTCGACGGTGATTGTATGGAGTTCTTAAAACGGGTGAAGCCCGGGGTAGTCGATACCGTGTTCGCTGATCCACCATTCAACCTTGATAAAAGGTACGGGTCGAAGTCCAACGACAACCTGCCTGATGTCAAATACCTCGAATGGTGCAAGGCGTGGCTGGATGAGTGCGTGCGTGTCCTAAAACCGGGTGGCTCGCTGTTTGTCTACAACTTGCCTCGTTGGAACATTGTGCTTGGAGCATATCTGATGGAACTGGGGATGATGTTTCGCCATGACATCACAGTTGAGGTGAAATCTACATTACCTATTCCCGGTCGATTATACCCTGCTCACTATTCATTACTTTATTTCACGAAGGGGAAGCCCA
>NZ_JBHMAA010000052.1:0-33190 GCF_042429745.1 Neorhizobium puerariae | reverse complement strand
ACGTCTCCTGCTGCCGCCGCCGATCAGAGTGCGGTCTATTCTCGCATGGTCTCTCTGGCGACGGGCACATCAGGCTTCCGCCATGATCTCGCACTATAAAACAAGAAATCAAACGCAACTGTAGTATTAGAGCGCCGTGCGTCCTTTGGGATGCACAAAGGACGCTCTAACTTATTGAATCGACGCATCGTGCTTTCCAAAAATCGATTTCGATTTTCGGGCCGACGCTGTAGGCGATCAGCGCCTTGCGATGAATTCCTTCGACGCTTCGGCAAAATCGGGATGCCAGCGCGACAGCGGCGGGCGGTTTTCGACGATATCGCCGGCCGCCCAGAGGACGCGACGTTCGTCCGTGGCGCGATCCACCTCGTTGTCTGGGCAGAGAATATAGAAGTCGCCGCGTTCGAGCCCCGTCAACATGAATTCGACCGTCTGTTCCGGCGTCCATGCGCCCGCCGGCTTTTCCACCCGGTCACGTTTCGTAAGGCCGGTGAAGACGAAGCCGGGAATCAGCAGGTGTGCGGTCACATTGCAGTTCGGCGTATTGCGCAGTTCATGCTGCAGCGCTTCCGTGAAGGCTTTCACGCCGGCCTTGGCGACATTGTAGGCAGGATCGCCGGGCGGCGTGGTGATGCCCTGTTTCGAGCCGGTATTGATGATGAGCGAGGGCTCACCATGGGCGATCATGCCCGGCCCGAAGACGCGGCTGCCGTGGATCACGCCGAGAAGATTGACGGCGAGGACGTTGTCCCAGTTCGCCTGCGGGCCGAAGATGCTGCTGCCGGGCTGGATGCCCGCGTTGTTCATCAGCACATGCACGCGGCCGAACCGTTGCAGTACGGCGCGTTCGAGGGCGGCGATCTCATCGGGCCTGGAGACATCCGTGCCGATCGCGACGACATCCGTCTCGCCGTCCTCGGCGAGGGCGGCGACTTCGCGGCAGGCATCGGCAAGACGATCGCCTTCAAGGTCGGCAAGCACGACGGAAAGACCCAGGCGGGCGAATTCCCGTGCCGCGGCAAGGCCGATGCCGGAAGCGGCACCGGTGACGACGGCGACATTTTCCTTCTTCAGAGCGGGATGAGTAACGGCCATAAAAAGTCTCCTCTATGACGCTGCTGTTCAAAGGCTCGTCGGGATATGGTATCCTGGCCAAATCCTGTCAACATGACAGATGCGTCACATGGGACCGGCTTATGGGCAAGATGACATCGATCACCGTGGATGAGGAACTGACCGAATTTATCGACAGACAAGTCGGTGAAGGTCACTATAGTTCGGCGAGCGAAGTTGTCGAGGCGGCCCTGCGGCTGCTGCGCGACAGCGAAGCGGGAATCGAGGCTGTTCGTGCCGCAATCGAGGAAGGCGAGGCATCCGACGAGCCCCGGCCTTTTGATTTCGATGAGTTCATCGCAAAGAAACGGGCGTTGCGCCGCCAGCGATGAAAGCCCTCATTTTCACACCAAAGGCTATCGCGGATATCGATCGCATATACGATTATACTGAGGATAATTGGGGTGCTGACCAGGCTGAAGAATATACGTTTGGCATCCGCGACTTCTGCAAGGGACTTGCTGCCGGCGAGAAGACGGGTAGAAAGATCGATGAGATCAGGCATGGATACTGGGCACTTTCCTATAATTCTCATTTTATCATCTATCGCCAAATGTCTATGCGGATCACCATACGTCCGTATCCTGCATCGGCGGATGAACATCGGTCGGCACCTCTGATCCATTTCGCCGGGTTTTTCTTGCGTGCTCCAAGAAACTCGCTAAAAGTGCCGCAATTCCCGATCCGACGGTTATAACCGCCGCCACCCGCAGACGGACTTGAAATCGACATGGCACTTCCGAAAGACGTTAAAAAAGTCGTTCTCGCCTATTCCGGCGGTCTCGACACCTCGATCATCCTGAAATGGCTGCAGACCGAGCTCGGCGCCGAGGTGGTGACCTTCACCGCGGACCTCGGCCAGGGCGAGGAGCTGGAGCCGGCCCGCAAGAAGGCCGAGATGCTCGGCATCAAGGAGATCTACATCGAGGACGTGCGCGAGGAATTTGTGCGCGATTTCGTCTTCCCGATGTTCCGGGCCAATGCCGTCTATGAAGGCGTCTACCTGCTCGGCACCTCGATCGCCCGCCCGCTTATCTCCAAGCACCTGATCGAGATCGCCAGGAAGACCGGCGCGGATGCGATCGCCCACGGCGCCACCGGCAAGGGCAACGACCAGGTGCGCTTCGAGCTTTCGGCCTATGCGCTGAACCCGGACATCAAGATCATCGCGCCGTGGCGCGACTGGGCGTTCAAGAGCCGCACCGACCTGCTCGAATTCGCCGAGAAGAACCAGATCCCGGTCGCCAAGGACAAGAAGGGCGAAGCGCCGTTCTCCGTGGACGCCAACCTTCTACACTCTTCCTCCGAAGGCAAGGTCCTGGAAGATCCGTCCGTCGAGGCGCCGGAATACGTGCATATGCGCACGATTTCCCCGGAGGCCGCCCCCGACAAGGCGACCGTCATCAAGATCGGCTTCCGCAAGGGTGACGCCGTTTCGATCAACGGCGTGGAAATGTCGCCGGCGACCCTGCTGACCACGCTCAACAATTATGGCCGCGACAACGGCATCGGCCGCCTCGACCTCGTCGAGAACCGGTTCGTCGGCATGAAGTCCCGCGGCGTCTACGAAACTCCCGGCGGCACGATCCTGCTTGCCGCCCACCGGGCGATGGAATCGATCACGCTCGACCGGGGCGCCGCCCACCTCAAGGACGAGCTGATGCCGCGTTATGCGGAGCTTATCTACTATGGCTTCTGGTTCTCGCCGGAACGCGAAATGCTGCAGGCTCTCATCGACAGGAGCCAGGAGCATGTGGAAGGCGAAGTGATGCTGAAGCTCTACAAGGGCAATGTCATGGTCATCGGCCGCGAGAGCGACAAGTCGCTCTATTCGGACAAGCTCGTCACCTTCGAGGATGATCAGGGCGCCTACGACCAGAAGGACGCAGCCGGTTTCATCAAGCTCAACGCGCTGCGCCTGCGCACGCTCGCAAAGCGCAATCTCAGCAAATAAGCTAAAGGCTTTCCAAGGTTGCCGAGGCCCTCCCCCTGAAAAGAGGGGCGGGCTTTTTCATTCCTTGCGGCTGGTTGCCAGATAGCCGAGGTACCCGAGGACGGCGAGGATGTGCATCGTCGGAATGACGATGCCGAAGGCATGCAGAGGAGTTCCGATGGAGGCGGCGACCACGCCGCCGACAAAGCCGGCGCCCATCTGGATGAAGCCCATCAGTGCGGAGGCCGAACCGGCGATGTGGGGAAAGGGGGCAAGGCCCGCCGTGATGATGTAGGGCGTCACGAAGGCCGTGCCGAAGGTGCAGATCGCCACCGGCCCCATGATGGAGAGGAAGGACGGCGGCAGGAAATAGACGCAAAGGGCCATGACGATGCCGCCGCCGCCGCTGAACAGCAGGCCCAGAGCGGGCGCCCGATGCGCCGGAAGCCATTTCGACACCAGTCGCAGGCATGCCGAGCCGATCATGAAGAAGCCGGACTGCATCAGCATGCCCATGCCGTATTCGGTAGGGGTGAGGCCGACCTGGTCGATCAGGATGAAGGGCAGGACGGCCGCCTGCGCGTAGAGCGCGCCGACGCATCCGCCCAGGACGAGCGAAGTGCAGAGAAAGCGCGGAACGGTGCTGATCTCGGCATAGGCCCGCAGGAGCCGGGCCGGCTGCAGCCTGCTCCTGTCCGGCACCGTGGTTTCCCTCAGGCAGGCGGTGGAGATGAAGATCAGGATCGCGCCGAAGCCGACCATGAGCAGGAAGACCGATTTCCAGCCGAAGGCCGCCAGCGACAGGCCGCCGATGGTCGGGCCGGCTGCCGGGCCTATCGCCAGGATGATCCCCATCGTGTTCATGATGCGGGCCGCCTCCGCCCCGGTGAACTGGTCGCGCACGATGGCCCGCGACACCGTGATGCCGACCGAGGCGCCGATGCCCTGGATCAGGCGGCCGGCAAGAATCCACTCGACGGTCGGCGCCAGGACGGCGATCAGCGAACCGGCGAGATAGATGGCGAGGAAGCTCAGCGAGGCCGACTTGCGGCCGAAGGCATCCGATACCGGCCCGGCAACGAGCTGAGCCAGGGCGAAGCCGGCAAAATAAAGCGACAGCGACATCTTGATCGCTGCTTCCGTCGTGGCAAAAGCATGCACCAGCTCCGGCATGGCCGGCGTGTAGATCGCCATGGAAATCGGCCCGATCGCCGTCAGCAGGGCGCCGATGATCGTCGTGCGGCGCTCGCTCATCCGCGCAGGAGCGGGCGGCACGCTATCGGCTTTCATGGGATACGGTCTGCGGCGCCTGGGAGGGGGCGATGGCCTGGAGATTGGCGTTGAATACGGCGAGGGTCTCGCGGAGCAGGCGATTGTGCTCCTCGCTCAGTCCTTCGGTCGCCTGTTCGACGATGATGTTCAGCTCCTTTCGAATCGAGCCGATCATCTCGTCCGAGGCCGATGTCAGGGTCACCCGCTTGGCGCGCCTGTCGAGGGAGCATTGCTGCCGCTCGATCAGCCCCAGTGCCTGCAGCTTGTCGAGATAGGCGCAGAGCGTCATCGGCTCGACGCCCATGCGGGCGGCGATATCGAGCTGACGGCTGCCGTCGGCGCCGGCGATGTTCAGGAGCGCGCGCGCTTCGCCCGGGGTCAGGCCAAGGCCGGCCTGAGCGATGCGACGCTCGAAGGCGGCGCGCAGAAGACGTGCGCTGTCGACGATCAGAAAGCCCAATGTGTCCATGTCCCGGCCCCCTTCACTATGCGGAGGATTTCATAAGGCCCCCTTACTATCTTTCCGGTGCCAGGCAAATGGAAAACAGAGCCCCGGGCGCATTGACAGCGGTAAAACCTGCGGCATGATGGCTCGATCTTCCGCTGGAGTCCCCATGTCCTCTTCCCTGCTTGCCGGCGCCTTCCTTGCGGCGCTCGCCTATACGCTCATTCCAGGTCCGGCGTTCCTGGCGCTTCTCGGTATCGGAGCCGGGCAGGGGCGTCAGGCTGGGGCCTTCTTCATGGGCGGGCATCTGGCCGGAGACATTCTCTGGTCCGGGCTGGCGCTGGTGGCGATCATCGGCGCTAAGACGGTCGGTACGACCTTCTTCGACGTGCTCGGCATCGTTTGCGGGCTTTATCTCGGCTGGATCGGCTGGAGCGCGCTCAGGGCGAAGCCGAAGAAGGACGGCGGGGCGCTGGTGACCGTCGAGAGGCCTTTGCGGCGCGGCCTGATCTTCGGCCTTACCAACCCCAAGGGATATCCGGTGGCGCTTGCGACTTTCACGGCGCTGCTGGCCGGTTCCGCGGACGCGCTGGACTTTGCCGGGCTGCCGATATTGCTCGCCGTCTCGCTGCTCGGGTTTCTCACGGCGGATCTCGTGCTTATCGGCATCATCGGCGCGGGCGTCGTCCGGCGTTTCTACCGCAAGCACGAAAGAACGATCGTCCGGCTTTCCGGCCTGCTGTTCATCGGTTTTGCGCTGCAGGCGCTCTGGCATTCGGCGCCCGGCCTTTTCGGATACCGCCGCGCCTGAACCGGCGACCCCGTCAGACTTCGAGGAAGGCCATGACCGAGCGCAATATGTCGGCACGGTGCGTATTGCCGAGGGACATGGCGATTTCGAGCTGGTTGCGGTAATCGTCGTGGAAATTGAAACCGGTCTCGTCGGTCACCTGCGAGAGGTCGATCAATTGCCCCTGGGCATCGACCGCATGGCTTGGAAGCTCCTCGGAAAGCGTGATATAGGTATCCTGGTCGATCTTGCCGGCCTGATAGTTCTCCCAGGCGAGCGCACGCAGGTCCCGTGGGGTGATCTCCGAAAAATTGATCGGCGCATCTCCCGTCTCGGGCAGCTGAAAGTTGATCTGGCCATGCCTGCCTTCCTGCTGGGAAGGCTTCTCGATCTTGCCGTTTCGAGAATGTTCCCGCTGCAGGAAATGGGTAGACCAGCGCAAGGAACTAATTTCCATGGCTATATCCTGACTCATCGGATACTGTCGAAAAGTACCCACGAGTGCTGCGGTGCGTCAAATGGTTAATAACCGTTAATTATTGTGTGTGATTTCTTGTCGGGAATCGAAAGGGAAAGGTCGCATACCCTTTCTCGCCGCCTTCTCCTATATGAGTGACGACGCATCAATTTGAGGGATATTTGCATGTCTTCCAATCTTTCGCCGAACCCCGCCCTGGTGCAATGGAACGGCCATCACGGTCTGCCGCGCTTCGATCAGGTGAAGGACGAGGATTTCGCGCTCGGTTTCGATGCGGCGCTCGCCGCCCACGAAGCGGAGATCGATGCGATCGCCGGCAATCCGGAAGAGCCGACCTTCGCGAACACGGTCGTTGCGCTGGAAGTCGCGGGCGACGAGCTTTCGCGCGTCTCGGCGCTGTTCTGGGGCAAGGCCGGTGCGCACACGAATGCGGATATCCAGGCGCTGGAACGGGAGATCGCGCCGAAACTGTCGCGCCATTATTCGAAGATCGGCATGAATGCGGCCCTCTTCGCCCGTATCGACAGGCTCTGGGAAGGCCGCCAGGACCTGGGGCTGATGGTGGAAGAGGAGCGGGTGCTGGAGCGCCACTGGAAGGGTTTCGTGCGCGCCGGCGCCAAGCTGCCGAATGCGGAGCAGGAGCGGCTTGCGGATATCAACGAGAAGCTGGCGGGTCTCGGCGCCCGTTTCGGGCAGAACGTGCTCGGCGACGAGAAAAGCTGGTCCCTGAAACTCTTCGCCGAGGCCGAACTCGACGGCCTGCCGCCATTCCTGCGCGACGCCATGGCCGCCGCCGCCCGGGAACGGGGCGAGGAGGACGGATATGTCGTGACGCTGTCGCGCTCGATCATCGAGCCCTTCCTGACCTTCTCGACGCGGCGCGACCTGCGCGAGCAGGCCTTCAAGGCATGGGTGGCGCGCGGCGCGAATGGCGGCGAGACGGACAATCTCGCCATCGTCCGCGAAACGCTGGCGCTGCGTGCCGAAAAGGCCAGGCTGCTGGGATATGAGAATTTCGCGGCCTACAAGCTGGACAACACGATGGCGAAGACGGCGGACGCGGTCAATACGCTGCTCCGCCAGGTCTGGGAAAAGGCGCGCGCCAAGGCGCTGGAAGAGGAGGCAAGCCTCGGCGGCCTCATCGCGGAGGAAGGCAAGAACCATCAGGTCATGCCGTGGGACTGGCGTCACTATGCCGAAAAGCTCCGCGAACGGACGTTCAGTTTTTCCGAGTCGGAGCTGAAGCCCTACCTGCAGCTCGAAAAGGTCATCGAGGCGTGCTTCGACGTCGCCGGGCGGCTATTCGGCATCGGGGCAGTCGAAGTGAAAGGCGTCGCCGCCTACCATCCGGATGTGCGGGTCTTCGAAATCCGCGACAGGGAAGGGGTGCTGAAGGCGCTGTTCATGGGCGATTATTTCGCACGTTCCTCCAAGCGTTCCGGCGCCTGGATGAATTCCTTCCAGTCGCAGCACAAACTGCCGATGAAGAACGGCGCGAAAGGCGAGCTGGCGATCATCTACAACGTCTGCAACTTCGCAAAGCCCGCCGAAGGCAAGCCGGCGCTGCTGTCGCTCGACGACGCCCGAACGCTCTTCCACGAATTCGGCCATGCTCTGCACGGCATGCTGTCCGACGTGACTTATCCTTCCGTCTCGGGTACCGGGGTTTCGCGTGATTTCGTCGAATTGCCTTCGCAGCTCTACGAACATTGGCTGACCGTGCCGGAAATCCTCGAAAAATATGCCGTGCACTACGAAACCGGCAAGCCGATGCCAAAGGCGCTGCTCGACAAGGTGCTTGCCGCGCGCACCTTCAATGCCGGCTTCGCGACGGTGGAATTCACGTCCTCCGCGCTGGTCGACATGGCCTTCCACACCCGCGGAGCGGTGGAAGACCCGATGACGGTGCAGAAAGAGGTGCTCGACGGGATCGGCATGCCTGCCTCTATCGTCATGCGCCACGCGACGCCGCATTTCCAGCACGTCTTCTCGGGCGACGGCTATTCGGCCGGCTATTATTCCTACATGTGGTCGGAAGTGCTCGATGCCGACGCCTTCTCGGCCTTCGAGGAGACGGGCAACGTCTTCGATCCGGTGATGGCCCGGAAGCTCAAGAACAACATCTATTCGGTGGGCGGATCGATCGATCCGGAGGATACCTACAAGGCTTTCCGGGGCAAGCTGCCGGACCCGCAGGCGATGCTTCGCAAGAAGGGGCTGGCCATGGCGGAGGAGCTTGCCGGCAGCGACGCATGACGCCATTCAGTCGTTTCGGGAATAGGTCCCATCAAAACAATTGGTCAGCAGAATCAGTGGGTCTCGTGTAGGTTCCGCCCACTCCTCTGACCGGGGGAGATTCTCTTCGTCAGAGGTGTCCCCCAAGTGAAGTCGATCATCATCGCGGAGAATGTCAGCAAGAAGTTCCATCAGCGGGTGCGCCAGAGCGGTTTCGTCGGCGCCCTGCGCGGCTTCGTCGCTCCCGTGACGCGGCCAATCTGCGCGGTAGAGGAGATTTCCTTCAGCATCCAGGCCGGGGAGGCCGTCGGCTATCTGGGTCCCAACGGTGCCGGCAAGTCGACGATGATCAAGATGCTGACCGGCATCCTGACGCCTTCCGCGGGTTCCGTGAGGGTGCTCGGCCGGCAGCCTCACCAGGAACGGGTCGCCAACGCATTCGAGATCGGCGTCGTCTTCGGGCAGCGCACGCAGCTCTGGTGGGACCTGCCGCTTGTCGACAGTTTCGAGCTGCATCGGCGGATGTACCGTGTCCCGGATGCCGTCTTCGGGAGGAATCTCGCCGAGCTGACGGGGATGATGGGATTGACGACCTTCATCGAGCGTCCGGTGCGGCAGCTCAGCCTCGGCCAACGGATGCGGGCCGAGATCGCCATGGCGCTGATGCACGATCCGAAGATCCTGTTCCTCGACGAGCCGACGATCGGCCTCGATGTCGTGGCCAAGGATGTCGTGCGCAAGTTTCTCGCGCGCATCAATCGCGAGCGTGGCACGACCATCATCCTGACGACGCACGACCTGCAGGATATCGAGGAGATCTGCCCGCGGCTGATCATGGTGGACGAGGGGCGGCTGTTGTTCGACGGCTCGCTTTCGGCGTTGCGCGTGTCCTTCGGGGCGCGGCGCAGGCTCACGCTGGAATTTGCCGGCGAACCGGGGGATGTGCGGGTTTCCGGGGCGGAGCCTGCTGGTGGAGAGGGGCTTGTCCGGGAATTCCTGCTGGAGGACGACGGGCGGTCGCTGGTGCAGATCATGACCGCCCTGCAGGCCGACGCTGACCTGCGAGACGTCCGGCTCCATGAACCGGGGATAGAAGAGGTCATCCGCAACCACTATCAATCCCGGGTGCCGGCATGAGCGCGCTGCTTGCCCTCATGTTGGCGTCGTTCCGGACCGAGGCGATGCATCGTCTGCAGACCTTCGTGATGATCCTCGGGGGGCTGGTCGAGGTGTTCGCGCGGATTTCGATCTGGAAGGCCGTCTATGGCGGCCGGGCGGATGTCGACGGCGTTTCGCTGGACCAGATGATCGCCTATGCGCTCATCGGCGGCACGCTCCTGTCCAGCTGGGATTCGACGGCCGTCGTCCGCGATGTCGGTGCGACGATCAGAACCGGCGCCATCGCCAGCACCCTGCTGCGGCCGGCGAGCTATCCGCTCATGCTGCTTGCCCAGCAGCTTGGGGCGCGCCTTTTCAGTATGATGGCGGTTTCCCTGCCGGTGATCCTGGTCATGGGCCTGCTCTATGGGCTCGAGGCTCCCGCGAGCGTGCCGCACGGCGTCCTGTTCATCTTCTATCTTGCCCTGTCCACCCTGATCCTGATGTTGACAGGCATCATCGTCGGACTGCTCGCCTTCTGGGTTTTGGATGCGCACGCGCTGGAATGGCTCCTGCGTGGACTGCTTGCCGTGCTGTCCGGCGGGCTCGTGCCCCTGTGGTTCTTTCCGGCGGGGCTTGCCGGGATCGCGCATGCGTTGCCGTTTTCGTGGATTACCTACCAGCCGATGGCGGTCTATCTCGGCAGGCTGGATTTCGGCGCGTCGCTGGCCCAGCTTCTCATCGGGGTCGTCTGGCTGTGCATACTGGGCGGAATCGCGACCCTCCTCTGGTCGCGCGCCTGCCGCCTGGTCGTCGTTCAAGGGGGGTGAAGCATGCGCGAGACCTTGTCACTCATGCTCTATCTGGTTCGCCTGCGCATCCGGACGCGGCTGGAGTTCCGTGCGAGCCTGATCATCGCATGGATCGCGCAGGCCTTCGGTTATGCCAGCGTCTTCATGTCCGTCTGGATCATTCTCGCCCGCTTCCGGCAGCTCGGCGGCTGGTCATGGCCGGAAATGGCCCTGCTGCTCGGCTTCCATACACTCGGTTATGCGCTTGGAGCCTGTTTCACCTTCGTGCAATTGCGGCGCATGGAGGAACTGGTGCATAGCGGCGAATTCGACGCCCTGCTGGTCCGGCCCGTCAACCCCTGGGCTTTCCTGGTGTTTTCCGGCTTCAACATCGAATATGGCGGACATATCGCGCTTGGCTTCGGCCTGATCGTCTGGGCTCTTCCGCAGGCCGGAATCGTCTGGAGCCTGCCGGTCGTCCTGCAGCTGGTGGCCAGTCTTGCAAGCGCGGCGATGATCACCGCCTCGGTCGTCACCGTCATCGGGGCGTGCGCGCTGGTGCTCGGCCGGGCGCGTTATCTGTTCGGCATCTATTTCGACTTCTGGGAGCTTTCGCGTTATCCCGCCTCCATTTTCGCTCCCTCCCTCCAGCTTGCGCTGGTGACGGTCATCCCGCTCGGTTACATGGCCTATGTCCCCGTGGCGGCGCTGCTCGGCCGGCCGGTGCCCTATCTCGGTTCCGGCGCGGTCGCGGCATCGCTCGCCGCCGGCCCCGTTTGCGTGCTGGTCGCGATAACCTTCTGGCGCTTCTGCCTGCGGCGCTACCAGGGAGCCGGCGGCTGATCGCCGAAACCTCGATCACCGTCCCCCTTTCGCAAATGCGAAAAAGCATGTATTAGGCGCCCCAACGAAATATGGCGCTTCCTCCCAGCTATCGCGCCGCAGCCTCAGAGATCTTGAATATGGCACTTCGCAACATCGCGATCATCGCGCACGTTGACCATGGGAAAACGACCCTTGTCGACGAGCTCCTGAAACAGTCGGGGTCGTTCCGCGACAACCAGCGCGTCATGGAACGCGTGATGGATTCGAACGACATCGAAAAGGAACGCGGCATCACCATTCTCGCCAAGGCGACGTCGATCGAGTGGAAGGACACCCGCATCAATATCGTGGATACGCCCGGCCACGCCGACTTCGGCGGCGAGGTGGAGCGCATCCTTTCGATGGTGGACGGCGCGATCGTGCTGGTCGATGCCGCCGAAGGCCCGATGCCGCAGACCAAGTTCGTCGTCGGCAAGGCGCTCAAGGTCGGTCTTCGGCCGATCGTCGCCATCAACAAGATCGACCGCCCGGACGCCCGCGCCGAGGAAGTCGTGAACGAGGTCTTCGACCTCTTCGCGGCGCTCGACGCCACCGACGAGCAGCTCGATTTCCCGATCCTTTACGGTTCCGGCCGCGCCGGCTGGATGAACCATGATCCCGCCGGCCCGAGCGACGAAGGCCTGGCGCCGCTGCTCGACCTCGTCGTCAAGCACGTACCGGAGCCGAAAGTCGAGGAAGGCCCGTTCCGCATGATCGGCACGATCCTCGAAGCGAACAACTTCCTCGGCCGCATCATCACCGGCCGCATCGCTTCCGGCACGATCAAGCCGAACCAGGCGGTCAAGGTGCTCGGCCAGGACGGCAAGCTCATCGAGCAGGGCCGTATTTCCAAGATCCTCGCCTTCCGCGGCATCGAGCGGCAGCCGATCGAGGAAGCGCATGCGGGCGACATCGTCGCCATCGCCGGTCTCTCCAAGGGCACGGTCGCCGATACCTTCTGCGATCCCGCCGTCACCGAGGCGATGAAGGCCCAGCCGATCGATCCCCCGACCGTCACCATGACCTTCATCGTCAACGACAGCCCGCTGGCGGGCACGGAAGGCGACAAGGTGACGAGCCGCGTCATCCGCGACCGCCTTTTCAAGGAAGCCGAGGGCAATGTCGCGCTGAAGATCGAGGAAAGCCCGGACAAGGATTCCTTCTTCGTCTCCGGCCGCGGCGAATTGCAGCTTGCGGTTCTCATCGAGAACATGCGCCGCGAAGGTTTCGAACTCGCCGTCTCGCGCCCGCGCGTCGTCATGCACAAGGACGAGACCGGCCAGCTCCTGGAGCCGGTCGAGGAAGTGGTGATCGACGTCGACGAAGAACATTCCGGCGTCGTCGTGCAGAAGATGTCCGAGCGCAAGGCCGAGATGGTGGAGCTTCGTCCTTCCGGCGGCAATCGTGTCCGTCTCGTCTTCTATGCGCCGACCCGCGGCCTGATCGGCTACCAGTCCGAACTTCTGACCGACACGCGCGGCACGGCGATCATGAACCGCCTGTTCCACAGCTACCAGCCGTACAAGGGCGAGATCGGCGGCCGCGTCAACGGCGTGTTGCTGGCCAACGAAGCGGGGGAGGCCGTGGCCTATGCATTGTTCAACCTGGAAGACCGCGGCCCGATGATCATCGACGCCGGCGAGAAGGTCTATATGGGCATGATCATCGGCATCCACAGCCGCGACAACGACCTTGAAGTCAATGTCCTCAAGGGCAAGAAGCTCACCAACATCCGCGCCGCCGGCAAGGATGAAGCGGTGAAGCTGACGCCGCCGATCAGGATGACGCTCGAACGGGCCCTTTCCTGGATTCAGGACGACGAACTCGTCGAGGTCACACCGAAATCGATCCGGCTCCGCAAGATGTATCTCGATCCGAACGAGCGCAAGCGCTACGAAAAATCCAAGATCGCCTGATTTCAAGACCTCATTTCAAGCCCCTCCGAACCCCGGCAGCGATGCCGGGGTTTTTTCTGTGCCTTGGTATCGGCAAGACTTGTGGCAAAGGTTAAAAACACGTTAACGTCGCGTCAGTCGTCCACATGAGAAGTCTGTGGGCAAATTCGTCTTACCCCTTATGGCGTAATGGCGGATGGGCCACGGCAGGACTTAAAGTAGCGTTATGAAAACGTTGTCGATCGATGTCCGGCGGGCGGAACCTGAAGACGCCCGAGCCATCTCGGAAGCGCACCGCGAGGCGTGGAGCCAGGCCTATGCCGGGCTCATTCCCCACCGGCCGCTGACGCAGATGCTCGAGCGCCGTGGCGAGGTCTGGTGGCGCAAGGCCACGCGCGGGCCCGCAACGCTTCTCGTTCTCGATGTTGCCGGCGAGGTCGCGGGTTACGCCACGATCGGCCTCAATCGCGCCCGCGCCCTGCCGTATGACGGCGAGGTCTACGAAATCTATCTCCGACCCGAATTCCAGGGTATCGGGCTGGGGCGGCGCCTGTTCGGCGAAAGCCGGCGGCTGCTGAAATCGCTCGGCTGCGAAGGGCTCGTCGTCTGGTGCCTGGAGGACAGCGAGCATGCGACGCGTTTCTTCCGCCGGCACGGTGGCGCGGATGTCGCCGAGGGCATGGAGGATTTCGACGGCACGCAGCTCAAGAAGATCGGCTTCGTCTGGCCTTGAAGTCAGCGGGCCTTCGGGCTCCGTTATTTGAGCTGCTCCTGATCTTGCAGCCATGGCCGAAGGTTAACATTCCTCCCAAAGCCTTGTTGCTTTGCAGCATGATTCCCGCTATCGACGCATAACCTTTGTCGAACCTGACCCGAGGAAAAGAATGCGTATCGATGCGATTTCCGTTGGCAAGAACCCGCCAGAAGATGTCAACGTCATTGTCGAGGTGCCGGTCGGCGGCCAGCCGATCAAGTACGAAATGGACAAGGAAGCCGGTGCGCTTGTCGTCGATCGCTTCCTCTACACGCCGATGACCTATCCGGGTAACTACGGTTTCGTGCCGCACACGCTGTCGGAAGACGGCGACCCGATCGACGTCCTCATCTGCAACACGCGCCCGCTGGTGCCGGGCTGCGTCATCAACGTCCGTCCCATCGGCGTGATGGTCATGGAAGACGACGGCGGCAAGGACGAGAAGATCATCGCCGTTCCGGTGCCGAAGCTGACGCGCCGCTACGACAAGATCGTCAACTATTCCGATCTGCCGGAAATCACGCTGAAGCAGATCGAGCACTTCTTCGAGCACTACAAGGATCTGGAGCCCGGCAAGTGGGTGAAGATCGGCGGCTGGCAGGATGTCAACGTCGCCAAGAAGCTCATCCTCGAAGCGGTCGAGCGCTACAACGCGCAGAAGTAAGCGATCAGGCCTGCACGGCCTTCCTGAGTTTTTCTTCCAGATCCTCCGGATCGCCTTCGATCCGGAGGATTTTTTTGCGCGACGTTTCGCCGGAGACGATCGAGATGGAGGATTTGGGCAGCCGCATCGTCCCGGCAATCAACAGGATCAGCGCCTTGTTGGCCTTGCCGTCCTCGGGAACCGCCGTGACGCGGGCTTTCAGGAAGCTCTCGCCATCGGCAGCCGTTTCGATACCGTCGACGGCATTCCGGCCCGCGTTGGGCATCAGCCGGACTGTCAGCCGCAAATGATCGGAATGCCTGCTGTAGGGGGCGCTCACGCGAACAGCGGATAGATCGACGTCCACATCAGCGAACGGACGAAGAAGATGATCAGGAGCAGGATCACCGGGGAGATGTCGATGCCGCCGAGATCCGGCATGAAGCGACGGATGGGTCGGAGCACCGGCTCGGTCACGTTGTAGAGGAAACGGCCGACCGCATCCACGAACTGGTTTCGCGAATTGATGACGTTGAAGGCATAGAGCCATGAGAAGATGGCGCTGGCGATCAGCACCCATGTGTAGAGGTTCAAGGCCAAATCGATGGTCTGAAACAGGGCGAGCATTCACGTCTCCATGTCGTTGTCGCACAAACTATTGTTTGCGCCAATTCGTGTCAATTCCCATTTTCTCATTGTTTTCATTGATGAATTTTTTTTGCGCCGTGCGAGATAACAGGCGCGAAACCGCATCCATTCACGAAATGAGGAAACGGCTCCTAACCCACGGAAATAGCATCCGAGGAGTTAACAGATGACCGCAATCGTTGCCGATGTAGGAACGAAACCCGGGACTTCCAAGTGGGGCCGCCCGATTGCGCCCGCGGGATCGTTCCTCAGGTGTCGGCCGGTGAGGCGGGCGCCGTTGCAGGACCTTCGTTCTCGCCGTGCTTTTCGGGGACGTTGCCGTTGCGCTCGGCCCTGTCGCGGTGCAATGCGGCGCGCGCAAGCAGCATGAAGGTGATGGGGGTCGTGACCGTCACGAAAATGCCGATCAGGATCTCATGCAGGACCGGGCGCGACGATGCGACCGAGAAGAAGATCATCGATGCCAGCATGACGCCGCCGATTCCCCAGCTGGTGCCGAGGGTCGGGGCATGGATACGTTCGTAGAAAGTCGGCAGTCTCAGGAAGCCGATCGCGCCGATCAGCGCCAGCGCCGCGCCGACGAGCAGGAAAAACGCAACGGCGATCGCGGCCCAGAGGGGAATGTCTGCGGCGAGCTGGGTCATTCGATGACCTCCCCGCGCATGAGGAATTTGGCGAGAGCGACCGTCGCCACGAAGCCCAGCATGCCGATCACCAGCGCGGCCTCGAAATATATCACCCGCCCCGTGCCGATGCCGAAGGTGACGAGCAGCAGCATGGCGTTGATGTAAAGCGTGTCGAGGCCGATGATCCGGTCCTGCGCGCGCGGGCCGCGGAACATGCGTATGGACGCGATGGCCATTGCCGCCGCAAGCATCAACTGGGCGAGGGAGACGGCGGTGAAGACAATGATGGCGCTCATTCGAATATCTCCATCAGAAGCTTCTCGTATCGGTTCTTGATCATCTCGATCCACTGGCCTTCGTCGATCACGTCGAGCACATGCAGCAGCACCGTACGGTCGTGGGAGTCGTATTCCAGCCAGGCCGAGCCGGGCGTGCTGGTGAGGATGACGGCAAGAAACGCAAGCCCGGTGCGGTCCTCGATTTCCAGCGGTACGGTCAGGAAGCTCGACATATGCCCCTTGGGACGCCCCATCAGGATGACCGAGGCGACGCCCAGATTGGAACGGACGATATCGAAAAGGACGATGCCGAGCAGTTTTGGCAGCAGATACCATTTCCTCAGTTTCGGTTTGTCCGGGCGAAGCGAAGCCATGGCCCAGGACGCGAAAACCGCAACGACGCTGCCCAGGACGAAGTGGCCGAGGGTGAAACCGTTGAGAAGCAGCCACATGAGGATCAGCGAGAATGTGAGGAGCGGGTAGGGCAGCATGTCAGTTCGCCTCCCCGCCGGCGCCTGCGGCATCGGCTTGTCCCCCGTCGACCGGCGTGTTCCTCACCGCATCGATATAGATCGCCGGGTTGCTCAGGGTGCGGATGGTCGTATCCATGTACTGCATGGCCGGTTCGGCACGCACCGTCAGCAGGAGCGTCAGCGCCAGCAGGAACATGACGGGCACGATTTCTATGACGAGCACGCGCGGGACCGTTCCCTCGATCGAACTCCAGAAGGTTCGGATGCCGGCGCGGGTCATCGAGATCAGCGCCGCGACGCCAGAGAGGATCACCAGCACGATCAGCGTCCAGACAGCCGCAGTCGGCGGCACGCCGATCGCGCCCGTTCCCATCATCGCCGAGAGCATGGCGAACTTGGCGACGAAGCCGGAAAGCGGCGGCAGGCCGGAAAGCAGGATGCCGCAGGCGGCGAAACAGGTGCCGAGGATCGCCATCGTGCCGGGCATGGTCACGCCGTCCCCCTCTTCCTGCTCATCTTCCTCCGCGTCGCCATAGGCTTCCATCGTGACGGCCAGCACGTTGGCGCCCGCATCCTGGCCGCGTTCGACAAGTTCGATCAGCATGAAGAAGGCGCTGATCGTCAGCGTGGAACTGACCAGATAAAGGAGCGCGCCGGAGGAAATGGCGCCGTCATTGATGCCGAGCACCATCAGCAGCGTTCCCGACGAGACCAGGACGGAGAAGCCGGCGAGGCGGCCGAGCGCCTGGGAGGCGAGCACGCCGATGGTTCCGAAGATCAGGGTAGCGATGCCGCCATAGAGCAATACGCTCGATCCGAAACCGGCCGAGGGCCCCTCTCCGAAAAGCAGCATGGTGAGGCGAAGGATGACATAGATCCCGAGCTTGCTCAGGATCGCGAAGATGCCGGCGACCGGGGCCGATGCGGCGCTGTAGGCCGTCGGCAGCCAGAAGCAGAGCGGCCACATGCCGGCCTTGATGAGGAAGGCGATGCCCAGCACGCCCGCGCCGGCCTCCATCAGCATGAGCCGATCCGGCTCGATGTCGGGGATGCGGGCTGCGAGATCGGCCATGTTGAGCGTGCCGGTCGTGCCGTAGATCAGGCTGACGCCGATCAGGAAAAGAAGGGCGGCTGCGAGGTTGACGGCGATATAGTGCATGCCCGCCTTGACGCGCAACGGACCGGAGCCGTGCAACAGCAGCCCGTAGGAGGCGGCAAGCATCACCTCGAAAAAGACGAAGAGGTTGAACAGGTCCCCGGTCAGGAAAGCACCGTTCACGCCCATCAGCAGGAGCTGGAACATGGTGTGGAAATGCGCTCCGACCGTATGCCAGCGCGCGAGCGAATAGATCAGCGCCGCGATGGCAAGCAGCGTCGTCAGCAGCAGCATCAAGGCGGAAAGCCCGTCGAGCACGAGAACGATGCCGAAGGGAGCGGCCCAGTTGCCGAGAAGGTATACCCCGTCGAAATCGTTCGGGCTCGTTTCGATCCGGAACAGGATCAGCGAAATCCCGACGAGAAGAAGCGTGGAAGCAAGGCTGATCATCGCCTTTGCGACGCGCTGGCGCTCGTCGATGAAAAGAAGCAGCGCGGCCGCGGCCAGAGGCAGCAGGATCGGCGCGATGATGAGGTGATGCATCCAGCCGGTCATTTCGGTTCGCTCCTGCCGTCGACATGGTCCGTGCCCGTCAACCCGCGGGAGGCGAGCAGCACGACGAGAAACAGGGCGGTGGTGGCGAAGCCGATGACGATCGCGGTCAGGACAAGCGCCTGGGGAACCGGATCGGCGAGCGCTGAAATGGCAGTGTCGTCGGAAAGGATCGGCGGGACGTTTGTTTTCACGCCGCCGACGCCGAAGATGAAGAGGTTGACAGCGTAGGAGAGCAGCGAAAGCCCGATGATGACCTGGTACGTGCGGGGGCGAAGGATGAGCCATACGCCGCAGCTCGTCATGACGCCGATGGCTATGGACAGGATGATCTCCATCAGGCCTCCTTCGTCTTTTCGGCTTCGATCGCTCGCAGGCGATTGATGCGGATGGACTGATGCGCCAGCGCGACGAGGATGAGGACCGTCGAGCCCACCACGAGGGAGAAGACGCCGAGATCGAAGAGCAGCGCCGTCGCGGCGGGCATCTTCCCGATCAGCGGCAGCTCGATGTACTGGAAATGCGAGGTGAGGAACGGATAGCCGAAGAACCATGCGCCGAGGCCGGTAGCCGCCGCGGTCAGCAGGCCCGCGCCCATCCAGCGAAGCGGCAGGATGCGGATACGGTCCTCGGCCCAGCGCGTGCCGCCGGCCAGATATTGCAGTAGGAAGGCGATCGAAAGCGTCAGGCCCGCCGAGAAGCCGCCGCCCGGCAGATCGTGGCCGCGCAGGAAGATGTAGATGGCGAAGGTGATGATGACCGGGAACAGCCATTGCATGATGACCGAAGGCACCAGCAGATAGTCGCGCACGGTATCGCCCTCGGACCGCTCCGGGCGTTCTTCATCGAAGCGGTTCTGGATCTGCTGCTGTTCCGGCATGTCCATGCTGTCGGGGGCAGGCCGGAAACGTCGCAGCAGGGCAAAGACGGTCAGGGCCACGACACCGAGAACGGCGATCTCGCCCAACGTGTCGAAGCCGCGGAAATCGACGAGAATGACGTTGACGACATTGCGCCCGCCGCCTTCGGAATAGGCGTTTTCGAGGAAGTAGTTGGCGATCGCATCGGGCACGGGCATGGTCATCACGGCATAGGAGACGAATGTCATGCCGATGCCGCAGACGACGGCAAGCGCAAGATCGCGGAAACGGCGGAAGCGCGCGCGCAACGTGATCTTCTCGTCTATCGCCTCCGTCCGCTTCGGCAGCCAGCGCAATCCGAGGAGGATGAGGACCGTCGTCACGATCTCGACGAGGAGCTGGGTGATCGCGAGATCCGGCGCCGAGAGCCACACGAAGGAAACGCAGACGACGAGGCCGACGCCGCCGAGCGTCACCAGCGCTGCAAGCCGGTGGTATTTTGCCAGATAGGCCGTGCCGAGCGCGAGGCAGATGCCGAGCAGCCAGATCGATGCGAAGGTGGGGTCGACACCCGAGAACACGAAGGGGCGGGTCTCGAAGCCGGATAGATAAAGGGGCAGGAGCCCGGCGAGGAAGCCTGTCGCGACGACCCAGCGAAGCTGCGGCTGGAGATTGCGGGTGCCGATCCGCTGCTCGGCCAGTCGCGCCCAACGCCAGGACACTTCCACGAGGATGCGCTCGAATATGCGCTGGCCCTTCAGCCGGCGCAGGAGAGGCGGTCCGTCGTCGCAGGTCGCAAGATAATCCTTGAGGACGAAATACAGCGCGGCCCCACCGACAAGGGCGGTGAAGCTCATCATCAGCGGCAGGTTGAAACCGTGCCAGACGGCGAGGCTGTATTCCGGCGTATCCGCCCCGAGCACGCTGACGACGGCCATATGGAGAAACGGCCCGATCGAGATGGCGGGGATGATGCCGACGATGAGGCAGATGATGACGAGGAATTCGATCGGGAAGCGCATCCAGTGCGGCGGTTCGTGCGGCTTCTCCTTCGATAGGTCGGACGGCGGCGGGCCGAAGAACACCGTATGGATGAACCGCAGCGAATAGGTCACGCTGAAAGCGCTGGCCAGCGTCGCGACATAGGGCAGGATGCGGTCGAGGATCGAATCCGCATGGGTCTCCACCGCTTCGGCGAAGAACATCTCCTTCGACAGGAAGCCGTTCAGCAGGGGCACGCCCGCCATTGCGGCGCTGGCGACCATGGCCAGCGTGCCGGTGATCGGCAGGAAGCGGAATAGCCCGCTCAGCCTTCGCATGTCGCGCGTGCCCGCCTCGTGGTCGATGATGCCAGCGGCCATGAAGAGGGATGCCTTGAACGTCGCATGGTTCAGCATGTGGAAGATCGCCGCCACGGTGGCGAGCGGGCTTCCCAGGCTCAGCAGCGTGGTGATCAGGCCGAGGTGGCTGATCGTCGAATAGGCGAGCAGGCCCTTGAGGTCCTGCTGGAACATGGCGAAGTAGGCGCCGAGCAGAAGCGTGATGATCCCGGCGGCGCCGACGATCCAGAACCATTCATAGGTGCCCGCCAGCGCCGGCCAGAGGCGCGCCAGAAGGAAAACGCCTGCCTTGACCATGGTGGCGGAGTGGAGGAAGGCAGAGACGGGCGTCGGCGCCGCCATGGCATTCGGCAGCCAGAAATGAAAGGGAAACTGGGCGCTCTTGGTCAGCGCCCCGAGCAGCACGAAAATCAACGCGGGCAGGTAGAGCGAATGGCCGCGGATGACATCGCCCGACGCCAGTATCTTGTCGAGATCGTAGCTGCCGACGATGTTGCCGAGGAGAAGCAGTCCGATCAGCAGGCAGAAACCGCCGATCCCGGTAATCGTCAACGCCATGCGGGCGCCGTCGCGCGCGGCGGCGGTGTTGTGCCAGTAGCTGATCAGCAGAAAGGAAAAGATGCTGGTCAGCTCCCAGAAAACCGACAGCAGGATGACGTTGCCGGAAAGGACGATGCCGAGCATCGCTCCCATGAACGCCAGCAGGAACGAGAAGAACCGCGGGACCGGATCGTCCTCGGACATGTAATAGCGGGCGTAGACGACCACGAGGAAGCCGATACCGGTGATCAGCACGGAGAACATCCATGCAAAACCGTCCATCCTCAGCGTGAAGTCGAGGCCGAGCTGGGGAACCCATTCCGCGTGGAAGCGGAGGATTTCGCCGCCGGAGACGCCCGGATAAGCGGCGAAGACGATCAGCAGGCATGACAGCGCGGTCGCGCCCGCAACCCAGGAGGGCAGGACCCTGGAGGCGGTATTCAGCAGAAAGACGGAAATCAGGCTTCCGAGGAACGGCAGGACAAGCAGGATTAAGAGAAAATATGGTCCCAACGTTATCCCAATGTCCCGACCCCTTGCATGCCCTGGCCCGTGATCTGCCGGAATGGTCTTCCGAACACCCCTAGCAAGCCGATCAAAAATGCCATATATGGAAGATATTGACCAATATGGGCAGTATGCG
The DNA here is from genome assembly GCF_042429745.1 of Neorhizobium puerariae. NCBI lineage: Bacteria > Pseudomonadati > Pseudomonadota > Alphaproteobacteria > Hyphomicrobiales > Rhizobiaceae > Neorhizobium > Neorhizobium puerariae. The sequence continues at coordinate 11,823 of NZ_JBHMAA010000052.1, read as the reverse complement.
ACGATGGGTCAAGCCAATAAGCCCAAGATATTGACACCTGCGCTGTGTCGGGCGGCTCGCGGTTTTCTGGACTGGACGCAGACGGAGCTGGCCGACAGGTCCGGCGTGTCGCGCAGTACGATACGCGATTACGAGGGGGACCGGCACGACGTGCACCGCGCGACCGAGGCCCAGTTGCGCCTCGCCTTCGAAAACGGCGGGTTGTCCTTCGTCTGCGTCGAAGGCGATAACATCGCCGTCTGTCCGAGGAAGGCGGAGCCATCCTCCTAGAGCGTCCTTTGTGCGTCCTTTGGGACGCACAAAGGACGCTCTAACCTATTGAATCTACGCATCGGCCCGAAAATCGATCCCGATTTTCGGGCCGATGCGTAGGTTGTGGAGCGTGGATGATGCGTGATCAGACCTCGGGACGCTGGTGCCGGCAGGGCGCTGACAGAGGGTAAAACAGCTCGAAATGCAATTCCATGTTGACAGGCACATGGACATTGGCGAACTAGCGGGAGATGCCGCGTCAGGCTTCATCCGGGCCATGTCCGGCGGTGACGGGCGCAATGCCGGTTTTCGGCTCTGCTGAAAGTTGTTACCTCATGTCCATTTCCGCCTCGGGCGATCGGTTCGCCGCCTTCCGGCACTCGTCCTACACGCGTTTCTTTTTTGCCCGGTTTCTTTCCGCCTTTTCGATCCAGATCATCAGCGTCTCGGTCGGCTGGCAGATGTACGACGAGACGCGCAATCCGCTCTATCTCGGCCTGATCGGGCTTTTCCAGTTCCTGCCGTCCCTGCTCCTGATCCTGGTCACCGGCGCGGTCGCGGACCGATATAACCGCCGTGCGATCGTGGCTGTCTGCATGGTGGTCGGAGCCCTGTGCGCCAGCGCGCTGCTCGCCCTGACGATCGCGAATTCCTTCACGCCCTGGCTGGTCTTCTCGATCCTGATCGTCTTCGGCATCGAGCGGGCTTTCATGGGGCCGGCCGTCCAGTCGCTCGGGCCGAACCTCGTCCCGGAGCAGGACCTGCCGAATGCCGTGGCATGGAACTCGTCCTCGTGGCAGACGGCTGCGATTCTCGGCCCCGTGGTGGGCGGCCTGCTTTATGGTGTCGGCCCGGTCACCGCCTACGTGGTCGCCTTCGCCTTCCAGGTGCTTGCCGGTCTTCTCGTCTTCATGATCCCGAAACCGGCCCAGCGGACCGCCGCGCGCAATGTCGGCTGGAGCCAGATGCTGGCCGGTTTCCGCTTCATCTTCAGCGAGAAGGTGGTGCTCGGAGCGATCTCCCTCGACCTGTTCGCGGTGCTTCTGGGCGGGGCGGTGGCGCTGATGCCGATCTATGCCCGCGATATCCTGGAACTCGGCCCTTGGGGCCTTGGCATGCTGCGCGCGGCACCCGGTGTCGGTGCGATCATCGTGGCGGTCTATCTCGCCTTCCATCCGATCCGGCATCAGGCGGGGTCCGTATTGTTCATCGGCGTCGGGCTCTTCGGCATCGGCACGCTGATCTTCGGCATTTCCGTGACGCCGTGGCTTTCCATCTCGGCGCTGATGCTCATGGGCGCGTCCGACATGCTTTCCGTCTATGTGCGGGAGACGCTGATCGCGCTCTGGACGCCGGACGAGGTGCGCGGCCGGGTGAACGCCGTCAACATGGTTTTCGTCGGGGCGTCGAACGAGCTTGGCGAATTCCGCGCCGGCACCATGGCCTCGATCTTCGGCGCCGTACCGGCGGTGGTCATCGGCGGCATCGGCACGCTGGCGGTGGCGGTCATCTGGTCGCTCGGTTTTCCGAAGCTGCGCAGGATCGACAGCCTCGAAGCGCCGACGCGATAGAGTGGTGAGGAAACCCGGTCGGCGGGGCGCTTAGCCCCCCTGAAGGATCGGCCGGCGCGCCGGCTGGTTCTCAGCTTCCGCGGCGCCGGAAGGTCCGAAGACGATATCGAGGAAATTCCAGAGCCATTCCTTCAGCGGCGGATCGAAGATCATCCGGCCTTCCAGGTGCTCGCGGCCCTTCTGCGCATTCGGCATGATGAAGCGGTGTTCGCCGTGCACGACCCAGCGCTGCATCATGGCGCGCGTCAGTTCCGCGTGGAACTGCAGGCCCCAGGCGTTGTCGCCGTATCGGATGGCCTGGTTCGGATATGCGTCGCCCTCGGCGAGCAGCTGCACGCCGCGCGGCGTGTCGAAACCTTCCCGGTGGAAATGGTAGACCATCTTCGGCCAGTGCATCAGCAGCCGGCCATGCTCGGTCGGGCGCAGGGGATACCAGCCTATCTCGGTCAGGCCGTCCCTGTCCGGCGCAACGGAGCCACCCAGGTGCCGCACCATCATCTGCGCACCGAGGCAGATGCCGAGATAAGGCTTGTTTTCCTTGAGCGGCACACCGATCCAGTCGATCTCCGTTTTGACGAACGGCTCGGGATCGTTGGCGCTCATCGGCCCGCCGAAGACCACCGCGCCTGAATGACCGGCCATGGTGCCAGGCAGGGGGTCGTCCAGCACGGGGCGGCGGATATCGAGGGGAAATCCCTTGTCGATGAGCATCTGGCCGACGCGGCCGGGGGAGGAGCGCTCCTGATGGAGCACGATCAGCACGGGGAGCCTGCCGGTGGGGCGGGAAGGAAGCATCAGCATCTTATTTCCTCAGTCTCCTCCCTGATCTCCTCCCGTTGAACGTGCGGCCGCCTGCTGGCGCTGCAGAACCCTGTCGCGCGCCGAGACGCCCAGAAGATCGGCAATCCTCCAGATCACATGATCTTCGATCTCGTTGCGCTGGCCGTCCGCATAGACGATATCCCACAGGATGCCGAGAAGCTCGATACGATCCTCTTCGTCGACGAGATGCCGTCTAAGATCGGAAGTAAACCGGTAATAGTCAACCGCCTCGCTGCCGGCCTGATGGCCTGCCTCGATCAAGGCCTTCAACCGTTCCTCGCTGAGATCGTAGCGTTCCCGCAGCAGGTCGCGGAATTTCCGCTGTTCCTTCTCGGAGAGGTTGCCGTCAGCCTCCATGACCTGGAAACAGAGCGCGACGAAGGCGACACGCGGATCGTCGGGCGCGAATTCGCTGGAATGGTGCGATGATGTGAGGTTGTGGAGAAAGGCCTGAATGCGTTCCAACATCTATATCCAGGCCCTCGCCTTTCTAGAAAAGCCGGAGCCTCGTTGCGGGCTGCGCGGCATGGGGATCTTTCACACCCGGATCATCCGGTGGACGACCGTAAAAGGGAACCGGCTCCTGCTCACTTTCCGGCGATTTTTCGGTCTTCGGCGCCACATTCGCCCCGTCTGGTGTTTTTGCTGCAACAGCTAAATCCGGTACGGGCGGTTTGGCGGATGGAGGAACCGGGACGACGATCGCCGTGGATGGCTCTCCCGTCCTGGCCGGCCGCGTGACCGGGGGCAGGTTGGTGATCGCCTCTTCCGCAGCCAGCGACCCTTCCTCGACCGGCCCCTCCAGCTGGCCGAAGGGCGCCTTCCATTCGAAGGCATCGAGCCTGCCGGTGACCGGCGAAACGGGAAGCCATTTTTCGGAAACGAAGCCGTCGGCGACCCAGGCCGGGTCGCGCGGCGCGCGGAGGGCCTGCGCCATCCAGTGGCGGACGCGGCCCTGATCTCCGGTCTCGGCCTCTTCGATATCGGCGAGAAGAAGATAGGCCGCCTCGCGGGATTCCATGCGCGCGGCGGCTTCCGCCTTGGCGCGTGCTTTTCTGAATTCCTGCGTATCGAGCGCCGCTTGGGCGACGGCGAGCAGCGATTCGACATTGTTCGGCCGCAGGGCTTCCAGCTTTTCGGCACGCTTCAGCCGGTCGACCGTGCTGTCGCCGCTGCGGGCCCTGACATAGGCTCCGGCGATTTCCGGATGCGGTCCCAGTTTCCAGATGCTTTCCAGGATCGATGCAGCCTTGCGGATATTGTCCTCACGCAGCCAGGCCTTGGCGGCGATGACGGCGGCAGGGACCAGATCCTTGGCAAGCTTCAGTGCGGCCATCGCGTCATCGCGGGCGCCTTTCGGGTCGCCTTCCAGCCGATCACCCGCCTTGGCGGTCAGGAGCACGGCTTTCAGGCGGTCGGCCTCGGCCTTGTCGATGACATTCGCCATGCGCTGCTGGTCCAGAAGCCGGATCGCATCGTCCCAGCGGCCCGACTGGCTGCGGGATTCGAGCGTCGCCTGGGCGGCCCAGGGCAGGTAGGGCGCGTGTTCGACGGCCTTTTCGGCATATTGCCGCGCAGCCTCGTTGGCGCCGAGCCGGCGCGCCTCCATGTAAAGGCCGCGCAGGCCGAGCTCCCGCGTCTCCGGGTCCTCGGCCATCTGCTCGAATTTCCGGCGCGCATCGTCATGCTTGCCTTCGATGAGCGACGCCTGGGCTTCGAGCAGGTGGATCAGCGGCTCCTGATCGGCGCTCAGGAGACCACGGGTGCGGACGCTCATCTTGCGGGCCAGCAGGGCGTTGCCCGCGCCGGCGGCGATGAGGCCGGTCGAGAGCGCCTGGTAGCCGCGGTCGCGCTTGCGGGCGCGGAAATAGCGGCGGACGGAATAGGGAGAGGTCCAGACCACGCCGACGATCCACCAGAGGATCATCACGACGGCGACGAGCGCGACCACCATCGTGGCCGCGACCATGATGCTCGTCTCGATCAGGTGATCCTGCCAGGTGATGGAGATCAGGCCGGGGCGATCGGCAAGCCAGGAAAAACCCCAGCCAAGAGCCAGCACGACGAGAAGGAAAATGAAAAGTCTGATCATCCTGTTTGCCCGTCCTCAGCCTTGAGTGCCGGCGACGGCGCGTGTCAGCGTTCCGCCCACGAGATTTTCCACCTGAATGCGGGCATCGAGCTTCTGCCTGAAGTCGCGTGAAACGGCTTTTGCGGTTTCCGGCAGCGTATCCCATTCGCGCGCGGAAGCCTGAAGGTCGCCGTTGCGCAGGCCTTCCTCAAGGCGGGCGACGATCGCTTCCGGTGTTTCGCCCTCCACGTCGCCGACGCGCCGCACCTTCACCACCGCCATGGCGGAGGACAGAAGCCGGTCGACAAGGCCCTGATTGGGGTCCTGGGGAACGGCGGCTTCCAATATCGCATCGGCGATGCGCGGAAATTCGCGTTGAAGTTCGGCGCGGGAAGGCACGCCGCTTGCCGCGAACTTCTGCAGATCCGCGACCGCGGGATCGTCGTTCGCAACGCTGGCGAAGGTCTGGAGCTCGGTCTGGAAAGGTCCGCCGCGGTCGATCGCGGCCTTCAGGGAGGCGGCTGCCACGGCGCGTGCGACCTGTTGTTCCGGACCTCGCTCGTTGAGCCTCGCCTCCGCCGCATCGACGCGTCCTTCAAGCTGGACGGCGTTGCCCGCCGTCGACTCGACGGCGGATCGAAGCAGGGCGACATCGTCCTTGAGAGCGGCAAGCGTCCGCTCGCCAGCGCCGTTCGGCTCCCCGGCAGAGGCTTCAAGCGCCGCGACGCGGCTGGCGAGTGCGGTGTCCTGCGCCGGCGGGGCCGGCCGGCCCTTCAATGCGGCGACTTCCTGGCGGAGTGCGGTGATCTCGGAAGAGAGGGCGGTCGTATCCACCGCCGGTGCGCGGGATGCACCCGGCAGGTAGCCGGCATATTGCATGCTGCCGGCGAGCGCCAGGGCCACGATGCCGCCGAAAATGCCGGACGCGACGAGTGTCGATGTGGCGGGGCCGGTCCGCTCGCGCGGCGCTGCCGCCGGCTCCGGTTCGGGGGCGACGTTTGCGGGTTCCGGCTGCTTCCCGGCCTCGGCTTCGTCGTCGAAGGGCGGCGCGTCGGTGGCGGCAGGCTCGGCGGCCGCTTCGCCCGCGATGCCGGCTCCTGCCGGCTCTTCCGCATCCGTCGGTACTTCCGCGGCCGCTTCAGCCGGCGTCACCGGTTCGTCGATGTCGTTGCTGCGGACGGGTTCGGCAACGACGTCCGATTCCTCGACCCTGAGGTCTATGGTGACCGGTTCTTTTTCTACCTTTGATCGGCGGGGTGGTTTTTCCGATACCATCTCGACCTCTTTTTGCATGCGCTCACAGGAAACTAGTCGGTGGGTGGGTGGAAGAAAAGGGGCGGGCGGGATTTTGCCGCCGCCCCTCGACTAAAGGAGAGCGAAAAGCCCGTCTTCGTCAGGATGACCGGCGATCTTGATATTTCTGTGAAATTCATCCGGAACGGCATTGGCCACATTGTCGCTGAGGCAAAGCATGAGCGTGGCCGCCAGGGCTTCTGCGTGCGGCGCGGAGAGATCGAAGAAGAGCTGTGCGTTCTTGCGGGAATAGAGAAGGACCGCATCGGCCTTCGGGTCGAGCAATGCGGCGCGGATGGCGTTCCCGTCATGGGCGACAGGCGACATTTCATAGATTTCCGCCGTCACGAAAGGGAGGTTCCGGGCCCGCAATCCCTCCTCGAACCCCGGCGAGCGCGGTTTGCCGGCGAGATAGAGAAGAGGGGCCGCGAGCGACGCGGTGTGGCTTGCAATAAGTTTGGCGAGTTCGGCGCCGGTGCCGGTGCCGGTGCGGATATTCCGGAAACCGGCCGCTGCGGCCGCCTTTGCCGTCGCATCCCCGACGGCATAAAGCGTCTCTTCGAGATAGGGCGCGAGCTGGTCGCCCAGGGAGGAAAGCACACGGCCGGCTTCGGCGCTGGTCAGGGCAAGCGCCGCGTGGGGTTTCCTGAGCGCGTCCCTGGCTGTCTCCGGGTGATGCACAGCCCTGGAAACAGGCAGCAGGACCGGGTGATGGCCGAGGCGCTCCAGCCGGTCCGCCGTGCGCCGGGCCGAAGGCTCGGGGCGGGTGACGACGACCCGCACGGCCCTACGCCCAGCTTTCGAAGAAGTCCGCACCGGCGGCGGCGCGCACCGCGTCGCCCGCCCTGCGGCCCAGCATTTCGGCGTGTTCGCGGCGGCCTTCCATCTCGACGGAATGTTCCTTCCGCCCATCCGGTGTCAGGATCAGGCCCGAAAATTCGATATGTTCCCCTTCGCAGACGGCATAGCCGGCTATCGGTGTGCGACAGGACCCGTCCAGCGCGGCCAGAAAGGCACGTTCGCAGGAGACGGCGTCGTGGGTCGGCCGGTGGTCGATCGGCTCCAGCAGGGTCCCGATGCGGGCATCTCCGATGCGGCTTTCGACGCAGATCGCGCCCTGTGCGGGGGCTGGCGGAAAATCGGCCGGGTCGAGCAGCTCGGTAACGACGTCCTCCCTGGAAAGACGCTTCAGGCCGGCATAGGCGAGCAGGGTCGCATCCGCCTGACCTTCGGCAAGCTTGCGCAACCGCGTATCGACGAGGCCGCGGAAGGTGATGACGGTGATATCCGGCCGGATGCGGCGGATCAGCGCCTGGCGCCGAAGCGAGGAGGAGCCGACGGTCGCGCCGTCGGGAAGTGCCGTCAGCGTCGGCGCCGTGCGGCCAATGAACGCATCGCGGAAATCCTCGCGCGGCAGGTAGGCCGCAAGGTGCAGGCCGTCGGGCAATCTGGTGGGCATATCCTTCGAGGAATGCACGGCGAAATCGAGATCGCCGGAGAGGAGCTGTTCCTCCAGTTCCTGGGTGAAGAGGCCCTTGCCGCCGAGTTCCGCCAGCGGCCGATCGTTGATCCGGTCTCCGGTCGTCGACAGCACGACGATCTCGAACGCGTCCTCCCCCAGGCCATGCGCCGCCATGAGCCGATCGCGCGTTTCGTACGCCTGGGCAAGCGCCAGCGGGCTGCTTCGCGTGCCGATCCGGAAAGGTTTTGTTTGCATCCGCGTCATTCCATTGTTACCGGAAGCTCTCGTAAACCTCTTTCATCCACCTCGCAATCAACGATAGGGGCCAGTTCTCGGGATGGCGACCTTTCTTCGCATCCTCGGCATCGAAACAAGCTGCGACGAAACGGCCGCGGCGGTGGTCGCGCGCCATGAGGACGGCCGGGGGGAAATCCTTTCCGACGTGGTGCTGTCCCAGCTCGACGAGCACAGCGCCTATGGCGGCGTCGTGCCGGAGATCGCGGCGCGCGCCCATGTGGAAGCGCTGGACGGGCTTGTCGAGGAGGCGCTCCAGCGTTCCGGGGTTTCGCTTGACGAGATCGATGCGGTGGCGGCGACGTCGGGGCCTGGCCTGATCGGCGGCCTGATCGTCGGGCTGATGACGGCCAAGGCGATCGCACGCGCCGCCGGCAAGCCGCTCATCGCCGTCAATCACCTCGAAGGCCATGCGCTGACGGCGCGGCTGACGGACGGGCTTTCCTTCCCCTACCTGATGCTGCTCGTGTCCGGCGGGCATACGCAGCTCGTGCTGGTGCGCGGCGTCGGCGAATACGAACGCTGGGGCACGACGATCGACGACGCGCTGGGCGAGGCCTTCGACAAGACGGCGAAACTGCTCGGCTTGCCCTATCCCGGCGGGCCGGCCGTGGAAAAGGCAGCCCAGGGCGGCAATCCGGACCGTTTCTCCTTTCCGAGGCCGCTGGTCGGCGAGGCGCGGCTCGACTTCTCCTTCTCTGGCCTCAAGACTGCCGTGCGGCAGGCCGCGACCGGGATCGCGCCCCTGAGCGAACAGGATGTCGCCGATATCTGCGCCTCCTTCCAGAAGGCGATTTCCCGCACGCTGCGGGATCGCATCGGTCGCGGGCTGGCTCGCTTCAGACAGGAATTCGGGCATCTCGACGTCGATCCGTCGCTGGTGGTCGCGGGCGGCGTCGCCGCCAACCAGGAAATCCGCCGCACGCTGCAGGCGCTCTGCATCGAGAACGGTTTCCGCTTCATCGCGCCGCCGCTGAGGCTCTGCACCGACAATGCCGCGATGATCGCCTGGGCCGGCCTCGAGCGGCTTGCCGAGGATTTCCCGGCCGATACGCTCGATGTCGCGCCGCGCTCGCGCTGGCCGCTGGACAGGGAGGCCCAGGCCCTGCTCGGTTCCGGCAAGCGGGGTGCCAAGGCATGAGCGGCCAGGAACGCATCGTCGTCATCGGGGCAGGGGCTTTCGGAACTGCGCTTGCGGCCGTGATCACGCTGGACGGCAGGTTTCCCGTCACGCTGATCGGCCGCGACCCGGAGCTGATGAGCGACCTGCGGGAGGATCGCGTGCATGACGCGGCCCTGCCCGGCGTGCCGCTTCCCGATGCGCTGGAGTTTTCCGCCGAGCCGGATGCGATCGGCGAGGCGAGCGTCGTGCTTTTCGCCATGCCCTCGCAGGCGCACACGGATGCCGCGCGGCATTATGGCCCCTATCTTGCCAGGGACGCGGTGGTCGTCACCTGCGCCAAGGGCATAGACAAGTCCTCGGGCCGGCTGCTGATGCAGGTGCTGGAAGCGGAACTGCCGCATCACCCGATCGCGGTCCTGTCCGGTCCCGGCTTCGCGGCCGACATCGCGCGCGGCCTGCCGACCGCCATGGTGATCGCCGCCGAGGATCAGGCGCTTTCGGAGCGGCTCGCCAACATGCTGTCCGGCCGCACCTTCCGGCTCTATGCCTCGACCGACCGGATCGGCGTGCAGCTCGGCGGCGCGCTCAAGAACGTGCTGGCGATCGCCTGCGGCATCATCGAAGGGGCGGGGCTCGGCGATTCCGCCCGTGCGGCACTGATCGCGCGCGGGCTTGCCGAAATGTCGCGGCTTGTCGGGGCGATGGGCGGCAAGGCCGATACCGTGCGCGGGCTTTCGGGGCTCGGAGACCTGGTGCTGACCGGTACGAGCCATCAATCCCGCAATCTCCGGTTCGGCATCGCGCTCGGCAAGGGCGAGCCGGCGGGGACGATCGGCGGGCCGCTGGTCGAAGGCGTTCATGCGGCGTCGGTCGCCGCCCGGCTGGGGACCCGGTTTTCCGTCGAACTGCCCGTGACCGATGCGGTGGCGGCGATCGTCGACGGAAAGCTCGATATCATGACGGCCATGGAGCAGCTCATGACCCGGCCGATCAAGACGGAATAATAGTTCTTTTGTCGACCGCGCATCTTGTCCGAAAACCGCTTCGCATTTTTCGGGATGCGCTCTTAGGAGAAAACCGATGCTGTTTGCCTTCGTCTGCGCCGATAAGCCCGGCCATCTGAACGTCCGGATGGACACCCGCCCGGCTCATCTGGAGCACCTGAACAAGCTCAATGCCGACGGCACGCTGAAATTTGCCGGCCCCTTCCTCGATGATGAAGGCAAGCCGAACGGCAGTCTGGTCGTCGTGGAGGCGGCGGACCTGGCGGCGGCGCGCGCGCTTGCCGAGGCCGATCCCTACTATCTGGCCGGGCTTTTCGAGACGGTCGAGGTCAAGCACTGGAACTGGGTTTTCAACAAGCCGGAGTGAGGGCGACCGATGGCGTACTGGCTTTACAAATCCGAGCCCTCGTCCTGGTCCTGGGAACAGCAGAAGGCGGCCGGGAGCAAGGGCACGGAATGGACCGGCGTGCGCAACTACCTCGCGCGCAACAACATGCGGGCGATGAAGATCGGCGACAAGGGTTTCTTCTACCACTCGAACGAGGGGCTGGAGATCGTCGGCATCGTAGAGGTCTCGGCGCTGTCGCATCCCGATTCGACCGCCAAGGACGATCCCAGATGGGATTGCGTCGATATCCGCGCGGCCATGGACATGCCGAAGCCGGTGACGCTGAAGGACATCAAGTCCAATCCGAAATTCGAGAAGATGTCGCTGGTGACGTCGATGCGGCTTTCGGTGCAGCCGGTGACGGACGAGGAATATTTCGAGATCTGCCGGCTCGGCGGTCTCGACAATCCCCCGAAGTCGCCGGACTGAGACTTGAAGACCGATCCCAGGACCTTCATCCTCCAGAACACCGGCATGATGAGCCCGCCGCATGTGCCCGAGGTCCGGCTGCATCTGGCAAGCGAGGCGCATGAGCTCTGGCTGAAGACGGAGGAGGATCTGGAAGAGATCGGCCTGCCGCCGCCTTTCTGGGCTTTTGCCTGGGCCGGCGGGCAGGGGCTGGCGCGCTATATTCTCGATCATCCGGAAACGGTAGCCGGCAAAAGAGTCTTGGATTTCGCCAGCGGCTCGGGGCTGGTGGCGATCGCGGCGAAACTGGCCGGAGCGGCGGACGTGCTGGCTGCCGATATCGATCCGTGGACGGAAACGGCGGTCGGCCTGAACGCGGCGGAGAACGGCGTGGAAATCCGCTTTACCGGAAAAAACCTGATCGGCGAGGCGGTTGAGGCGGACGTGTTGCTTGCCGGCGATGTCTTCTATGATCGCGATTTCGCCGCAGAGCTTGTTCCGTGGTTCACACGGCTGGCCGGGGAGGGGAGGCCGGTGCTGGTCGGCGATCCGGGGCGAAGCTACCTGCCGAAGGAGCGGCTCGAACAGCTTGCAGTCTATGAGGTGCCGGTCACCCGGGCGCTGGAGGACAGCGAGGTGAAGCGGACGACCGTCTGGCGGTTCGGGTAGGCGTTCCGTTCTGTCCGGCGGCCGAACGCAGGAGGCAGACAGGTGTTTCCTTGCCCGAGGGCTTTCCCAACATTTTCGCCCACGCGCAGTCTTCTGCCGTGGTTTTTCAAAGAGCAGTCCGGAGAGGCGCACGCGAATGCGAAACCTCATTGGATTTTGTATAAGGTGGCTCCGCATTCGCGTGGCCTTCGGCGTCTTGTCAGGGCTTCCGGCCCCTACAGGTGATCACCTCGCCTCGCTGCATGGCTTCGTTCGCGGTCTCCTTTCGGGAAACCTTGCCACTTGGACGGCTCAACCGAACCGGGCATGGCTGCCCGGGGGAGGCTTGATAGGGAGAAGTCCGGTTTCCCGTTCCGCTCCCATGGCTTTCACCTCTTCCACCGTCCCCGCACGTTACGGTTCCGATGGAAGCGCCGGCCTCCGCCTGCCCGCGAACGTCTCGCGAAACACTCCGGCGACGGAAGCG
>NZ_JBHMAA010000022.1:0-32988 GCF_042429745.1 Neorhizobium puerariae | reverse complement strand
AAGCTCAAACAATTCCGACGTGTCGCCACACGATACGACAAGCTGCTCGCAAACTTCATGGGCTTCGTCAAAATCGCCGCTATCGCCATCTGGCTCAAATAGTTAATTCGTCGCTACGGCCTAGGTGGCGTTTCGAAAATCGACCGGACGCTTTTCAGTCCGGCATCCACGTCGCTTCAGGCACTGGAATACCGAAAAGCTCCATGCCCAAAATTCGGGCGTCACACGGGTCAAAAAATCACCACTCGGCTCCTGGTTTTCGGCCCAATTCGATTGACTGATCAGCGTCAGTATGCAGGCTAGATCCCGGTCCGAATCTTCATCTCATATTGGCCGTCTTCCCGGATAATTTTATCCGGCCCTGTGATTCATTTTTTGGAATATAACCGTGAGCAGCGATGCAACAGTTCGCGTCGCGAAGCCGTCGGCTTCGTTGGCGCTGGTGAATGCGGCAGGTTGGGGCAAGGGCTTCTCTATACTGACCCGCATTACCGTCATGGCCTTCCGTCATCCGTGGCAATCGAGCTTCGCGATCGGCGCGACCCTGATCGCCTCCGCGTTCCAGCTGATGATCCCGCGGCTGCTTGGGCAAGCGGTCGATCACACCCAGGTGGCGCTGACCGGCGGCGATGTCGGCCAGGCGGCCCAGGACGCGCTGCTGACGACCGCCCTGCTCTTGCTCGGCGCGAGCGTCCTGCGCGGCATCTTCACCCTGTTCCAGAACTATTTCAGCGAGGCCGTCGGCCACCATATGGGTTATCGCCTCAGGCTCGCCTGTTACGAGAAGATCCAGCGGCTGTCCTTCAGCTTCCATGACAGCATGCATTCCGGCGACCTGATCACCGTCGGGCTTCTCGATCTCGAAGGCGTGCGCATGTATTTTTCGACGGCGCTGGTGCGCATGGTCCTCCTGACCGTGCTGATCGGCTTCGGCGCCTATCTACTGCTCTCGACCGACATGGTGCTCGGCCTGCTGGCCCTGAGCTTCGTGCCCTTCGTCGGCTGGCGGTCGTCGGTGACTCAGCTTCGGCTGCGCGCCACCTGGCTCGACCTGCAGGAACGGCTCTCGGTTCTCACCCGCGTCATGGAGGAAAACCTCGGCGGTATCCGCGTCGTGCGCGCCTTCGCCGCCCAGGACCACGAGCTCGACAAGTTCGAGACGGCATCGAAGAGCGCAGTCACGCTGGCCCACCAGCGCGTCGGCATCCGCGTCGCCAATACCAGCGCCATGACGCTCTCCTTCTTCGCCGCCATGGGCCTCGTTCTCTGGGTCGGCGGAAACAAGGTGATGGCCGGCCAGATGACGGTCGGCACGCTTACCTCCTTCCTCACCTTCATGACCATCCTGCAGATGCCGGTGCGCCAGCTTGGCCTGATGGTCAACGCCTTTGCCCGCGCCTCCACCTGCGGCGCCCGTCTGTTCGAACTGCTCGACCTCGATATCGCCATCAAGGACGAGAAGGGCGCCAAGGAACTCAAGGTCACGGACGGCACGCTGCGGTTCGAGAATGTCGATTTCGCCTATCCCGGCGCCGAGAAACACCAGGTCCTGACCGGCGTTTCCTTCGAGGCGAAGCGTGGCGAGACGATCGGCATCGTCGGCCCGCCCGGCAGCGGCAAATCGACCATGGCCCACCTGATCCCGCGTTTCTACGATGCGACGGGCGGCAGGATCACCATCGACGGCCAGGATATCCGCCGCGCGACGCTGCAATCGCTGCGCCGGTCGGTCGCCGTGGTCCAGCAGGACAGTTTCCTGTTCACGACGACGATCGAGAACAATATCGCCTATGGCGACCCCTGGGCGAAAGAAGGCCGCATCGAGCGGGCCAGCGAAAGCGCCCAGCTCCATAACTATGTGCTCGGCCTGCCGACCGGTTACGGCACCATCGTCGGCGAACGCGGCGTATCGCTCTCCGGCGGCCAGCGGCAGCGGCTGTCGATCGCCCGCGCGCTGATGCTGCGCCCGGCCGTGATGGTGTTCGACGACTCGACGGCAGCGATCGACGCCGGCACCGAACAGCGCATCCGCAGCGCCATGCGCAGATACGCAGCCGACCGGGTGACGATCATCGTCGCCCACCGGCTGAGCTCGCTGATGCATGCGGACCGCATCCTGTTCGTGGAAGAAGGCCGCATCGTCGAAAGCGGAACGCATGACGAGCTGCTTGCGCTCGGCGGCCGCTACAAGGCGCTTTACGATCTGCAGGTACGTCCGGGCGACGACGCGCTCAGCGCCTGAGGGAGGATTTATGGCCGAGGAACTGGAAACCGAACGCTCGGACGTTCGCGAAGACGGCAGGCGCCCGCCCCGCGCGGTGGTCGGCTCGCATCGCATCGAAGAGGAAATCTTCGGCAAGGTCTTCGACAAGAATATCGTCAAGCGCATCTGGGCCTTCGTGCGCCCCTATCGCACCAAGATCTATTGGGCGGTGCTGGCCGTGCTCTGTTTCACGGCGATGCAGCTCCTCATTCCGCTGATCATCCGTTATGCGATCGACCACGGCATGCAGCCGGGCAGCGACAGCCAATCCGTGCTGATCTGGTCGATGGTCGCCTTCCTGGTCGCGATCCTCATCAATTTCGCCGCCAGCTATGCCCAGGAAACGCTGGTCGGCGGCGTCGCCGAGGACGTGCTCTTCGATATCCGCAAGGCGATGTTTACCCATCTGCAGCGTGTTTCGCTCTCCTGGATGGACAAGACCGAAGTCGGCCGGCTGATGTCGCGCCTGCAGGGCGATGTCAATTCCATGCAGGAATTCCTGGAAACCTCGGTTCTGTCGGTCGGCGATATCACGCTGCTGTTCGGCATCGTTTTCGTCATGCTGACGCTCGACTTCAAGCTCGGCCTGCTGACGCTCTGCGCGCTCCCCGTCCTCTTCGTCGTGCGCCTCTTCTGGCTGCCGCGCGCGCGAAAATCCTTCATGGCCGCGCATGAGACCAATTCGATCGCCAACGGTGCGCTTGCCGAAGCCATCCACGGCGTGCGCGCCGTCCAGAGCATGGACCGCCAGAGCGTCAACTTCATGCTCTATGACGACAAGGCCCGCGCCAATCTCAACACCCATCTGAACGCGGCCAAATACGCCCAGGTCATGGTGCCGATCGTCGATTCGCTCACCGGCCTTGCGATGGCGCTGGTCGTCGTGGTCGGCGGCGCGCGCGTCCTCAACCAGGCGCTCGACGTCGGCGTCATGGTCGCCTTCCTCTTCTACATCCAGCGCTTCTTCGACCCGATCCGCTCGCTGACCCTGCAATATTCGGTCATGCAGCGCGCCATGGCATCCGGCCAGCGCCTGACGGAGGTGCTGGACGTACCGGTCGACATCAAGGATGCGCCAAACGCCAAAATCCTGTCGGCGGAGATGGATGGCTCGGTCGAGTTCAAGGACGTGGTGTTCGGCTACAATCCCAAGCACCCGGTCCTGAAGCATGTGAGCTTCAAGGTGAATCCGGGCGAGACGGTGGCACTTGTCGGCCCGACGGGCTCGGGCAAGTCGAGCTGTATGTCGCTGATCCACCGCTTCTACGACGCGCAGCAGGGCCAGGTCCTGGTCGGCGGTCATGACGTGCGCGACCTGACGCAGGAATCGCTCGGCCGGCAGATCGCCATGGTGCTGCAGGAGCCGTTCCTGTTCACCGGAACGGTGTTCGAGAACATCCGCTACCACAAGACGGATGCGACCCGCGAACAGGTGATCGAGGCGGCCAAGGCGGTCGGCGCCCATGACTTCATCATGCGCATGCCGGATGGTTACGAGAGCATTCTCGGCCAACGCGGCGGCAATCTGTCGCTCGGCCAGCGCCAGCTCCTGAGCTTTGCCCGGGCGCTGGTGGCCGACGCCAAAATCCTGGTGCTCGACGAGGCGACCGCCAATATCGACAGCTATACGGAAATGCTGATCCAGAAGGCGCTGGTTAAGCTGCTCGAAGGCCGCACCGGCCTCGTCATCGCCCATCGCCTGGCAACCATCCGCGAGGCCGACCGGATCATCGTCCTGCAGAATGGCGAGCTGATCGAAAGCGGCAATCACCGCGAGCTGATGAAGAACGAAAAGCTTTATTCGAAACTCTACAACCTCAACTACTCGTCCTTTGACGACATCCCGGAAGACGTTATCGAAGAGGCCGTGACCGAGTCGGCAACCTGAAGTCAGCTTCGATGGTTCCAGCCAGTCGCCCCTCAAGCGGCCGCGGTAACAGGCCTGCACACAAAAAAGCCCGGAGGCGTCTGACGCATCCGGGCTTTCGAGTTTCTTGGGGCAATCCAGAAGGGAAAGCGGCGCCTCAGCGCCGCTGGTTGTAGACGTCGACGCAGACGGCGCCGAGCAGGACCAGGCCCTTGATGACCTGCTGGTAGTCGATGCCGATGCCGAGGATCGACATGCCGTTGTTCATCACGCCCATCAGGAAGGCGCCGATGACCGCACCGGTTACCTTGCCGACGCCGCCATAGGCGGACGCGCCGCCGATGAAGCAGGCAGCGATGACGTCCAGTTCGAACCCGGCACCGGCCTTCGGCGTGGCGCTGTTGAGACGCGCGGCGACGACGAGACCGCCGAGCGCCGCCAGCACGCCCATGTTGACGAAGGTGAGGAAAACCAGCCGCGTCGTCTTGATGCCGGAAAGCTCGGCCGCACGGGCATTGCCGCCGACCGCATAGATCTGCCGGCCGATCACGGTGCGGGTGGTCAGGAAGCTGTAGGCGGCGATCAGCACCGCCATGATGATCAGCACGTTCGGCATGCCGCGATGCGATGAGATCAGGAAGGCGATGTAACCGAGGCCGGCAAGGATCAGCAGATTCTTGGCGACGAAGAAACCAAACGGCTCCGTCTCGACGCCATGCGAAATGCGCCGCTTGCGGCTCGCGAAATTCTGCACGATGAGGATGATCGCGAGGACCAGTCCGAGCAGGAACGAGGTGATGTAGAGGCCGCCGGCCGACGAGACGATCTCGGCGACATAACCGGACGAGAGCTTCTGGAAGATCGGCGGGAAAGGCCCGATCGCCTGGCTGCCGAGGATGGCGATCATCAGGCCGCGGAAGACCAGCATGCCGGCGAGCGTCACGATGAACGACGGTATCTTGAAATAGGCGACGAAATAGCCCTGAATCGCCCCGATCAGGCCGCCCACGGCTAGGCAGGCAATGATGACGAGAGCGAAATTGATGCCCCATTGAACCATCATGAGCCCGGCAAGCCCACCGATGAAGCCTGCGACCGAACCGACCGACAGGTCGATATGGCCGGTGACGATCACCATCAGCATGCCGAGCGCCATGATGACGATATAGGCGTTCTGCAGCACGATGTTGGTGACGTTGAGCGGTTTCAGAAGCACGCCATCGGTGGCGAACTGGAAGAACACCACGATGACCACGAGCGAGATCAGCATGCCGAAATCGCGGAGATTGTCCTTCAGAAAACCGGTCGCCTTCGGCGGCGCCGAGACTGCTTCCTGGGGCGTGCTCATTATTCTCTCCCTTTGCGTCGCATGATGGCGCGCATGATATTTTCCTGCGTGGCTCCCTCGCCGGACACCTCGCCGACGAAAGCACCTTCGTGCATCACCAAGATACGGTCGCAGATGCCGATCAGCTCGGGCATTTCCGACGAGATAACGACCACCGCCTTGCCGGCATCGGCGAGTTCGTTGATGATCGTGTAGATTTCATATTTCGCGCCGACGTCGATGCCGCGCGTCGGCTCGTCGAGGATCAGCACTTCGGGGCCGGTGAACAGCCACTTCGACAGGACCACCTTCTGCTGGTTGCCCCCTGAAAGCTTGCCGGTGTCCTGGTAGACGTTGTGGCTGCGGATACGCATGCGGCCGCGGAATTCCTGCGCCACCTTCATTTCCGCGATATCGTCGATGACCCCGCGCGAGGAAACGCCGCCGAGATGGGCGAGCGAGACATTCTTGCGGATGTCTTCCGACAGGATGAGGCCGAGCTGCTTGCGATCCTCGGTGACATAGGCGAGACCCGCCTTGATGGCCTTGTGGACGTCGGAGAGGTCGAGTTCCTTGCCGTGCAGCCTGGCGGTGCCTGTGATGTGCCGCCCCCAGGACCGGCCGAACAGGCTCATGGCGAATTCGGTGCGCCCGGCGCCCATCAGGCCCGAAATGCCGACGATCTCGCCGGCCCGCACCTTGAGCGAGACGTTTTTGACCACCTGCCGGTCCGCATGCATCGGATGATAGGCGGACCAGTTCTCGACTTCGAAGATCACGTCGCCGATCTTCGGGTCGCGCTTCGGATAGCGGCTCTCGAGGTCTCGGTCGACCATGCGGCGGACGATCTCATCCTCGTCGATCGGGCCGGCATGGCAATCGAGCGTGCCGACGGTGCGCCCGTCGCGCAGCACCGTGATCTGGTCGGCGACTTCGGAAATCTCGTTCAGCTTGTGGGATATGAGGATCGAGGTGATCCCGTGCGACCGGAATTCCTTGAGCAGTTCCAGAAGCGCGGCGCTGTCCGTTTCGTTGAGCGAAGCGGTCGGCTCGTCGAGGATCAGCAACCGCACGTCCTTCGACAGCGCCTTGGCGATCTCGACCAGTTGCTGCTTGCCGACACCGATATTGGTGATCAGCGTGTCCGGCTGTTCGCTTAGCCCCACCTTCGCAAGCAGGGCCTTGGTCCGCTCGTGGCGCTCGCTGCGGTCGATGACCCCGTAACGCGCCGGCGGATTGGTGAGAAATATGTTCTCCGCAATCGACATCAGGGGGATGAGCGCCAGCTCCTGGTGGATGATGATGATGCCAAGCTTTTCGGAATCGTTGATATCGCGGAAATGGCGTTCTTCGCCGGCGAAAAAGATCGAGCCCTCGTAGGAGCCATGCGGATAGACGCCGGAAAGCACCTTCATCAGCGTCGATTTGCCGGCGCCGTTTTCGCCGACGAGCGCGTGAATCTCGCCCTCCTGGACAGTGAAGCTGACATCGGAAAGCGCCTTGACGGCGCCAAAGCTCTTCGAAATGCTGCGCATTTCGAGAATGGGCGGCTTTTCGGCAAGCGGAACGGGATCGAGCATGATCACTCCGAAACAAAAGGGTCCGCGCGGCAGTTTACCACCGCGCGGAGCAAAAAGCTTACTTGAGCTGCGCTTCCTTGTAATAGCCGCCGTCGACCAGGATCTGCTTCCAGTTGGTCTTGTCGACCACGACCGGCTTCAGCAGGTAGGACGGAACGACCTTCTTGCCGTTGTCATAGGTCTTGGTGTCGTTGACGGTCGGCTCCTTGCCGCTCATCACGGCGTCGACCATGTCGACGGTGACCTTGGCGAGATCGCGGGTGTCCTTGAAGATGGTCGAATACTGTTCGCCGGCAATGATCGACTTGACCGACGGGACTTCCGCGTCCTGACCGGTGACGACCGGCATCGGCATATCGCCGCTGCCATAACCGACGCCCTTCACGGAGGAGAGGATACCGATCGAGAGGCCGTCATAAGGCGAAAGCACGCCGTTCAGCTTCTTGCCCGAATAGGTCGAGGAGAGGATGGCGTCCATGCGGGCCTGCGCCGTCGCCGGGTCCCAGCGCAAGGTCGCGACCTTGTCCATGCCGACCTGGCCGCTGCCGACCTTCAGCACGCCCTTGTCGATGAGCGGCTGCAGCACGCTCATCGCACCGTTGTAGAAGAAGAAAGCGTTGTTGTCGTCCGGCGAGCCGCCGAAGAGCTCGATGTTGAACGGGCCTTTTTCGGTGTCGGCCTTGAGGCCCTTCACCAGCGAAGTGGCCTGCTGCACGCCCACCTGGAAGTTGTCGAAGGTCGCGTAGTAGTCGACATTCGGCGTGTCGCGGATCAGGCGGTCATAGGCGATGACCTTGATGCCCTGGTCATGCGCCTGCTTCAGGACATCCGACAGCGTCGTGCCGTCGATAGAGGCGATGACTAGCACCTTGGCGCCCTTGGTGACCATGTTCTCGATCTGCGAGAGCTGGTTCGGAATGTCGTCTTCCGCATATTGCAGGTCCGTCTGGTAGCCGCGCTCCTTCAGGACCTTCACCATGTTGTCGCCGTCGGCGATCCAGCGTGCCGAGGACTTGGTTGGCATGGCGACGCCGACGAGCCCCTTGTCAGCGGCCGTCGCGGCAGATGCTACCGCAAGTCCCACCAGCATCGTTGCAGTAGCAAGATATTTGAACATTCGCATGTTTACTCCTCCTTTGGGGCGGCTCCCTTCGAACCGCCGAACTCCGTTGCAAGAGCGGCCTCCCGCCGCTCTGGGGATCGTTCCGATCAGTGATTGTCGCGCGGCAGACCGGCGGTCTGGGCGATACGCTGGTATTTGACCGCCGGTTCGAGCACCGCCCCGGTCTCCATCTGTCCGACGATGCCGCGCTGGATTTCCTGCCACGGCGTCTGGTGCTTGGGATAGTGGTAGCCGCCATCCGCCTCCAGGGCCTTGCGACGCGCGGCAAGCTCCTCGTCGGAGATCAGGATATCCGCCCGGCCGCGGCCGACATCGATCCTCACGCGGTCACCGGTCCGCAGAAGCGCAAGGCCGCCGCCAGCCGCCGCTTCCGGCGAGGCATTGAGGATCGACGGGCTGCCCGACGTTCCCGACTGGCGACCGTCGCCAATGCAGGCGAGCGAGGTAATGCCCTTCCTCAGCAGATAATCAGGCGCCCGCATGTTCACCACTTCCGCAGCGCCGGGATAACCGATCGGACCGGCGCCGCGCATGAAGAGGACGGTATGCTCATCGATCTGCAGCGAGGGATCGTCGATCCGGTGGTGGTAGTCCTCCGGACCGTCGAACACGACCGCCCTGCCTTCGAAGGCTTCCGGATCGTCAGGGTTGGACAGGTAGCGCTCGCGGAACTCCTTCGAGATGACACTCGTCTTCATGATCGCCGAGGAGAACAGGTTGCCGCGAAGGACGCGGAAACCGGCGCGCTCCTTGAGAGGCTCCTCGTAACGGCGAATGACCTTCTCGTCCTCGATGATCGCGCCGCGGCAGTTCTCGCCGATCGTCTTGCCGTTCACCGTCATGGCGTCCTCGTGGATGAGGCCCTGGTTCATGAGCTGGTTGACGACGGCCGGCACGCCGCCCGCATGGTAATAGTCTTCCCCGAGATATTCGCCGGCGGGCTGCAGGTTGACGAGCAGCGGCACGTCCTCGCCATAGGCCTGCCAGTCGTCCACGGAGAGTTCCACGCCGATATGGCGTGCGAGCGCATTCAGGTGGATCGGCGCATTGGTCGAACCGCCAATAGCCGAATTGACGCGGATCGCGTTGACGAAGGCTTCCTTGGTCAGGATATCGGAAGGCTTCAGGTCTTCCTTGACCATTTCGACGATGCGAAGGCCGGTGAGGTAGGAGACCTCCTGCCGGTCACGATAGGGCGCCGGAATGGCCGCCGAGCCCGGAAGCTGCATGCCGAGCGCTTCGGCGAGCGAATTCATGGTCGTCGCCGTGCCCATCGTGTTGCAATAACCCGTCGACGGCGCCGAGGACGCGACAAGCTTCACGAAACCCGCATAGTCGATCTCGCCCTTGGCCAGGAGCTCGCGCGCTTTCCAGACGATCGTCCCGGAACCGGTGCGTTCGCCGCGGAACCATCCGTTCAGCATCGGCCCCACCGACAGGGCGATCGCGGGGATGTTGACGGTGGCCGCGGCCATCAGACAGGCCGGCGTGGTCTTGTCGCAGCCGATGGTCAGCACCACGCCATCCAGCGGGTAGCCGTAGAGAACTTCCACGAGGCCGAGATAAGCAAGGTTGCGGTCGAGGCCGGCGGTCGGGCGCTTGCCCGTCTCCTGGATCGGATGGACCGGGAATTCGATCGCGATGCCGCCCGCCTCGCGGATGCCCTCGCGAAGGCGGTTGGCGAGTTCCAGATGATGCCGGTTGCAGGGGGAAAGATCCGAACCCGTCTGTGCAATACCGATGATCGGGCGATCCGACTGCAATTCGGCCTGGCTCAGGCCGAAATTCATGTAACGCTCAAGATAGAGCGCCGTCATGTCGACATTGGCGGGATTGTCGAACCAGGCGCGCGAGCGGAGCTTCTTTGCCGCTCCGGGCTGGTTCGTCCCGGCGATTTCATTGGATGGTGCGTTTTCGGAATTGCTCATCATCAGTCCTCAAAGGCCGCTGTTTGAATGCGTCGGCCCAACATGAAAGCGTCGGCGACATGCACCAGCGGCGAAAAATCGGCATCGCTGCGGCCGGCCGCGACCAGCGCCACGAAATCGCGGTAGAGATTGCGGTATTCCCGGTCCGCCTCGATGATCTGCGCCTCGCCATCGACGAAGAAGCGGCTGCCGCCATGCGTCAGCACAACCGGACCTTCATCCGTGTCGATCCGGATATCCCAGGTCTGCGGGCCGGTCTGGCGCCAGTCGAATTCCGCTAAGACCGGAATACCGCCATCCGTCTCGAACGACAGGCTCGCGGCGATCGGCGCCGCCCGGTTGGCGGGAAACGTCAGATCGGAGCGGGTGAGATGGAACTTCTCGGGCAGAATGTGGGTGACGATCGACAGCGCATTGATGCCGGGATCGAAGACGCCCAGACCGCCCGGCTCCCAGATCCACGCCTGCCCCGGATGCCAGTGACGGACGTCTTCCTTCCATTCGACTGCGACGCTGCGGATTTTCCGTTTCGCCAGCAACGCCCGCGCCGGCTCCACGGCGGCGGCGGCCCTGGAATGCCAGGTGGAAAACAACGTCAGGCCTCTCGCCCGGGCCAACGCTTCGAGCGCATGGACTTCCGAAAGCGTGGCGCCCGGCGGCTTTTCGAGCATCACATGCTTGCCGGCGTCGAGCGCCGCCTTCGCCTGGCTGAAACGCCCCTGCGGCGGCGTACAGAGAGAAACGGCGTCGATTTCCACGCCGGAGGCGAGCAGGTCTCCGATTTCGTGAAAACAGCGGACGCCATCCAGCTGCGCGTGACGGCTCGCGACCGCCACGAGATCGATGCCGTCGGTCGCCTCGATCGCCCCGAGATGCTGATCCCTGGCGATCTTTCCCAATCCGACAATGGCGAGACGAACAGATGCCATGCCTCTTCCTCAGAGCTTCTTGATTGCCAGAGGCTTATCGTCCGCGACGGCCAGCCGGTTGACAAGTGTCAACTTGAAGGGCGCGGCGGAAATCTCGAACACATCGCCGGCCTCCGTCTTGATGCCTTCGGAGAATGAAAGCGTCGCCGTGCCGAAGAAATGCACATGCAGGTCGCCCGGCTGACGAAACAGCTCGTATTTGAAATTATGGTGTTCCAGGTTGGCGATCGTGTGAGACATGTTCGCCTCGCCCGACAGGAACGGCTTTTCGAAGATGACCCTGTCGCCGCGCCGCACGCGCGAGGTGCCTTCCACATGATCCGGCAGATCGCCGACCAGGAGCTCGGCACCGAGCGAAGCATGGCGAAGCTTGGAATGCGCAAGCCAGAGATAATTGCCCTTCTCTGTCACATGATCGGAGAATTCGTTGGCAAGACAGAAGCCGAGCCGGAAGGGCGTACCGTCCGGTCCGATGAGATAGATCGCCGCCAGTTCCGGCTCCTCGCCGCCGTCGAGCGCAAAAGCGGGCGAGACAAGGTCCTCGCCGGTGGCGCGAAGCTGCGCGCCATTTCCCTTGTAGAACCATTCCGGCTGCACGCCCACTTCGCCGGGCTTCGGCTTGCCGCCCTCGACGCCCATCAGGAACATGCGCATGGAATCGGTCGGCTTCTCCGCCGATTGCGCCGCCTTGTGCATCTTGTCGCGGCCATCGGCCGAGCCGAGATGCGTAAGGCCGGTGCCCGCGACGATGAAATGCGCCGGATCGGGATGCGTGACAGGCAGGCCGAGCTGGCCTTCGGCCGCAGCCTTCCGAAGGTTGACCGTATCGCCAAGACCTGCGGCATCGATCCGCTGCTGCAATGTCTGCCCTTCGGCAATCGCCTGTGTCGCAAGCTCATACGTGGATGAGACACCCCTGACCACGCGGGCATCACCTTGGCCGTCCCAGGCCACGACCTGTAGCTGACCGGCACCATCCCGAACCTGAAGAACCCGCAACATCGATTTCGCCATCCAAATGCTTCCAACGCCTGCATGGCATCTCCGTTGCGCCATACAGTTCCTCCCATCGGATTATCCGGCTCCGATGCAGTCAATAATACGACTATTGGATTGCCATCCCCCTTGTCAAGGATGGCGAAACGGTCGCCCGATGAGATCCAGAGCCGTATCGTTTCAACCCCATACGATTGATTAACATACAGAATATCTCACAGGCACGGCCAGGTGGCAGGCGATTTTGAGGATCGTCAAAATTATCGCTTGAAAAAGTAATATTATATGCCAATCCTTGGATCGTCAGTTTGCTTTCTCATCTCTGGGAGAATTAAAGATGAAAAGAGCACTCGCGGGGGCCGTTGTCGCCCTCGGCATGTCCCTCGCTTCCGGCGTTTCCGCTCAATCGCTTACGGTCGGTTTCTCGCAGATCGGTTCCGAATCCGGCTGGCGGGCGGCGGAAACGACCGTCACCAAGCAGGAGGCGGAAAAGCGCGGCGTGAACCTGAAGTTCGCCGACGCCCAGCAGAAGCAGGAAAACCAGATCAAGGCGATCCGCGGATTCATCGCCCAGGGCGTCGACGCCATCTTCATCGCACCGGTGGTCGCCACCGGCTGGGATGCCGTTTTGAAGGAAGCCAAGGAAGAGAAGATCCCCGTCATCCTGCTCGACCGCGAGATCGAGGCGCCGAAGGATCTCTATCTCACGGCGGTTACTTCCAACCAGGTCTATGAAGGCAAGGTCGCGGGCGACTGGCTCGTCAAGGAAATCGGCTCCAAGGACTGCAAGGTGATGGAGCTGCAGGGCACGACAGGCTCCTCGCCTGCCATCAACCGCAAGAAAGGCTTCGAGCAGGCCATCGCGTCGCATTCCAACATCAAGATCGCCCGCTCGCAGACCGGCGACTTCACCCGCACCAAGGGCAAGGAAGTCATGGAAAGCTTCATCAAGGCGGAGGGCGGCGGCAAGGACATCTGTGCCGTCTACGCCCATAACGACGACATGGCCGTCGGCGCGATCCAGGCGATCAAGGAAGCCGGCCTGAAGCCCGGCACCGACATCAAGATCGTCTCGATCGATGCCGTGCCGGACATCTTCCAGGCCATGGCGAAGGGCGAAGCCAATGCGACGGTCGAACTGACCCCGAACATGGCCGGCCCAGCATTCGACGCGCTCAATGCCTTCCTGAAAGACAAGAAGGAGCCGCCGAAATGGATTCAGACCGAATCCAAGCTCTACACGGCCAAGGATGACCCGCTGAAGGTCTACGAGGCCAAGAAGGGCCTCGGCTACTGATCTCCCGCCGCCCGGCAGCTCCTCAACTCGGCCGGGCAACCTCAGCAACCGGAGCGGAGCCCCCTTGCCGCTCCGGTTCTTCGATAGATGCGGGACATGAGCATGTCGGATTCTGTTTCTCTTCTGGAAGCCCGGGGCATAGGCAAGGCCTTCCTCGGCATCACGGCGCTCGACGGCGTCGACTTCACGCTGGATCGCGGAGAAATCCACGCGCTGCTCGGCGAAAACGGTGCGGGAAAGTCGACACTGATCAAGATCCTGACCGGCGTCTATAGCCGCGACCGCGGCGCGGTTCGTCTCGACGGCGCGGAGGTGACGCCCGCCAACGTCGCCGAAGCGCAAGCGCTCGGCATCGGCACCGTCTATCAGGAGGTCAATCTTCTCGAGAACCTGACGGTGGCGGAAAACCTCTTCCTCGGCCGCCAGCCCCTCCGCTGCGGCCTTATCGACCGCCGCGAGATGCACCGCCGGTCGAAAGCCCTGCTTTCCCGCTACGGTCTCGACATCGATGTGGACGCCCTGCTCTCCTCCTACTCCGTCGCGGTCCGCCAGATCGTTGCGATCGCCCGCGCGGTCGATCTCTCCGGCAAGGTCCTGGTGCTCGACGAACCCACCGCCAGCCTCGATGCGCATGAAGTCGAGATGCTGTTTTCCGTCCTCAGGCGGCTGCGCACGGAAGGTCTCGGCATCATCATCATCACGCATTTCCTGAACCAGGTCTATGCGATCGCCGATCGCGTCACCGTCCTGCGCAACGGACGGCTGGTCGGAACGCGGAAGCTGGCCGAACTGCCGCAACTGGAACTCATCTCGATGATGCTCGGCCGTGAACTGCAGCACATCACCCGCGAACACCAGGCCCAGGAGGAAACGGTCGCGACCACGGCCGAGGCGCCTATCCGTTTTGCAGGTTACGGCAAACGCGGCAGCGTGGCGCCCTTCGATCTCGACATCCGCCCCGGTGAGGTGGTTGGAATTGCCGGCCTGCTCGGCTCGGGACGCACGGAAACCGCCTTCCTGCTCTTCGGCATAGACCGCGCCGACAGCGGCACGGCGAAGGTGGATGGCCGGGACGTCGCGCTTTCCTCCCCCGAAGCGGCGATCACCCACGGCTTCGGTTTCTGCCCCGAGGAGCGCAAGACGGATGGCATCATCGGCGATTTCTCCGTTGCCGACAATATCGCGCTGGCATTGCAGGCCCGGCAGGGCTGGGCAAGATCCATATCGTCCCGTGAAAAACGGATGATCGCGGAGAAATTCATCAAGTCGCTGGACATCCGCCCCACCGATGCGGAACGGCCGATAAAATTCCTCTCCGGCGGCAACCAGCAGAAGGCGATCCTTGCCCGCTGGCTGGCGACCGAGCCACGCCTCCTGATCCTCGACGAACCGACACGCGGCATCGATATCGGAGCGCATGCGGAAATCCTGAAGATGATCGAACGCCTCTGCGCCGAAGGCATGTCGCTGATCGTCATCTCCTCCGAACTCGAAGAGCTGACCGCCGTCGCCCATCGCATCATCGTGCTGTCCGACCGTCGCCACGTCGCCGAACTCAGCGGCGAGCAGGTGTCCGCCGACAACATCATGCAGGCGATCGCCGCTTCGACCCGTACGGAGGCCGCCTGATGAACCATGTCGCTCGCCGCCTCAGGCGCCTCGCCCCCCAACTGATCGCACTGGCCGTCATCCTTGCCCTGATCACCGCCATCGCGCCGGGTTTCCTCACCATTTCGATCCAGAACGGCCGTCTCTACGGCAGCCTGATCGACATATTGGTGCGAGCGGCGCCCGTGGCGTTGCTGACCATAGGGATGACGCTGGTGATCGCCACGCGCGGCATCGATCTCTCGATCGGCGCGGTCATCGCAATCTGCGGCGCGGTTTCGGCAACGCTGATCAGCAAGGACTATCCCCTGTTCGCCGTCATCCTGATCTCGCTTTGCGTGGGCCTTGCCTGCGGTCTCTGGAATGGCGTGCTGGTGGCTCTTCTCGATATCCAGCCGATCATCGCGACATTGATCCTGATGGTCGCCGGCCGCGGTATCGCCCAGCTCATCACGGAAGGCGTCATCCTCACATTCAACGACGATACCTTCGCCGCGCTCGGTTCCGGCTCCTTAGCCGGCATACCGATCCCGATCTATCTGTGGACCGGAGCCGGTCTCCTGACTGGCCTCCTGGTTCGCCGCTCCGCGCTCGGTTTCCTCATCGAGGCAACCGGCATCAACCGTCGCGCCGCCACCCTTGCCGGCGTGCGCGCCCGCTTTCTTCTCTTCTTCGTCTATGCGGTCTCGGGCATCTGCGCAGCCATCGCGGGCCTCATCGTCACCGCCGATATCCGCGGCGCCGATGCCAACAATGCCGGGCTGTGGCTGGAACTCGACGCGATCCTCGCCGTCGTGATCGGCGGCACTTCGCTGAACGGAGGGCGTTTCTCCATCACGGCCTCGCTCATCGGCGCGCTGATCATCCAGTCGATCAACACCGGCATCCTGGTTTCGGGCTTCCCGCCCGAGTTCAACCTGATCATCAAGGCCGGCATCATCATCGTCGTGCTGACCCTGCAGTCGCCTGCGATCATGAACCTGCTCGGTTTTCTGAGCCCTGCGAAAAGACGCACCGGGACCGGGACCAACAAGGCGGAAGGAACGGCACGATGATCCACAGCCGCAACCTGCCTTTCGTCACGACGCTCGGCATCCTCGTCATCGCCTATGCGCTCTGCGTGCTGCAGTTTCCGAACATGCTCTCCACCCGCGTGCTCGGCAATCTTTTGACCGACAACGCATTCCTCGGCATCGCGGCGGTCGGCATGACCTTCGTCATCCTGTCGGGCGGCATCGATCTGTCGATCGGTTCCGTGATAGCGTTCGCCAGCGTCTTCGTGGCGGTCATGGTCGGATCGGTGGGCGTCCATCCCCTCGCCGCCTTTGCCGCCGTTCTGGTCATATCGACGTTTTTCGGCAGCCTGATGGGAGCGATGATCCGCTATCTCGGCATACCGCCGTTCGTGGTGACGCTTGCCGGCATGTTCCTCGCCCGCGGCGCCGCCTATCTGATCTCCACCGAATCCGTGCCGATTTCCCATCCCATGATCGATGCGATCCAGGGCTTCTATTTCCGCTTTCCGGGCGGCGGACGGCTGACGGCGCTTGCCATGCTGATGCTGCTGGTCTTCATCGTCGGCGGCTTCGTCGCCGGCCGCACCCGTTTCGGCGCCAATGTCTATGCAATCGGCGGCAACCAGCAATCGGCCGAACTCATGGGCGTGCCGGTCGGCTCGACGACCGTCGGCATCTACGCACTGTCAGGCTTCCTCTCGGGCCTCGCCGGCATCGCCTACACGCTCTACACCTCGTCCGGATATTCGCTGGCGACCGTCGGGGTCGAACTCGACGCGATCGCGGCCGTCGTCATCGGCGGCACGCTTCTGACGGGCGGCGTCGGCCTGGTCGCCGGCACGTTCGTCGGCATATTGATCCAGGGACTGATCCAGACCTACATCGTCTTCGACGGCACGCTCTCCTCCTGGTGGACGAAAATCGTCATCGGCATCCTGCTCTTCGTCTTCATCGTCTTGCAGCGCGGCATTATCTGGTATTCAAACAGGAAACTGGCCGAAGGCCTGTTGAAGGGGGTTTGATTGGGTCTTCTGGAAACAACGATCAGTGGGCGAAAGCGCCGCAGCAACCACGCGCATGTGGTGGCGGAACTTGGCCGCGGGATCGTATCCGGAAAGATACCCGAGGGCTCGCTGCTGCCCGGCGATTCCGAGCTTTCCGCCCGTTTCGGCGTCTCCCGGACGGTGCTGCGCGAGGCCATGAAGACGCTCGCCGCCAAACGGCTGGTCGAGCCGAAGGCGAAGGTGGGGACGCGCGTGCTCGACAGGGCGAGCTGGAACTTCTTTGATTCGGACGTGCTCGGCTGGCGCTTCGAATCCGGCCTCGACTTCGAATTCATCGAACATCTTGCGGAAATGCGCATGGCGCTGGAACCCGCCGCCGCCGCGGCGGCGGCGATCCGCGCCACCAGCGACGATATCGTCGCTCTCTACGCCATCGCCGCGAAATTCGACGATCTCACCCATACGCCGGAAACCATCGCCAAGGTCGACCTGGAATTTCACCTGGCGATCGCCCGCATGTCCGGCAATCCCTTCATGCGTTCTGCAAGCGCGTTGATCGAGGCCGCGCTGGCCATCTCGTTCCAGCTTTCCTCGCCAGCCTCCTCGCCCGAAAAGATCGAGGAAGTTGCCGGCAATCACCTGAGGATCGCGCATGCGATCGCCGCCCGCGATCCTCAGAAGGCAATCACGGCCATGCGTCATGTGATCGAGGTCGGCAAGAGCCGGATTCGCAACTCCCTCGAAGTGCCGCTGCCGGCTTGAACTGTCTCGCATCCAGGAAGATCATCTGATTGGCGAGCGATGACTCGTTTCGGGAGGACGAGGATGGACCGGGGACGGTGAAAACGGCTTGGGAATGGCGATAAAGCGCGAAAACGGCAGGAAGAACGATCCTCAACGCACCCGGGAAGATATCCTGGACGTGGCGACGGAAGAGTTTTCGACCTACGGGCTCGCCGGCGGACGCGTCGATGCGATCGCGGAAAAGACGCGCACCTCCAAGCGGATGATCTATTATTACTTCGGCAGCAAGGAAGACCTCTACCTCGCCGTCCTCGAACGCGCCTATCGCAAGATCCGCACACTGGAGGCAGACCTCCAGCTTTCCAACCTGCCGCCGGAACAGGCGTTACGCGTGCTGATATCGACCACGTTCGAACACGATCAGGCCAATCCGGATTTCGTGCGCCTGGTCAGCATAGAGAACATTCATCACGCCTCTCACATGCTGCGCTCGGAGGAGATCCGCGACCTGAACGTGTCCGTCATCGAAACGATCGCCGCCATCCTGGAACGCGGCGTCGCGCAAGGTGTATTCACCCGCAAGGCCGATCCGCTCGACATCCATATGCTGATCAGCGCCTTCTGCTTTTTCCGCGTCTCGAACCGCTACACGTTTGGCACCATCTTTCGCCGCGACCTTTCCGAACCCGCGACGATGGAACGGCACAAGACGATGATCGCAGATGCGGTGATCGGCTACTTGCAGGGCAAGGCTGGTTGATCGACACTCCGCCTCCAGCCTGTCGCAGGCAACCGGCAAATCCCAAGCCCGATGGATTATCCCCTGCTCCGGCCCGGCGCGACGAAGCCTGCTATCGAGGCCTCGTCATGCCCGGCTTCACGCAGGAATCGTTGTGCGAACTCGGCCGCTGCACCTTTCAGCGCGTCATTCGGCCGGATCAGGTGAAAAGCGACGTGGTGGTCTATCGTCTTGTCCGAAACGGCAACCGCACGACCCGAAGCCAGGGCCGCATCGGCGAGCGGCGGACGCGCAAGCGCTATTCCGACACCCTGCACGCAGGCGTCGATCACCAGATTGTAATCTTCAAAGCGCCTGTCCTGCCCCCTCGGCACATAGTCTATCCCCTCGGACGCCAGCCAGCGGCGCCAGGCCTCGATATTGGAATCATGCAGGATCGGCAGTTCGAGAAGCGATCTGGCATCCGAACGGCCGCCGAGACGGGCGGCAAGCGCGGGAGATGCGATCGGAAAGAGCTTCTCCTGCCAAAGCGGCAGGCTGCGCACCCCGGCCCACGGCCCCTTGCCGCAGCGGATTGCCAGATCGATCCCCTCGCCGAAATCCGCAAGGCGATGCTCCAGCACGAGGTCGAGGTGGATATCGTTTGCTTCCAGCGTCTGCAGATGCGGGAACAGCCAGAGCGATGCGACCGATGGCGTCACCGAAAGCCGGACGACCGTCTTGCTGCGGCGGGGCAGCCATCGCTCATCCATGTCGCCGAGCAGCGCCAGCGCTTCCTCCGCTCGCCTGAAGAACCGCATACCTTCCGGCGTCAGCGTCACACCCCGCGCTTCGCGCAGGAACAGCCGCACGCCCATCCAGCGTTCCAGGCGAGAAATTTGCCGCGAGACGGCGCCATGCGTGACACCGCCCTCTTCCGCAGCGGCGGAAAACGAACCGAGCCGGGCGGCCCGGGCAAAAGTCTCGAGCGTATCCAGGGGCGGCAAGGATTGCGAGCTGTGAACCATGCGCACATATGATCATCGATTGCGATGCTTTTCAAGCATGGCTTGAGAGCCTATTCCTGCTGCCGGAACAGGAATGGAGATGGCCGTGAGCACGCTTGCGATGGATCACAAGACGCGAGACGAAAGACATGGATTCGATGGCATTGCCTTCCTGGCCATCCTGGTGACCATCGTCTTCTGGGCATCCTCCTTTGCGGTCATCCGTACCTGCCTCGGGCCGCTGACGCCTCTCGAACTGGCGGCCGCGCGCTATGTCGCCGCGGCGCTGATCGCCGCCTTCTACCTCGCCGCCGTTCGGCCGGCGCTTCCCGAAAAGCGCGATCTCGTCCGCCTGACCATGGCGGCCGTGCTCTTCATCGCAGCCTATGCCGTCCTTCTGAACATGGGCGAGCGAACGGTCGCGGCGGGACCGGCGAGCTTCATCATCAACACCATGCCGGTTTTCACCGCACTCATTGCGACCTTTGCGCTTGGGGAACGGTTCGGTCGGCGGGGCTGGATCGGAACGGCGGTTTCCTTTGCCGGCGTCGCGTTGATCGCGGCATCGGGCGACGAGGGTTTCGACCTCGATCCCAACGCCATCCTCATTCTCGGGGCGGCGCTCTGCTCGGCAGTCGCAAGCGTCCTGCAGAAACCGATCCTCGGCCGCATGCCGGCGCTTGCCGTCACGGCGTGGCTGATGCTGATCGGCTCGATCCCGCTCCTACCGGCCGTCCCCTCCACCCTCCGGGCCCTCGTCGCGGCGCCCGTCGAAGTCAACTGGGCCGTGGCCTATCTGGTGCTCTTCCCGACAGCCATCGGCTATGTCACCTGGGCGATCGCCTTGAAGCGACTCTCCGCCGCCCGTGCGGCCAATTTCCTCTACGGCGTTCCGCCGACCGCAACGCTGATCGGTTTCCTTTGGCTCGGAGAAGTGCCGACGATGATCGGAATGGCTGGCGGCGTCATGGCGATCTTCGGCGTGCTGATCGTGAACCTGATGGGCAAGAAGAGATAGGCAAACCGGCTAATGCCCGTTCACCAGATTGAGGATAAGCCGGTGAACATTGCCGCCCTCGCTCATCTCCATCCGGTCGAAATCGCTGCTGCGCTTCCGTTGCGCCCTGGAAATCTCGCCGAGCTTTGCCTGCAGATCAGCCCTCACCTTGGAACATTTCGGATCGTTGGCGGCACTCAGACCGACGCTTGCCTGCTCGATCTCCTTCACCATGTCGACGATGGCCGCCCCATGCACCTGCTCGTGCCTGCGGACACCATCGATGAATATATCCCATTTCCTTTTCAGATCAGGCTGTAGCGGCGATGCGGGCTTTGGCAGCATGTAGGTGATGACGAGCTTCGGCCGCGCAGACACCAGGGTGCAGGCGCCATTGGGCTGCGGTTCGTATTTGCGCGTCCAGGTGAGCTTGAAATTGGCATGCGCGATGGTGCGGACTTCCTTGCCTATCTTCGGGCCGCGCTCGCCGATCGAGGCATAGAGATCGACACCGGAATCGCCGGTGATCGAATAGGTCTGAACCTGTTCGACCGGCTGCCATGGCGTCTGGGCCTGTACGCAGAAGGGTATCAGGACGGAACAAGCCACTGACCAGAAAATCCAAACGCCTCTTCTCACCGTTCTGCTCCCGGTATTCTGTGGATGGGTCCGCCCTTTTTGAAATGAAATGCCATCGACTCCGGACCCTTGCCATACTTCATTCAAAATGGATGATGACAGTTATGTGACAAAACAAGAGATTTCTGGCGGGAGGCATTCCATGGGAGAAAAGCGCAAAGTCTACGAGGCACTGGTCGATGGCGCGACGGAGGGGCTCAGCGGCGGAGCGTTGTTCGATTATGTGACGAAACGATGCCCGAAGACATCGAGCAAGAAGATCGTTCGTGCAGCGCTGCTCGGCCTTACCGATCCTCATCTGCGGGATCGGAACATCCTCGACACCATTTATGCGCTGGCCATCAAGCACCGCATGGACGAATTCCGCGAAGGCGAAGATGGGGATGACGATCGCGAAAACTGGCCTGCGCCGTTTGCACGCGGAACCAGGACCAAGATCGGCAAGCCAACCACCCAGCCCGCTCGCCCCTAGACGCGGTACTGTCATCCCCCCTACACAAACCAGACCTAGACTGGCGTGATCGAGGTGATCGTTCATGCACGGCCGCGCCAATCTCACAGCCATGAGACTGATGGATGCTTGCGAGCATCTGCTTTGTGAAGCCGATGCGCTGGAGGAATTGACCGCGCGGCGGATCGCCGTCGAGGCGAATGCGACACCTTCTGCCATCAGTTACCATTTCGGCTCGCAGGAGGAGTTGATCGCCGCCGTCGCCGAGCGGGTCTATCGCCGGCTGAATGCAGAACGGCTCAGTTTGCTGCGCAAAGCCGTCGACCGCAAGGCACCCGACCCTCCGGACCTGGAGGAAGTCATTGCCGCGCTCATCGGCCCCTCCATCCGCTGGAGCCTTGACCCGAACTCCAGCTATCCGGTCCTGTCCCATTTCACCTCCATGGCGAAGGCACATCGGGAACAGGCGCCGCATTACCGTCGCATCATCGACAACGTGGAGCACCATCGGGCTTTCATTCCCGAACTCAAGCGGATCGCTCCCTGGCTCGACGAAGTCGATATCGGCTGGCGTCTGAACTGCGCGCTCGGCATTCGTTCACAGGTCACCCGCAGCCGCTCCCGCACAAAAGTGCTGACCAATTACCGCATGAACCTCGATGACCCCGAGGCCGTCATCGCCCGCATGATCGAGGTGATCGCGCCCATGTTCCGCCGCGTCGCCTAGATCGCCATCGCTTCGCCGCGAGTGCACGTCGGACAGGTTTCGAACGGCATTCGAAAAGCGTCACTCCGGCGAAACAAACCCCTTTTATCGATCCGGACAGGCAAGCGATGTGAGGTCGTGCAACGCGCCCCTCGCCGCGTCCGAAACGCCATCCATGGAGGCATCCGTGCAACGCGAGACCACTTTCATTCATCTGACCGATCTGCACATCGGCACCGCCGACGACGACCACCTGCACTCGGACACGACCGAAACGCTCAACCAGGTCCTCGACCTCGTGGCGACGGTGACGCCGAAGCCGCAATTCGTGATCGTCAGCGGCGACCTCACCAATCGCGGCGACGCGGAAAGCTATCGCCGGCTGAAGGCGATCATGGAGGCCCGGCTCGACGTGCCGGTGGTCTACGCGCTCGGCAATCACGATACCCGCCCGGGCTTCTACGAGGGCATGGAAATCGCCACCGACGATCCCGAAGCGCCCTATGACCACGATGCCGTCATCGACGGCATCCACATCGTCACGATCGATTCCTCGACCCCCGGCCTCATTGGCGGCACCATCGATCCGGAACAGTTCGACTGGCTTGCCTCGACGCTCGACACCCATCCGGACCTGCCGAAGCTGATCGTCATCCACCATCCTCCCGCACTAGGCGAGGAAGCGGATGCAACACATTGGCGCACCATTCACTTCCCCCAGTCGGAACGCTTCCGCACCTTGCTACGGGATCGTAACATCGTCGGGATTTTGAGCGGCCATATCCATCACGACCGCGTCTCCTTCTGGCACGGCATTCCGGTGGTCGTCGGAACCGGCCAGCACGCGGCGACCGATATCCTGCGCACCGACATCCTGCGCATGGTGCGCGGCGCCTCGTTCGGCATCGGCACCATCCGCTCCTCCGGCCTCACCATGGCCTTCGTGCCGCTGCCGTCCGACCGTGCCGAACTCA
This sequence comes from Neorhizobium puerariae, assembly GCF_042429745.1. NCBI lineage: Bacteria > Pseudomonadati > Pseudomonadota > Alphaproteobacteria > Hyphomicrobiales > Rhizobiaceae > Neorhizobium > Neorhizobium puerariae. The sequence continues at coordinate 9,814 of NZ_JBHMAA010000022.1, read as the reverse complement.
ACACCTATCCGCTCGAAATGCTGATGGCACGGGCAGTTCCCGTCGCCGCCGAATAACCTCACCCGGAGAACGCAAAATGTTGCGCAGAACCACGCTCAGGCTCATGGCGGCGCTCGCCGGCACCTCCCTGCTGCCCTTCCATGCTTTTGCCGAAATGCCGGCCACCGTCGACAAGCCGGTGACGATCAGCTTCTATAACTACAACCTTGCCTCCGCGAGCGCCGGCGCTGACGCCACGAAGGAGCTGATCGCCGGTTTCGAGAAGAAATTCCCGAACATCAAGGTCGAGACCGTCGCCGTTCCATCGAATGAGATCATGTCCCGGGTGCAGGCCGATATCGTCGCCGGGCGCCAGCCGGATGTCGCCCAGCTCGTCTTCCGCGACCTCATCTACATCGCCAACGATCTCGGCGCCAATGCGCTGGAAGACATGGTGCGCCCGGACGAACTCAAGGCCCACCTTGCCGGCATGATCCCGCAAGGTCTCGAACTCGGCAAAGTCGACGGCAAGACCTACGGGCTTGCCTATACCTTCTCGACGCCGATCCTGTATTACAACGCCGACCTCTTCAGACAGGCCGGCCTCAATCCGGACAGCCCGCCGAAGACCTGGGCCGATGTCGATCTCGCCGGCAGGGCGATCAGGGAAAAAACCGGCAAGAACGGCTTCTTCCCGGGCGCCTACGGCCCGGCGGACGGCACCTTCGTCTACCAGGCGATCGTCATGTCGAACGGCGGCAAGGTACGAGACGGCAATACCCTGACATTCGCCGATACCAATGCGGCCGAAGCGGTCAAGATGCTGCACGACATGGTCGGCAGCGGCGCGCACGCCAAGATCGACATCGCCAGCCCGGCCGACACGTTTGCGGGCGGCAATCTCGGCATGTTCCTCTACACGACTGCCGTGCTCGGCAGCTTCAAGAAGGCCTCGGCCGGCAAGTTCGACTTGCGCCTCGCCCCCATGCCCTCCTTCGGGGAGAAGCCCACCGCGCCGACCAATTCCGGCAGCGCCCTCTTCGTCTTCAGCAAGGACCCCGCCAAGCAGCGCGCGGCCTATGAACTCCTGAAATTCCTGACCAGCAAGGAAGCCTACACCGTCATCACCAGCAAGATCGGCTATCTGCCGCTGCGTCTCGATATCGTGGACGACCCCGCCTATCTCGGCCCATGGGTCAAGGAAAACCCGATGTTCCGCGCCAACCTGGAGCAGTTGAACCGGCTGACCCCGAATATCGCCTTCCCCGGCCCGAACTACCGGCAGGTGGAGAAGATGATGATGGACTCGGTACGCGAAGCCGTGTTCGGCACCGGCGATCCGGTTGCAGCCCTCAAGACCGCGCAAGGCGAAGGCCAGGACCTCATGCCCTGACGAGACGACAGGAGGAAGTGCCGGGCAGGTCTCGTTCCCTGCCCGGCAATCGATCCCGCATCCGGATACCTGACATGACCGACATCCAGGCCGACATCGCCAGACCTCTGTCCGCCGACCGCATCTTAGCGGCGGTGCGTCAGCGCAACACCTTCACGATCGCGCCCTGGCTCTATCTCGCACCCGCGCTGATCCTGCTGATGGCCTGGACCTATGTGCCGCTGGTCGAGGCTTTCCAGCTTTCCTTCTACCAATGGAACATGTTGCCGACCGCGCCGCAGCGCTATGTGGGACTGACCAACTACCAGCGGCTGCTGGCGCTTCCCGAGATGCGCAATGCACTCTGGAACACCCTCTACTACATTCTCGGTCTCTTTCCGATGTCGGTCATCATTCCGCTCTTCGTGGCGATATGGACGCAGGACCTCACGGGCCGCGCCCGGGTGATCTACCGTGCCCTGATCTTCTTGCCGATGATCGTCGCGCCTGTCGTCGCCGCCATTCTGTGGCGCTGGCTGCTCAATGAGGATCAGGGCTTCGTCACCCTCGGGCTCGAATGGCTGGGCTTCGGCCGCATCGGCTTCCTGACCGATCCGAAATACGCCCTGGCGACGCTGACCTGGATCACGGGCTGGAAGCTGATCGGTTTCTCGACCCTGCTGTTCTCGGCCGCCAATGCCGGCATCAACCCGTCTTATGTCGAGGCGGCGCGCATCGACGGCGCCAGCCGCTGGGGCATCATCCGCGATATCCGCCTGCCGCTCCTGTCGCCGACCATCCTGCTCCTGTCGATGATGACCATTCTCTTCGGGGCGCAATGGAGCTTTGCCTATATCAACGTGCTGACCAATGGCGGGCCGCTGAAATCGACCACCAACATCTTCTACCTGCTCTGGGAATACGGCTTCCAGACCATGTCGGCCGGCTGGAGTTCTGCTGCCGGCATGATCGCCTTTGCCGGTTTCTCGGTTCTCGCCGCGGGGTGCATGTGGCTGACCAGGAGGTATGCCGTCTATGACAATTGATGCCTCCCACGACCATCCGCTAGCAAGCTCCCCCGCCACGAACAAAAGCATTCTGCGCCGGGCCGCGGTGCATGGTATCATGATCCTGCTGTCGGTGCTGTCGATCTTCCCGATCTACTGGATGATCGCCACGTCGCTCCGGCCGGAAAACGAAACCTTCTCGACCACGCTCTGGCCCGCCAACCCGACGCTCGATAACTACGTCTTCGTGCTGACCCGCATTCCGATGCTGGAAATGCTCGTCAACACCACGACGGTCGCCGCCGCGACGGCCGCGCTCCAGGTGGTGACGGGCCTTTTCGCGGCCTATGCGCTGGTGCGCTGGCGCATGCGGCTCGCCGGCATCGTCCACGGGCTGATCGCACTGTCCTGGCTGGTCCCTTTTCAGGTGACGATGATCCCGAACTACGTGCTGGCCTCGCGGCTCGGGCTTCTCGACACGTTGACCGGCCTCGTCGTGCCCAATGCCGCGCATGCCTTCGCGATCCTGCTCCTCTACCACGCCATGCGCTCCTTTCCGACCGAGATCCTGGAAGCCGCACGCATCGACGGAGCGAAGAGCTGGAAGATCCTCTGGCAGATCGTCACGCCCAATATGGGCGCACCGATCGCCTCGCTGTCGATCATCGCCTTCATTTCCGCCTGGAACGAATATTTCTGGCCACTGCTGCTCTCCAGAAAGCCGGAGAACTCCGTCGTCCAGATCGGATTGCAGATGTTCATGACCCAGGAGGGCAATCTCTGGGGACCGCTGATGGCGGCGGCAGCGCTCGCGAGCCTGCCGATCCTGATCATCTACCTCGTCCTGCAGCGCCACGTCATCGAATCCTTCATGAAATCCGGAATCCGCTGATATGCTTGCTTACGACCGACTGATTGCGCTGGAAGGCGCCCACAATGTCCGCGACCTCGGTGGTTACCCCACGGCAGACGGCAGCCTGACCCGCTGGCGCTCCATCCTGCGCGGCGACGCGCTGCATCGCCTGAGCCCGGCCGATATAGAGGCGCTGCTCGAACATGGCCTGACGACGGTCATCGACCTGCGGAACGCGCATGAACTTGCGATGGAAGCCAATCCGTTTTCCGGCCATGGCCGGGTGCGCTACCATAACACGCCGCTGTTTTCCGCGCTGGCGCCGGTCGAGATGGCGGCGGGTGCGAGCGCGGATTTCGACATGGGCGACCGTTATTGCCAGGCGATCGACGCCTGCCAGCCGGCTATTGCCGAAGTGCTGGCCACGATCGCCGACGCGCCTGACGGCATCGTATTGTTCCATTGCAGCGCCGGGAAGGATCGCACCGGCGTCATCTCCGCCCTGCTGCTCGCCAATGCCGGCGTCGACGATACGACGATCGTCGAGGACTACGCGCTCACGGCCACCATATCCGGCCCGCTGATCGACAAACTCCGGGAACGCGCGCTCAACCGCGGCACCCCGGCCGTGCTGGCCGATATCGTGCTCGCCTCCGAGCCGCGCAGCATGCGCCGCACGCTGGACCATATCCGCGACAGCTACGGCAGCGTGGAGGGATATTTCGATCTGCTGGGTATCGATAGCCGGATGGCGGAAAGACTGCGGAACCGGCTTTCATAGAAACCGGTTCTCCTGCGGCTCAGCTCTTCGGACGCCCGGCGGGAACCAGCGACCGGTCGCGGATCTGGAAATCCAGATCATAGACGGAGATCTGCGTCTCGTTGCCGATCCTGGTACCGTCGAGAAGACGGATCAGGTCATCAGCGCCTGCAACGGGATTTCCATCGATCGCCAGGATGAATTCACCCTCCTTCAGGCCCGCTTTCTCGGCGGGACTGCCGGAGTCGATGCGGCGAATGCGCACCGTCGTCTCCTGGGACAGGCCGGCCTTCAGCGCGACCCGGCGCGGCAGGGCGATCGTATCGACGACGATGCCGATAAAGGCACGCCGCACATGGCCGAAGCGCAGCAATTCCGACACGACGAAATTTGCGGTATTGGATGCGACCGCAAACGCGATGCCCTGCGCGCCCCGGATCACCGCGGTGTTGACCCCCACGACCTCGCCTGAAGCGGAAACCAGCGGCCCTCCGGAATTGCCCGGATTGAGCGCCGCATCCGTCTGGACGACGTCATCGATGAGCCGGCCGGTCGAGGCGCGCATCGAGCGACCGAGCGCCGAGACCACCCCGGCCGTGACCGACCAGTCGAAACCGAGCGGATTGCCGATCGCAATCGCGATATGGCCGCGCCGCAGCTTCTTGGAATCGCCGAGCCGTGCCCATGCCTGCACATCCATATCGGCACGCACCAGCGCGATATCGGTATCGGCATCACGACCGAGCACCGCGCCCTGCCCGACCGCGCCGTTGGCGCTGCGGATGCGCACGGTCCTGGCATCGGCCACGACGTGATGGTTGGTGACGATCAGGCCATCGGGCGAAATGGCAAAGCCAGACCCGTGCCCGTTGTCGCCGAGCCGTTCGATACGGCTGACGGCGGGACCGACGCGGTCGACCGCGCCGGCAACGGTCTCCGAATAGGCGTCGATCAGGGCGCCATCCTCGGGAACCGGAGGATTGATATCGATAAATCCCATCGCAAGAACTCCGGACATCACCCTTCCGGAAAGAAAGGGCGGAAAGAAAGATTGATGTGGTGAGCGCGGGAATGCGAAACAAGGAGCGGATAGCCTCCCCTCGGGCGCGCGCTCGATGCCCGTCGCCCCAGTCCCTGCGGCCATCAATCATCCATCCGAGTCACGCCTTGCGTGGACTGCAACTTATTCGTGACAAGTGCCACTACTTATCATACATGCTGGAAGGCAAACGATGATCGGGCCGGGCCTCCCCGGGACATGCCCGACCCGACAGGCAATCGCACCATGATCTATCGTGCACCGATGACGGAGGAAGGAAATGAGCGTTGATGCGAAGCTCGAAACCGGCAAGGGATCGAGGACGCTGGTTTCCAAGCTTGGGGAAACGTTACGCCAGGCGATATCCACCGGTCAGTTTCCACCGGGCTCGCGCCTGCCGAGCGAGGCGCAATTGACCGAAGCACATGGCGTCAGCCGCACGGTGGTGCGCGAGGCGATCGCGACATTGCGCGCCGACCGGTTGGTCGAAGCAAGGCAGGGTGCAGGCGTTTTCGTCCTGGAGCCATCCGCCACGACACAACCGGCCATGCTGTCGCTCTCCAACGTCGACCTCGCCCGCGTATCGTCGATGATCGAGCTTCTCGAATTGCGGACGGCCGTCGAAGTCGAAGCCGCGGGCCTCGCGGCCCTGCGACGGTCGCCGGCCCAAGAAGAAGTCATCCTCGAGCGGCATTATGCCGTTCATGCCTGTCTTGAGGCCTCGCAGCCGACCAGCGAGGCCGATTTCGCCCTGCACCTCGCCATCGCCGAGGCGACCAACAATCCTCGCTTCCGCGAGTTCCTGACGATGATCGGCCACAACCTCATTCCGAGGGCAGCCCTGCGCCCGGACGATTCGGAAACCGACCAGACCGCCTATATCAAACTGCTCGACGAAGAGCACAACGCTATCGTCGCCGCCATTTCCGATGGGGACGAGGAAGCGGCACGGGAAGCCATGCGCCGTCATCTGCGCGGCTCTCAGCTACGCTACCGGACGCTTCTCAGGGAAGTCCGCGAATCTGTAAGATGACTTGTTGACACAAGTCGGCACAACACGTACGACAATTTCATCTGAAAGAGGTATTGCAGAGGAAATCCGCACCATGACGCCAGAAGAGATAAAGGCTGCGCTTGGCGCCGGCCTGCTGTCCTTTCCAGTGACCCACTTCGACAAGGAAGGCCAGTTCCAGCCCGGAAGCTACCAGCGCCATATCGAATGGCTCTCGGGCTTCGAGGCGCCGGTTCTCTTCGCCGCAGGCGGCACGGGCGAATTCTTCTCGCTTTCTCCGAATGAAATCCCGGGCATCGTCGCGGCCGCCAAGGAAGCCTCCGGCAAGACTGCGATCGTTTCCGGATGCGGTTTCGGCACGCATGTCGGCGTCGAACTGGCCCGTGCGGTCGAGAAAGCCGGGGCGGACGGCATCCTGCTGCTGCCGCACTACCTGATCGACGCCCCGCAGGAAGGCCTCTATCAGCATGTGAAGCGCATCTGCCAATCGGTCGGCATCGGCGTCATGGTCTACAACCGCGACAATTCGATCCTCGCGGTCGACACGCTGAAGCGCCTCTGTGACGAATGCCCCAACCTCATCGGCTTCAAGGATGGAAGTGGCGACATCGGACTTGTCCGACAAATCACCGCGACCATGGGTGACAGGCTGATGTATCTCGGCGGCATGCCCACGGCGGAACTCTTCGCGGAAGCCTATCTCGGCGCCGGGTTCACCACTTATTCCTCCGCTGTCTTCAACTTCGTGCCCGGCTTGGCCGTCGAGTTCTACAAGGCGCTTCGCGCCGGCAACCGGTCCCGTTGCGAAGAGATACTGAGAGACTTCTTCTATCCCTTCATGGCATTGCGCAGCCGCCGCAAGGGCTATGCGGTCGCCGCGATCAAGGCGGGTGTGCGCCTCCAGGGCTTCGATGCCGGCAAGGTGCGCCCGCCGCTCGACGACCTGACGCCGGAAGAGGAAGGGATGCTGCTCAAGCTCATCGGTTCCCACAAACGGTGAAATCCATGAAGATCGTATCGGTCCGCACTCATCTTCTCGAGCACAAGCTCGACGTCGCCTTCGAAAGCGCCTCCATGCGCTTCGACCGGCGCGCCCACGTGCTGGTCGAGATCGAGTGCGACGACGGTACGGTCGGCTGGGGCGAATGCCTCGGCCCCGCTCGCCCGAATGCTGCGGTCGTCGCGACCTATTCAAACTGGCTGATCGGCGAAAATCCGCTGGAAACGGAGAAAATCTGGGCTCGTCTCTATAATGCGTTGCGCGATCAGGGCCAGCGCGGCCTTGCAGTGACGGCGCTCTCCGGCATCGATATCGCCCTTTGGGACATCAAGGGCAAATATTTCGGCGTCCCCGTATCGACCCTGCTCGGCGGACGTTTTCGCGAGTCCGTGAAGGCCTATGCCACGGGCAGCTTCAAGCGCGATGGTGTCGATCGCATCGAGGACAACGCCGCGGAAGTCGCCCGCTACAAGGACCAGGGTTTTCATGCCAGCAAGATCAAGATCGGCTTCGACGTGGAAGAGGATCTCGCCGTCATCCGGGCAGTGCGTGACGCCGTAGGCTCCGGCATGCGGCTGATGGTGGATGCCAATCACGGCTACGACGCCATCGAGGCGATCAGGTTCGGCCAGGCGGCGGCGGAATTCGGCATCGACTGGTTCGAGGAACCGGTCGTACCGGAACAGCTCGCCGCCTATCGGGAAGTGCGCGCCAGGCAGCCGATCCCGGTCGCCGGCGGAGAGACCTGGCACACCCGCTGGGGTATGCGGGAACCGGTGGAAACCCGGGCGGTGGATATTCTGCAGCCCGATCTCGCCGGCGTCGGCGGTTTCACGGAAGCCAAGCGCGTCGCCGATCTCGCGGCGCTGCACGGCATCCGAGTCGTGCCCCACGTATGGGGCACGGCCGTGCACGTCGCCGCCGCCTTGCAGTTCATGGCTGCGATGGTGCCAAGCCCTGTTCGCACCAATCCGGTCGAGCCCATCCTGGAATTCGACCGTACCCACAATCCGTTCCGCCAGGTGATCGTCAAGACGCCAATCGAACATGAACGCGGCGTGGTGCAGATTCCGGATGGCCCCGGCCTCGGCATCGAAATCAACCGCGATGCACTCGCTGAATTCCGCATGGGAGATATCTGATGCTCGTCCGAACCCTTTCCGGCAATCCTCCCAGGACGACCCTGCCCGCCGGCGCCGTAGATGCCCAGATGCATATGTATCTGCCCGGCTTTCCATCACTGCCCGGCGGGCCGGGACTGCCGGTAGGCGCTCTGCCGGATGCGGACCAGTACCGCCAGTTCATGCGCTGGCTCGGCATCGACCGGGTGATCATCACCCAGGGCAACGCCCATCAGCGCGACAATTCCAACCTGGTCGCGTGCCTTGCCGAAATGGGGGAAATCGCCCGCGGTGTCGGCATCGTCGACGGTACGACATCCGATGCCGAGATGGAGCGCCTTTCCGCCGCCGGCATTGTCGGCGCGCGCATCATGGACCTGCCCGGCGGCGCGGTGAACCTGAGCGAACTCGAAACCGTCGATGCGAAGGCTGCGTCGCATGGCTGGATGCTCGCCGTGCAGTTCGACGGCAGCAACATCCTCGATCATGAAGAACGGCTGGCAAAGCTCAAGTCCCGCTGGGTTCTCGATCATCACGGCAAGTTCTTCTCCGGCGTAACGGCCGACAGCCCGCAGATTGCCGCCGTCAAGCGGCTGATCGACAAGGGTAACTGCTGGTTCAAGTTCGCCGGCGTCTATGAATCGTCGAAATCCGGCGGCCCGGACTATGCAGACGTCGCCGCTTTTTCCCGCGTTCTGGCGTCCCATGCGCCCGAACGCATCGTCTGGGGAACCAACTGGCCGCATAACCTCGCCCGCGAACAGGCCGATTATCCGGATGACGCGGCCTTGACGGATACCGTGCTCGGCTGGCTGGCCGATGAAAAGGCCCGTCATCTCGCGCTCGTCGGGAATCCGGAAGAACTCTATGCCCTGCCTGCCTGGGGCGGTGCAGCAAACTGACGCTGGATGACCGGAGCAAGGAGGTTCCGATTGCGGCATCATTCACGGTATCGTCATGGGTGAGATATACGCACGATCCGGCCTTTCCCCGAGGCCAGTATCGCGCTACCGACGGTAGCCCAAATATCTGCCTTCTCTCTTTGGCTTCCAGGCCTGTTCAGATAGAAGGACAGGAACGCCTTCGCTTACCGGTCCTGCTTCACTCGCGGGACCTTTTCCATGAAAGGAGAGGTTCATGACCATCTACCAAAACCTGATCGCCGGCGAATGGGTCGGTTCGGATGCCTCGCAGAACGTCAACCCGTCGGATACGAACGACGTGGTTGGACTTTATGCCCAGGGCAGCGCCGAAGACGCCAGGCAGGCGATTGCTGCGGCCAAGGCCGCCTTCCCGGCCTGGTCGCGTTCCGGCATCCTGGAGCGTCATGCGATCCTGAAGAAGACCGCCGACGAGATCCTCGCCCGCAAGGACGAACTCGGCACCCTGCTTGCCCGCGAAGAGGGAAAGACGCTCCCCGAGGCGACCGGCGAAGTCATCCGCGCCGCGCAGATCTTCGACTTCTTCGCAGGCGAAACGCTGCGCCTGGCCGGTGAAATCATCCCCTCGGCACGGCCCAACATCGGTGTGGAGATCACCCGCGAGCCGCTCGGCGTGATCGGCATCATCACGCCCTGGAACTTCCCGATCGCCATTCCCGCCTGGAAGATCGCCCCGGCGCTCGCCTATGGCAACACCGTCGTCTTCAAGCCCGCCGACCTCGTCCCGGGC
>NZ_JBHMAA010000055.1:0-28287 GCF_042429745.1 Neorhizobium puerariae | reverse complement strand
CGAGAAATGCCCGCTTAACGTCTCAGCGAGAACGGTATGAAGTGGTAGCATGGCGAAGATCCTTTGGTCAGGAATCTTCATCCAAATCACATCATCCCGTTCTCAACCTGACTGTCGTGTACCGTGTTGGGACGCACAAAGGATGCACGAACCTATTGAATCTATGCATCGTGCTTTCCGAAAATCGATTCCGATTTTCGGGACGATGCTGTAGAGGAGCCCTTCAATTCAGCCCGGAAAGGCTAGAGCCGCCGGAGGTCCCGGGAGAAGCACTTCCAGTTCTCGATATAGCGCAAGGCCGACTGTTTCAGCTTCTCCACGGCCTCCTCGTCCAGCGTGCGGATGGCCTTGGCGGGCGAGCCGACGATCAGCGAATTGTCCGGAAACTCCTTGCCTTCCGTCACCAGTGCGTTGGCGCCGATCAGGCAGTTCCTGCCGATCCTCGCGCCGTTCAGGATCGTCGCGCCCATGCCGACCAGCGAATTCTCGCCGATGATGCAGCCATGGACGATGGCATGATGCCCGATCGTGCAGCCCCGGCCGATTTCCACCGGATAGCGTGGATCGGTATGGATCATCACGCCTTCCTGGATATTGGTGCCGGCGCCAACGGTAATGGGCTCATTGTCGCCGCGCAGCACCGAGCCGAACCAGATGCCGACATCCTCGCCGAGCTCCACCTTGCCGATGACGCTGGCGTCCGGCGCAATCCAATACCTGTCCGGGGCGGGCAGCTTCGGCTCGAATTCTCCAAGGGCGTAGACGGGCATGGTCCCTCCTCCCGGATTTTTGGTTCAGGCGACCGTCAGCGACAGCCTGCCGACGCCGTCGATGCCGCAGCTCACCCTGTCGCCCTTGACGACCGGACCGACGCCGGCCGGCGTGCCGGTCATGATGACATCGCCGGGCGCCAGCACGAAGAGCTTCGAAAGCTCCGCGATGATCTCCGGCAGTTTCCAGATCATCTGGTTCAGGTCGCCATTCTGCTTGCGCTGGCCGTTGACCTCCAGCCAGATCGTGCCCGTCTGCGGATGGCCTATCTTCGAGGCGGGAACGAGCGCGGAGACGGGCGCGGATTTTTCGAAGGCTTTTGCCGCCTCCCAGGGGCGACTCATCTTCTTCGCCTTGTCCTGCAGGTCGCGGCGGGTGAAATCCACGCCGACGGCATAGCCGTAGATTTTCGACAGCGCGTCCTCGACCGGAATATCGGCGCCGCCGCCGGAAAGCGCCATGACGAGTTCCACCTCGTAGTGGACGTCGGCGGAAAGCGGCGGGTAGGGGAAGGTCTCGCCGTTATACAGATTGTCGGCGTTCTTCTGGAAAAAGAATGGCGGCTCGCGCGACGGATCGTGACCCATTTCGATTGCATGGTCGGCATAGTTGCGACCGACGCAATAGACCCGGCGTACCGGGAACTGTTCCGCGACGCCCTCCACGTCGAGAAGCACGGGCTGGGGAGCGGGGATCACTGTGGCGCGCATGGAAGACATCCTGGGAGACAAAGGAGACGGGATCATCCTTGTCTTACAATTCGCGCGACAATCCTAGCCCCTTTCGAGCTGACGGGGAACCGGCGAGGAATTTTCGTTTGCTGCGCTCGGGTTTCCAGCGTGGGCCGTTTTCGGGACGTGCCGCTCGGCACTATGCCGCCACCGCCACTTTCTCCAGAAGAGGTCTGACCTTTTTCAGGAAGACATCGCTTCCGCAGGCGAAGCGAAGCTTGGCCCGCAGGTCGATCCGGTCCCAATCGATCGTATGGGAGACACCGAGATTGGCGAGTATGGGCAGCGCTGCCATCACGTCCCAGGTCGAGTCCCCCAGCGAAACGTAACCGTCGGTCTCGCCCATGGCCACCTCGATGAGCGAGAGGGTCGCGGAGCCGCAGCATCTGAAGCTGATCCGCAGTTCGTCGGAAATGAACCGCATGAGCTCCAGGCGATCGTCGGTGGCGACCGACGGGTGCAGACCGATGCCGATGGAAGCCTGCGAGAGGTCGAGGGCGGGAAGAGCCCGCATGGGCTTGCCGTCCAGGCGTGTCTCGACGGACGTCCCGCCGGTGAGCGTCAGATCGCGCACAGGCGCATGGATCACGCCGAATACCGGCCGGCGGTTCTCGTAGAGGCCGATGGAAACTGCCCAGTTCGGGCCGCCGCGGACGAAGTTGAACGTGCCGTCGATCGGATCGATGACCCAGGTCCGACCGGAGGTGCCCATGATCTCGCCGCCTTCCTCGCCGAAAATCCCGTCGGTCGGGAACGCCTGCCGCAAACGGGCGATCAGGAATTCCTCGACATCCTTGTCGGCCTTGGTCACGAGATCGAGGTGTCCCTTCTTCTCGACCGGAAGACTTGAGAGGGATCGGAAATGGACGAGGGCGAGCTCGCCGGCCTTACGCGCGATCTCTTCGACGACCGCCTCGACCGTGCGCCCGGACGGGTTCGAGCCACTACAGCAATCATCCATGGGCAGCGTCCCGGAGGCGTGCGACCTGGGCGACATCGTCGCTGATCAGCTGATCCAGCTGGCCTTTCCGAATCCATCGAACGACGTCGGCCTCGACATCAACGCCGTACTCTTTCAGATTCCTGAGCCGTTCCGGGCGCGGCACATGCAGGAAGGCCGCGATGCCACCATCGTGAAGCTGGCGGGCTTCGCCGCTCGGGAAGTGGTAGATTTCCAGATTGACGGCATCCAGGTTCGCCTCGCGTGCGATTGCCGCCGGATCGATCAGCCGCGAATGAGACAGGCCGACCGTCGGCACTTCCGGTATCGCTTTCTTGATCGCGCGCAGCTGAACGAAGTCGAACGAGGAGAACTGCAGAAGATCGGCGCAGCCCAGTTCGTCGATGACCGCCCGCAGCTTCGGGAAGAAAACGTCATCGCGGTCGTAGGTCTTGAGTTCGAGCTGATAGACGATGCCGAGTTCACGGGCGAGCTGCAGGGCGTCCTTGAGCAGTGGAACACGCTCTCCCGCAAATTCGTTGCCGAACCAGCCGCCGGCGTCAAGTCCGGCGATTGCCGAATAGGTCATGTTGCGGATGAGGCCACGGCCGTTGGTCGTGCGGTCCACCGTTTCGTCGTGGATCAGGACGAGTTCGCCATCGCTGGTGATCCGCAGATCGGTCTCGCAGGTGACGCCGCGCCCCGCGAATTCACGGGCTTTCCGGAACGAGGCGAGCGTATTTTCCGGCGCGCCTGCGCTGTGGCCGCGGTGACCGGCGAGACGCATGGTCTCCGGGGTCGTTCTAAGCGGGTTCATTTTCTTTTCCTTTCATTTAGCGGAGCCGCGCGTCGAACCGGTCGCGCAGATAGTCGCCGAGGAGGCTGATGGACAAGGTCGTGAGCACGATGATCAGGCCCGGCAGCGCCGTCAGCCACCAGGCGATCGCCAGATAGTTCCTGCCGTCGGCCACCATGAGCCCGAGGCTCGTCGCCGGCGGCTGGATGCCCAGGCCCAGGAAGCTCAACCCGCTTTCGAGCAGGATGATTTCCGGGAAGTTCACGGTGAGCTGGACAATGAGCGGTCCGGCGATATTGGGAAGAACGTGCCGCAGGTAGATGCGAAGGGACGGTACGCCGACGATGCGGGCCGCCTCGGCATATCCTTCCTGGTTGGCGCCGAGGACAAGGCCGCGGGTGAGGCGGGCATAACGTTCCCAGGAGGCGACTCCCACGAGAAACACGAAAAGCAGCGGGCTCGAACCAAAGAAAGCCAGTACGCCCAGCGCGATGATGATGAAGGGTACGGACGACATCGCATCGGCAAAGCCCATGATCAGATTGTCGGTCCAGCCGCCAAAATGCGCGGCGAGAAAGCCTAGGCTTGTGCCGATGAATGCACAGATAAGGGAGCCGACAATCGCGATCATCAACGTCGTTTGCGTTGCGACCAACAGGTTGCTGAGCAGATCTCGCCCGAGGTGATCCGTGCCCAGGAAATATCCCGATAGTCTCCCGGGCGGGGCGAAGCGCGAAAGAGGAGACTGCTGAAGATAGTCGTAAGGCGCGATCCACTGCGTGGTGGCGCCAATCATCACGATGATGGCGATCCATGCGACGCATAGCCAGATGCTGAATGGAATCCGCGAGGCGAAGCTCCAGGATCGCCGTCTCGGCAGGTCGGGTGCCCTAGCTGGCATCATTGTTTTGCAGCCTGATTTTCGGATTGAGGACGGCGTACAGGATGTCGACGGTCAGGTTGATCGTGACCATGAACGCGGTAAAGAGAATGATCATGGCTTGCACGACGTTGAGATCGCCGGTCGTTGCGGCACGGACGAAGCCGCTACCCAATCCCGGCCAGGCGAATACCGGCTCGACCAGGACGGCACCGCCCAGCAAACCGCCGGCGATGAAGCCCAGCATGGTCACCATGGGAATCGCGGCATTCGGGAGCGCGTGCCGGAAGATGATCTCCCATTCCGGCACTCCGTCGGCGCGGGCGGCGGCGATGTAGGGTTGGCCCAGGACGTCGATCAGCGTCGAGCGGGCGAAACGCGCGACGGCGGCTGCATTGAACAGGGCAAAGGTTGCCGCGGGCAGAACGGCATGCTGCAACGTGGCGCTTCCCGAACTGGGCAGGACACGCAGCCACACCGCAAAGATAAAGATGAAGACAAGGCCAAGCAGGAAATTGGGAATGCTGTAGCCCAGCACGGCTCCCGTCATGACAATCTTGTCGGTGGCGGTTTCCCGGCGCACCGCTGCGATAATTCCCGCCGGCACCCCGATAAGGATGCTCACAAAGAAGGCGGAGACCGTCACCAGAAGCGTCTTCGGGATGCGCTCGCCGATGATCACGAATACCTCGCGGCCATCGGCAAACGACGTTCCGAAATCTCCCCGAATGGCGTTCGTTATGTAGATGAGGAACTGCACCGGGATCGGCTTGTCCAGCCCCCAATTGGCCCGGAACGCCGCCAGCGCTTCCGGCGTGGCGATGTCGCCCAGCATCTGCTCCGCCGGGTCCCCGCTCAGGCGAAGAACGATGAAGACGAAGGTGACCGTGAGAAACAGCACCACGAGGGCTCGAACGAGCCGTGCAAGGATGAAGCGAGCCATTATGCGATCTCCATCCGGCTAACGATCGAGCGCGGGAGTTCCTCGGCGCGATGGCACGCCACATGCTGGTCTCCGGCCTTGTGAAGCGCCGGTATTTCGGAAGTGCACCTGTCGATGGCGAACGGACAGCGCGACCGGAAGGCGCATCCTTGCACTAGCTTGCCGGCGTCGAGTTCGCCGTGGATCGGCGGCTCCACGTTGCGAACCCGCGGGTCCATCGCGGGCACGGATGCCAGGAGTGCCCGGGTGTAAGGATGTCGGGGCCAGGCGTAGACCGACCTGATGTCGCCCGTCTCGACGACGCGGCCGAGATACATCACGGCGATACGATCGACGAGGTGCCGGACGATGCGCAAGTCATGGGTGATGAAGACGTAGGCAAGATCCAGTTCCTGCCAGAGTGACCTCAGGATCGAAACGACCTGCGCCTGAACCGACACGTCGAGGGCGGACACGGCTTCATCGAACACGACCAGTTTTGGTTCGAGGATCAGTGCGCGCGCGATGACGACGCGCTGGCGCTGGCCCCCGGACATCTGGTGCGGATAGCGGCTCATCATCGTGCTCGAAAGCCCAACCCGTTCAATCATCGCGGCTGCGCGCTCGCGGGCGCCGGCGCGGTCGGCGACGCGATGGACCCATACGGCCTCCGCCACCTGCTCACCGATCGTCATCTGAGGGTTCAGGGCAGAGAGGGGATTTTGCTGCACCAGGGACGTCTGCCTGCGAAACGTCGACCAGTCCCGCGATGTGCGATCCGCGTGCCTTACGCCTTCGAACAGGACCTCGCCCTTCGTCGGAGAGGTCAGCCCGAGCAGAAGCCGGCCAAGCGTTGATTTTCCACTGCCGGATTCGCCGACCACGCCGATCCGTTCGCGCCGCGCCAGTTCGAGGTCGATGGAATTTGCCGCCACATGCACGGACGGCTTCATGAACAGCCCCGATTTCAAACGGAACGCCTTGGTCACGTCGCAGGTTTGAAGAAGAGGCGTATTCATGCACTCACCGGGTGGTGACAGGCGGCCTCATGAAGAGGGCCAACATTGGCGGGAGCGGGAAAGCCGGCAGTGCAGCGGTCGCTCGCGCGCGAGCAGCGCGGGTGGTAGTAGCATCCTGCGGGAAGGTTATCGAGGAGAGGGACGGTTCCGGGGATCGGGATCGGCGGCTCGAGGTCGTCAGGATCGATGGTCGGCATGCAGTTGATCAATGCGCGGGCATAGGGATGCGCCGCGCGCTCCAGCAGATCGCCGACAGGCGCCGTCTCTACGATCTTGCCGCAATACATCACCGCCGCGCGATCCGCCAATCTGGCGATCACCCCGAGGTCGTGCGAGACGATCAGCAAGGCCATGCCCGTTTCCGCTCTCAGCTCCTCGATAAGGTGAAGGATCTGGGCCTGCGTCGTCACGTCGAGCGCCGTGGTGGGTTCGTCGGCAATGAGCAATTTGGGCCTGGCGGCGAGGGCGTGCGCGATCATCACGCGCTGGTTCATGCCGCCGGAGAATTGGTGAGGGTAGGCGCGCAGCCGGTTTTTCGCCCGGTCGATGCCCACGCGTTCGAGAAGCCGCATCGCTTCAAGCTGGGCGTCCTTGCCCTTGAGACCCTGATGTCGATAGAGGGCCGTTTCCAGATAATAACCGATGGTATGAACCGGATTGAGGCTGCTCGTCGGGTCCTGGAAGATCATCGCGACCGACGGTTGCTGCGCCCTGCCGTTCTTCTGCGCAATTCCCTTCAGCGATATCGTTCCAGCCGTCTGAGCGATCCCGCGGGGCAGCGCCCGGGCGACGGCATAGCAGGTCATGCTTTTGCCGCAGCCGGATTCGCCGACCAATCCGAGCGTCTGGCCGGCGTCGAGCGAGAAGTTGACGCCATCGATGATCCTGGTGCCTCGCGCCGGCACCTGGACGACCAGATCGCGAACGGTCAAGAGTTTTGACATTGTCTCCTCCCGGAGACGATGCGCATGTCCGCGCATCGCCAGTTCGCCGGTTTTGTTATTTGAAGCTGAGGTTGTTCGCGCGCAGTTCCATCGTCTCGAAGCTCACCGGCTTCCAGTTGACGTCCTTGCGTGCGGCATAGACATCGAACGGCTGGTAGAGAAGAACAGCCGGCGCCTCGTCCTCGAAGATGTCGCGCATACGGTTGAAGGCGTCCAGCCGCTCCTGACCGTCGGGCATCTGCCCGACTTTCGTGGCCAGATCGTTGAACTCGGCCGGGGCATCCCAGCCCCAGCGCTTCTGGATGCCGCGGCCCGGTCCGAACTCGGAGACCATGGTGGTGAGGCCGTCGGTCAGCCACTGGCCGTTCGACCAGTTCCTGATCAGGATATCCGCATCCTTCGGCGTCGTGCCGGGAGCGTAGATCTTCGGCACCACGTTGACGCCGATCTCCTTCCACATCTCGGTCATCATCATCAAGGCGGGCACCGCGTTGGCGTAGTAGTTGCCCATCGTGTGATAGGTGATCGGCGTGCCGTCGTAGCCGCTTTCCTTCACGAGCCGCCTGGCCTCTTCCACGTTGTATTCCATGGGGCGCCGTTTCGGATCGTAGCTCGCGCCGTAACTCGGGAAGTTGAAGCCGTTCGGGATCAATGCCTTTTTCTTCCACAGCGACTCGACCATGAGGGGGCGGTTGACGGCAAGCGCCAGCGCACGCCGGAGCGTCTTCGACTTGAAAACCGGCTGGTTCATGTTGAAGGTGAACATGTGGACGTTCTCGATCAGCGCTCCGCGCGTTTCAAGATCGGGATAACCGTCGATCAGCGCCATGTCGTCCGGCGTCAGCGTCGTGATGATGTCGTATTCACCGCTGACGAGGCCCGCGACACGGGTCGCCGGTTCCGCCACGACCTGGTAGGTGATTTTCGACGCGGTCGGCTTCTTGTCCCAGTAAGCGTCGTTCGCTTCCAGAACGACGCGATCATTGGCGATGAACTCCGCGAACTTGTAGGGTCCCGTACCGATCGGCTTGTTGCCGAAGGCGACCGGGCCAAGTCCCCTGTAATATTCCTTCGGAACGATGCGGCCCAGCCACGAAGCCACGTATTTCTCGATCAGATAGGACGGGGTCTTGGTGCGCAGAACGACCGTGTATTTATCTTCCACGACGGGTTCGTCCCAGTCGGGCGAAAAGTTGCGGCCGTTCGGAATCGTCCTGATCGCCTCGTCACCCCACAGCCGTTCCGACGCGAACGTGTAGGCGACATCGTCCGCGGTCATCTCCACGCCGTTGTGGAACAGGACCTTCTGGCGCAGCTTGAAACGGACCGACTTGTCATCGACGCGCTCCCAGCTTTCCGCAAGAGCCGGTACAAGTTCGATGCCGTTGCCCGGTGCGCCATTGTGGAACCAGTCGCGTGCGATCAGGGTATCGAAAATCTGGTGGACGATGCGCGGACCGGTATTGCTGATCGCATTGATCGGCTCCAGCGTCGGGGGAAGACCGTTGACGCCGATACGAAGCGCGCGGCGCGCCTGCGCGAATGCAAATCCGGCCCCTGAGGTCGATGCCAGCGCGGTGATGCCCGCGCCGATGAGGAAGTTTCTACGATCTGTCTTGAGCATCCGTTTTCTCCCTGGTCTCTCGAGATTCTATTGGTCGGTTGGCGGGGACATCGAACCCTCGTTCGCAACGACGAATTTCCTTCGCAGCTTTTCAGGCGCTCCATCCAGGATGCTGCGGGCGCCGACGTCGGTGACGACGACACCCACGTCCTCGATCCTGGTCGTGACCGACAGGCTGGACTTCTTGAACTTGGATGAGTCAGCCACCACGATCACACGGTTCGCGACTGCGATCATGGCCCGCTGAACGCTCGCGTTCAGCGGGGATGCCGTGCAGATCAACCCGCGATCCAGATCGATCGACGTGGCGTTCAGGATAAGCTTGTCCACGGTGAACTGGCGGATGAACTGCTCCGCCAGGGGGCCGCGGAATGATCGGTTGGAATCGGCATATTCCCCGCCGACCGAGTAGACGTTCTGCGTGTTACCGCGGATGAGTTCGGCGATGATGTCGACGCCATTCGATATGAGCGTGAGGCCGGAGCGTCCCGCGAGCAGCCTGGCGACCTCGAGGGCGGTCGTGCCGGCGTCCAGGATGACGGCGTCTCCGTCGACGATCATCCCGGCCGCCACCGTCGCTATCGCCGCTTTCTCAGCCTGCCGGGAGACGGCGCGCACCGCATGCGTGCTGTCCTGCGCGACCTGATTGATGCTGACGGCCCCGCCATGCGTCCTGCGAAGCAATCCCGCGGCTTCGAGTTCTCCCAGGTCCCGCCGCGCAGTTGCCACCGAGATATGGAGGAGGCCGGTCAGCGTATTGATGTCGAGGAACTGTTCCTCGCGCAGCAGTTCGACGATTTTCGCCTGGCGATCCTGGGCCGTACTGAGCACCGGGCCTCTCCCGTTTTATCGAATTTGATCTATATCGATCATATATCTGATCGATATAGATCTTTGTCAAATGAAGGATTCATGACATATTTATTGCGCTGTTGTAACGATTTAGAGTGCGATACGCGCCGCCGCGAAATCACTGATAGGTCAGGATTTTTCCGAATATATATCGTCTTTATGATCGAAATCGATCAATGTAGGTGCGCAGAAAAGCTGATACCTCCAAAGAGGAGAGAAGCGATCTGATGGCTTGTGCAAATGCGCGGCGTGACGTTCGGGGCAACTCGCCGCAAGCGCGGTATTTTCCGCAAGACGCCGGACCGTCAGACCCGCCCCTTCATCCCACCGACAGGGCGGCCTGAGTGGGGCGCCGTTGGACAGCTCTTAATCGGTCCTTCGTCTCTGTGGCTGTTCGCAATGGCCAGTTGGAGGCCGCTCTCAGGCCACGGCCGGTGGTCGTTTGGCAAAAGTCTCCGTGTCGTGATAAGTGACGCTACTATCCTGCACGACCAGCACCCGCGCCTGTCACCGACGCCGCCGTCCTTGCGCTTGTGCGGCGATGAGAGTGTCCGTGACGGCTTCCTGATTTGGACCGGGGGCATTATATTTGGCCTGTGGGATCAGATGGAATGGTAAAATCGCCGGATTTGGTCCGGAACGGGCGCAAACCAGACGGAGAAGAAAGTGCTGAAAGGGGCTGACCGGAAAGAAGAAAAAAGATATTTCAGGGCTCCTGTCTTTGCCGTCGCGCCGATGATCGACTGGACGGACCGTCATTGCAGGTTCCTGCACCGGCAGTTGTCGAAACGTGCGTTGCTTTATACCGAGATGGTGGTGGCGGATGCGATCATCCACGGGCCGCGGGAGCGGTTGCTTTCCTATTCGCCCGCCGAGCATCCGGTAGCGCTGCAGCTCGGCGGCTCGGATGCGGGCAAGCTTGCCGAGGCGATCCGGATCGCCGCCGATTACGGCTACGACGAAATCAACCTCAATGTCGGCTGCCCGTCCGACCGGGTGCAGTCCGGCACGTTCGGCGCCTGCCTGATGCGCGATGCGGCGCATGTGGCCGATCTGGTCTCGGCGATGAAGCGGGTCTCGCCCGTGCCGGTGACGGTGAAGTGCCGCATCGGCGTCGACGACCAGGAGCCGGCGGACGTGCTGCCGGATTTCTTGGCCCGGATGGTCGGGGCCGGCGCCGACGCGATCTGGGTGCATGCGCGCAAGGCTTGGCTGCAGGGGCTTTCGCCGAAGGAAAACCGCGAGATCCCGCCGCTCGACTACGATCTCGTTTACCGTATGAAGCGGGAGAACCCGGGCGTTTTCCTTGGCATCAACGGCGGCATCGCCGATCTGGACCATGCGGCAGGTCACCTTCAGGTGATGGACGGGGTCATGCTCGGCCGCGCCGCCTACCAGAATGCCGGGTTGCTGGCCGGGGTGGATGATCTGATCGCGGGGGCGGGTCCTGCGGGGGGCGCCATCCCCGATGTCGACTGGCCGGCGCTGCGCGATACGATGATCTCCTATGCTGAGCAGGTGATCGCCTCCGGCGGCAGGCTGCATCACGTCACCCGCCACATGGTCGGGCTCTTCCAGGGATTTGCCGGCGCGCGTCGCTTCCGCCAGATCCTGTCGACCGAAGCCACGAGGCCGGGGGCGGGGATCGAGGTGATCGAGGCTGCCTTCGCCGCCGTGGATATCGATGGCGGCGCGAAGAAACTGGCGGGGTAGGCCGCGTGGCCCTCCTCACAGTACCCTCTGCCGGACACACTCGCCCCTTGGCGATCCCGATATTTTTGTTTCGGACGGGGTGCTGAAAGCTGCCTCGTAAGTATTAGTTTGGGTGACACCTCCCAGCGCCCCGTTCGGCGGTTTGTGCCCGCGACTGCGGTCCCTCTGCGATGACGGGGTTTGTGGGAACGGTGGCGTGTCCCTCCTGACCGGAGGGTGGCATGCACGCCCTCAGACTTACGGTGCCGCGGCCATGACCACCGGTCCCGATCGCTCGGGCGCACCGTCTTCCACCTGCGCCGCGCGGCCGGGCTTTCGCCGGGCTTTCAGGAAAAACCCCCGGACGCCGCATGGCGCTGTCCCGTCACCCTCCAATGCCTCACAGGCACGCCCGGCGCACAATGCAAGGAAGCGAAACGAGACACCGGTCCGACAGCGTCTCACCCGCCCCCACGTCGCCGGAGGGAGACCATTTTCCGCGGACCCGGAGGATGAGGTTCTGCGTCTTCCCCTCACACCCCGCGCCGGCCCCGCCTCGCCAGAACGCCTCCTGGTGTATCCGAGAGCGGGACGGACAGATTGTAGGCATGCGTGTGGGGGCGGGGATGAAGAATGGGAAAATAAAATCGAAGCGATGTCCATTTCGCGTCGAACCACGCCCGTTTCCGGCGCCGAAGGGTGCTGAAACCCCGGATTCGATCCATCCGAAGAGGATCGCGGCCTGCATGCCGAAACGGCTTCACGCTCCGATATCTTCCGGCCGCCTTCCCCGGAGATATCTGTCACCGGAGGGAGAGCAGCGTGGTCATGAGCCGCGCATCCACCCGCATTTCCGGGCCGGCGTGAACCAGAGACCGGTCGAGGCCGATGTCCCTGAGTTGCTCGTCGCTGAGATCGTGCAGGATCTTCATGGTTCGTGCCCGTCCTGCGCGAGCACGGGTCTCCCCGAACCAGAAGCACGCGGCGCGGCCCAGGAATTCCACAGGCCCGCGCGTCAGGCGGCCATTGCGTGTCGCGGTCAGGGTATCCGACATGGCATGTCTCCCGGCAAATCACAGAGTGAGGGTTTGCTACGGGAGAAGCGTGCCACCGCCGCGTTTGCGCAGCGTGCGGCAGACCGTGAAATTTCCGTTAAATCGGTGACATGTCGGCGAGGGCGGTCGGCCGTTTCTCAGCCGATGAGCCAGGAAAGCCCGCCGCCGATGACGATGAAAACCAGGATGAGGCCGACGAAGCGGCCCGTGCCGGTCATCGAGTCCGTGTCGAAGACCTTGTTCCAGAGCGAATTGCCGTTGGCGTGATTTTCCATCGTGCTCATCCTTCTTTTCAGACGGTTTCGCATTTGCCGATAAAGCAATGGCCAACGATGTCAATCGCCCCCGGCGGGCGGCATGTCGCCGCTCGCGCCGCCGCCCTTGAGGAGAGGGCTGCCGAAAATCCGGGACGAGCGCATGTCTCGCCCGGAAAACCGGGTTCCGACGGGATATGAGCCCGCTCGGCTATTCCGCCGCCTCCTGATACGTCTCCATCGGCGGGCAGGTGCAGACGAGGTTGCGGTCGCCATAGACGTTGTCGATGCGGTTGACCGGCGACCAGTATTTATCGATGCGGAAGGCGCCGGGCGGGAAGCAGGCCTGTTCGCGGCTGTAGGGGCGGTCCCATTCGCCGACCAGGTCCTCGACCGTGTGCGGGGCGTTCTTCAGCGGGTTGTTCACCTTGTCCATGCGGCCTTCCTCGATGGCGCGGGCCTCCTCGCGGATCGCCAGCATGGCATCGCAGAAACGGTCGATCTCGGCCTTGGTTTCGCTCTCGGTCGGCTCGATCATCAGCGTGCCGGCAACCGGCCAGCTCATGGTCGGCGCGTGGAAACCACAATCGACCAGCCGCTTGGCGATGTCGTCGACGGTGACGCCGGCGGAGACATTGAGCGGGCGCGTGTCGATGATGCATTCATGCGCGACGCGGCCGGCTTCCGACTTGTAGAGTACGTCGTATGCGCCCTTCAGCCGCGCAGCGATATAGTTGGCGTTGAGGATCGCCACCCTGGTCGCCTGGGTCAGGCCTTCGCCGCCCATCATCAGGCAGTAGGACCAGGAGATCGGCAGGATGGACGGCGAACCGAACGGAGCGGCCGAGACCGCGCCTTCACGACCGTCGCTTTCCGGATGGCCGGGAAGATGCGGGGCAAGATGCGCCCTGACACCGATCGGACCCATGCCGGGGCCGCCGCCGCCATGCGGGATGCAGAAGGTCTTGTGCAGGTTGAGGTGGGAAACGTCGGAGCCGATGTCGCCGGGGCGGGCAAGGCCCACCATGGCGTTCATGTTGGCGCCGTCGAGATAGACCTGGCCGCCATGGCTGTGGGTGATCTCGCAGATCTCTCTCACCGTTTCCTCGAAGACGCCGTGCGTCGAGGGATAGGTGATCATGCAGCAGGAAAGATTTGCCGCATATTGCTCGGCCTTCAAGCGGAAATCGTCAAGATCGACGTCGCCGTTGTCCTTGGCCTTGACCGGCACGACCTTCATGCCGGCCATCTGCGCGGAGGCCGGGTTGGTGCCATGCGCGGAGGTGGGGATGAGGCAGACGTCGCGATGCGTGTCGCCGTTGGCGATATGGTAGTTGCGGATGGTGAGCAGGCCCGCATATTCCCCCTGCGCGCCGGAATTCGGCTGCATGGAGAATGCGTCGTAGCCGGTGATCTGGCAGAGCTTTGCCGACAGATCGTCGATCATCTCCCGGTAGCCCAGCGCCTGGTCAACAGGGGCGAAGGGGTGGATATCGGCAAATTCCGGCCAGGTGATCGGCAGCATTTCCGCCGTCGCATTAAGCTTCATGGTGCAGGAGCCGAGCGGGATCATCGCCCGGTCGAGCGCCAGATCGCGGTCCGAGAGCCGGCGGATATAGCGGGTCATCTCGCTTTCCGCACGGTTCATGTGGAAGATCGGATGCGTCATGTAGGCGGATTTGCGCAGAAGCGCGTTCGGCAGGCGGTATTCGGGCTCGAAATCGGAGACCTTGAAATTGCCGCCGAAAGCGCGCCAGACGGCTTCGAGCGTCGCGGGCCGGGTGCGCTCGTCGAGCGACATGCCGATCTTCGTCTCGCCGACCTTGCGCAGGTTGACACCTTCCGCCACGGCGGCGCGCAGCACGAGGCCCTGCATGTGGCCGACCTCGACGGTGATCGTGTCGAAGAAGGTGTCGGGCTCGATCCCGTAGCCGAGCTTTTCGAGGCCCTTCGCCATCAGCACGGCCTTCTTGTGGACCTGCTGGGCGATGGCTTTGAGCCCGTCCGGACCATGGAAGACACCGTACATGGAAGCCATGACGGCGAGCAGGACCTGGGCGGTGCAGATGTTCGACGTCGCCTTCTCGCGGCGGATATGCTGCTCGCGGGTCTGGAGCGACAGGCGGTAGGCGCGGTTGCCGCGGCTGTCGATCGAGACGCCGACGAGGCGGCCGGGCATGGCGCGCTTGTGGGCATCCTTGACGGCCATGAAGGCCGCATGCGGGCCGCCGTAACCGACCGGCACGCCGAAGCGCTGCGAGGAGCCGATGGCGATGTCGGCGCCCATCTCTCCTGGGGATTTCAGAAGCGTCAGGGCGAGCAGGTCGGCGGCTATCGCCGCGACCGCGCCGGTCTGGTGCAGGCGTGCGATCAGGCCTGAGAAATCGCGCACATGGCCGTGCGTGCCGGGATACTGGAAGATCGCGCCGAAGACGTCGACCGGGTCGAGATCGGTGAAGGGATCGCCGACGACGACGGTCCAGCCGAGCGGGGCGGCGCGGGTTTCGATCAGCGCGATCGTCTGCGGGTGGCAGGCGCTGTCGACGAAGAAGGCGGTCGCCTTCGACTTCGCCTGGCGCTGGCAGAGCGCCATGGCTTCGGCGGCGGCGGTCGCTTCGTCAAGCAGCGAGGCGTTGGCGACGTCGAGGCCGGTGAGGTCGCAGATCATCGTCTGGAAATTGAGGAGCGCTTCGAGGCGGCCTTGCGAAATCTCCGGCTGGTAGGGCGTGTAGGCGGTGTACCAGGCGGGGTTTTCGAGGATATTGCGCTGGATGACCGGCGGCGTGATCGTGCCGTAATAGCCCTGGCCAATCAGCGAGACGAGCGCCTTGTTCTTGTTCGCCGTGTCGCGCAGCTTGTCGAGCGCCTCGCGTTCGGTGAGCGCCGGACCCCAGGCGAGCGGGATTGCCTGCCGGATGGACGCGGGGACCGTCGCATCGATCAGCTTGTCGAGCGTCGGGTAGCCGACGACCTTCAGCATCTCCGCCATTTCGGACGGCGAGGGGCCGACATGGCGACGGTTGGCGAAGTCGTAGGGTTGGTAATCGGTGAAATGGAAATCAGACTGATCGCTCATGCGATGAGCTCCTTGTAGGCCGCTTCGTCCAGCAGCGCATCGGCGTCTGCCGGGTTCTTGAGCTTCAGCTTGAAGAACCAGCCGGCCCCTTGCGGATCGGAATTGACGAGCGACGGGTCGTCGACGATCGCCTGGTTGATCTCCGTGACTTCCCCGTCGAGCGGACAATAGACGTCGGATGCGGCCTTGACGCTCTCGACGGTCGCGACGCCCGCTTCCTTGGCAAGCTCGGCGCCGACCTCCGGCAGTTCGACGAAGACGAGGTCGCCGAGCTGTTCGGCGGCATGGGCGGTGATGCCGACGGTCGCGACATCGCCCTCGAGTTTCAGCCATTCGTGTTCGGCGGTGAATTTCAGCATGGGGAGGTCCTCTCTGGAGAAATGATATTTGAGTTCGTTCGGAAGGCGCGTGTGGCCCCCTCTGGCCTGCCGGCTACCGATCTCCCCCCTTGTGGGGGATGGCCGGCAGGCCAGAGGGCGGCGGCGGCTGGCGCGACCATTATGGCGTCACCGCTTATAGGTAGGGGTGATGAAGGGCAGGGCGGAGACCGTGACCGGCAGGAATTTGCCGCGCACTTCCGCGAAAACCTGCGTGCCGGGGGCGGCGTATGGGGTGGGGACGTAGCCCATGGCGACCGGGCCTTCGACGGTCGGGCCGAAGGTGCCGGAGGTGACTTCGCCAAGCTCAGCCCTGCCTTCCGCGTCGGCAAAGAGTTTCGCATGTGCCCTGACCGGCGCCTTGCCTTCGGGCTTCAGGCCGACGCGGCGGCGGGACGTGCCGTTGGTCAGCTCGTCGAGGATGCGGGCCGCGCCGGGGAAGCCGCCGGCGCGCTCGCCGCCCGCACGGCGGGCCTTCTGGATCGCCCATTCGAGCGAAGCCTCGATAGGCGACGTGGTCGTGTCGATATCGTTGCCATAGAGGCAAAGGCCGGCTTCGAGGCGAAGCGAATCGCGGGCGCCAAGCCCGATCGGCATACAGTGAGGGTCTTCGAGCAGAGCCCTGGCGATCTGTTCGGCCTGCGCTGCGGGGATCGAAATCTCGAACCCGTCCTCGCCGGAATAACCCGAGCGTGAAACGATGCAGGGCACGTCGCGGAGCAGGGCGTCCCGCACATCCATGAACTTCATGTCGACGACGTCCGGCCAGAGCTCGGCAAGCACGGCTTCGGCACGCGGCCCCTGCAGGGCGAGAAGGGCGCGGTCTTCGAGAAGCGTCACGTCGCAGCCGGCGAGATGCGCCTTCATGTGCGCAACATCGGCATCCCTGCAGGCCGCATTGACGACGACGAACAGGTGGTCGCCGCGGCTGGCGATCATCAGGTCGTCGAGGATGCCGCCGTTATCGTCGGTGAAGAAGCCGTAGCGCTGGCGGCCGGGCTTCAGGCCGAGGATATCGACCGGAACCAGCTTTTCGAGCGCCAGCGCAGCATCGGCACAGGAACCGGACTTCGCCTTCACGATCACCTGGCCCATATGGGAGACGTCGAAGAGGCCGGCCGCGGCGCGGGTCTGCAGATGCTCCTTCAGGACGCCGGCGGGATATTGCACCGGCATGTCGTAGCCGGCGAAAGGCACCATCCTGGCGCCGAGCGACAGATGAAGGGCGTGAAGCGGGGTTTTCTTGAGAAGGGTCTGATCGTCCAAGGACGCCTCCAGGTCTGGCGCTTGGCATGCGCCGGCTCAGTGTCAGGCGCGTTGCCGCGCCGGTTCATGAGCCCCCTCTGTCCTTGTCGCCTGAGATTGTTATCCCTTCGGCGAGTCCTTCTTGCGAAAGACTTCTCTCCAGAGTCCTGCAGGTTACCCGCTGGTCCTTTTGCCTGAGAGTTTCCGGGGCGGTTGCTCCTTCGGCACCGCATCGAAGCGGCTTCTCCCAGCGAGTCTGGCCGTCATTATCGACCTCACCCGTCGTTTGGCAAGCCCCCGTGTCGCGGTCGGCACTATTTTTGTCGCAACGCAGCAAACGTTGTTTGACCTAATGCAAAGACGGGGCGGATGCCCGCTGTATATCTCAGCGCAAAGTGTTTTTGCTCTTCCCCGTGATTTGGGGTATGCGGATGCCATTCGGACAGGCGAAAAGATGACGTCAAGGTTTTCGACAGCGGCGGGATTGATGCGCATTTTCTGCGCAACCGTGCTGCTATCGCTCGGCTTTGCCCATCAGCCGGCGCAGGCGGTCGCGCCGCCCGATTCCTACAGCGAGGCCTACCGGCTTCCAGACGGCTCGTTCGCGGATATCTGCACCGAAGGCGACCATGAGCACGAGCAGCCGGCGGCGAGGCCGCTCTGCGAGGTCTGCCTGCTGGCCGGCTCGGTCATCCTACCGCCGCCGGACGACGGGGCGTGGCTCGCCGGCGAAAGCGCATCGCTTCTCAACCCGCTGCGTCCGTTCTTCCGGCTGCTCGGCACCACGGCGGTCGCCCGGCCGAAATCCCGCGCCCCTCCGCTCCCGATCTGATCCTTCGTTCATTCCACAGATCAATCGTATTTCCCGGTCGAGCAGCGAGGAACGCTGTCACCGGAAGGGGACAATCATGAAAAACGTCACCAAATTCGCCCTCTCGGGCATCTTCGTCGCCGCCGGAATGGTGCAGGCGCATGCACATGCGACATTCGCCAACCCAACGGTGCCGGAAGAAACCACGTCCGTGATCGCGCTGCAGGTTCCGCACGGCTGCGACGGCAAGGCAACCACCGAAGTCCAGATCAAGCTGCCGGAAGGGTTCGTGTTTGCCAAGCCGCAGCCGAAGCCGGGCTGGGATCTGGAGGTGATCCAGGGCGACTACGCGAAAACCTATGACAACCACGGCAAGCCCGTGACATCCGGACCGGTGGAAATCCGCTGGAAGAACGGCGATCTGCCGGACGCGTATTATGATACCTTCGTTATCCAGGGCAAGGTTTCGGGTGTGGCCGCCGGCAAGGCGCTCGCCTTCCCGGCGACGCAGCTTTGCGGGACCGAGGGCAAGGTCGCCTGGGACCAGGTTGCCGAGGAAGGCACCGACCCGCATTCGTTGAAAAGCCCAGCGCCGACGCTGACGGTGGCGGCGAAGAGCGGCGGCGGTCATGGCGACCATGCCGGCATGGCCATGGGAGGCGCTTCGGCGGCTCATGACGCCGTGGTGAAGATCGGCGAACTGGAAATCACCGGCGCCTTCACCAAGGCCATGCTGCCGGGCCAGCCGGTCGGCGGCGGCTATTTCATCATCAAGAACAACGGCCAGAAGGACGATATGCTCGTCTCGGCCGCCTCGCCGATCGCCGGCGCGGTGGAACTGCATGAGATGGCCATGCAGGGCGAGGTCATGAAGATGCGCAAGCTCGAAACCGGCATCGCGATCCCGGCAGGCAAGAGCGTGGAATTGAAGCCCGGCGGCCTGCACATGATGTTCATGAAGGTGGCGGAGCCCTTCAAGGAGGGCGGCAAGGTGCCGGTAACGCTCAATTTCGAGAAGGCCGGCAAGGTGGATCTGACGCTGGAGGTCGAAGCGGCAGGCCCAGGCGGCCAGAAGCAGAACTGAGATATAGAAGCCGAACCCGAGACGGGGATGAAAAAGAGGCCGCTCGCATGAGCGGCCTCATTTCTTTCTACCGCAGCTCTTTCTACCGCAGCAGTTTCAGGCTGCCGGTGAGCGATTTCACCCATTTCGACGGACCGGCGAGGCCCATGCCGTCGATCGTCTCCTGCGCGAGGTCGCGATCCGGGAAGGCGGCTTCGTAATCCCTGTAGTCATGCAGCGACCGCGCGAAAGCCGGGAAGGGCACGACGACCCGCTCCTCCGCCGGGGCAAGCGCGCGCAGCAGCAGGGCGCGGATCGCTTCCGGCTCCGCCTGCAGGATCGGCACCGGGCGGTTGGAACTGATATCGACGGTGCGGGAATTGCTGTCGGTCAGTTGCCTCGCGCCGAGCGAGGGCAGCCGGGCGCCAAGGCCGATCGAGATGGCGCCGACGGTATTGGCGATCAGGCCCAAGGGAAGGGCGGGATTGACGATGATGGCGATGCGGATGTCTTCGGTCATGATGTCGGGAGCATTCTCCGGAGAGGGGATGGCGACACATTATCCCGGTTCGGCGGGGTAATCCTGCCTATTGCCTGCCGATCTGGGAGCGATTAGGTAGAAACTACCGCGATTGTGCCGATAACAGGTATGTTCTTATGGGAAACCCGATCGAACCGGCAGATGTGCGAATCCTGGAGGCTCTGCAGGAGGACGGGAGGCTGACCAACCAGGCGCTCGCCGACAAGGTCGGGCTTTCCACGTCGCCGAGCTGGCGGCGTGTCCGGCAGCTGGAGGAAACGGGTGTCATCCGGGGTTACAAGGCGGTGCTCGACCGGCGGGCGATCGGTCTCGGCGTGCTCGCCTTCATCCGCGTGAAGATCGACAGCCACAGCGCGGCGGAGGCGGAGGCTTTCGCCAGCGAGGTGTCGCGGCTTGAGGAGGTCGTGGGGTGCTATAGCATCGCGGGCGACGCGGACTTCCTGCTGCAGGTAGTTTCCGCCGATCTCGACGCCTATGCGGATTTCGCCATGTCGACCTTGAGGCGGTTGCCGCGCATCAAGGAAATGCAGACCACGTTCGTGCTCAAGGAGATCAAGCCATTCGCCGGGTTTCCATTGGGTTTCGCCGGCAGGCGCGCCTGAAGTTCGCCAAGCCGGTTCCGGCCGGGAACCCAGTCCGGTTTTAGAAACAACTTCGATACAACCTGATCGAGTTGCGGCAACAAATCTTAACGGAAGTCGGAGATAAGGGGTTCGGGCGGTGGTGGCGATTTCACTTGCGCCGCGCCCTCGGGCAAATCATCACCACCACGGCCCAGGACCTCCTGCCAAAGGTTTCGGCAATGGAATTGCGACGTTCCCGCGTGATTGCTGCGGCCATTGTCCTCGGCCTGCTCGGGGCGATCATGCCGATCGCGGCCATGGCCTATATCTCCTGGGCGGTCGCCGTCGGCAGGCAGCAGAACGATCTCGAACGGGTGGCCAACCTTGCGATCAGGCGGGCCAGCAAGACGTTCGATGATGCCAGGATCGCCCTCGATTCGCTCGCCTATCCGCGCCTGCCACCCTGTTCGCCGCAGCATATCGCCCGCATGCGGGTGGTCACCTTCAATACCGAGTCCATCGGCGAGGTGGGTTATTTCGAGAACGGCCTCCTGAAATGCACGTCCTGGGGCAGCGAGGCCGGATATGTGCGAAGGCTGCCGGCCGATTACGTCACCTCCGACGGGCTGGAGGTGAGCATGCGCGTGCAGCCGTCGGTGAGCACGGGAAATCCCGTCATGGCGCTCCACTATGGCGCCTATGGCGTTCTCATCAATCCGGCCCGTTTCGTCGATATCATGCTGGACGAGAACATTTCGCTCGCTCTCGCCAATCAGCAGGGCGCGCTGATCAACGAGGTCAACGCCCCCGATCCGGACCTCGTGCGGTCGCTGGCAGGCGAGCCTCAGAAAGGCATCACCTCCGCGTCGCGTTATGCCGTCGCGCGCAGCAAGGGGCTGATCGCGATCGCGACGACGCCGCGTTCCAGCCTTGCCGCCAAGCTGCGGCAGGAACAGATCCTGCTTCTGCCCATCGGCGCATTCATGGCGGCCTTCATCATCGGCATCGTGGTCTGGCTGTCGAGGAAACGGCTGTCACCGCTCGGAGAACTTGCGATCGCTGTGCGCAATCGGGAGTTCATCGTGCATTATCAGCCGATCGTCGAGCTGGCGAGCGGCGCCTGCGTCGGGGCGGAGGCGCTGGTGCGCTGGCGGCGGCCGGATGGATCGCTGGTCAGGCCCGACCTCTTCATTCCGCTCGCGGAGGAGAGCGGGCTCATCATGCCGATTACCGATCAGGTGATCGAGGCGATCATCGCCGATCTCGCCGCGCTGCTCAGGATGGATCGCAACCTGCACATCGCCATCAACCTTTGCGCGGGCGACGTGACATCCGGGCGTATCCTCGACGTTCTCCAGGACAGGCTTTCCGGCGCGCGGATCGAAGCCGCGCAGATCTGGCTGGAGGCGACGGAACGGGGCTTCATCGATATCGATGCGGCGCGTGCGACCTTGATCCAGGCCCGGGAGCGGGGACATATGGTGGTGATCGACGATTTCGGCACCGGCTATTCCAGCCTGCAATATCTGGAAGGCCTGCCGATGGACGCCCTGAAGATCGACAAATCCTTCATCGATACGATCGGCCGCGACAGCGCGACCAGTTCGGTGACGCCGCACATCATCGAGATGGCCAAGACGCTCGATCTCAGGATCGTCGCAGAAGGCGTGGAGACGGAGGAGCAGGCCGAATATCTGCGGGAGCGCGACGTGCATTTCGGCCAGGGCTGGCTATTCTCGAAGCCGCTGCCGGCCGGGGAGTTCATCCGCTATTATCAAAACGCAAAAACCCGCGCCGGGAGCGGGTGGGGAAATGTCCGGGTGGTCGCGGCCTGACGATGAGGACGCCTTAATCTTCCAGATCGCGATAGGCCGACTGAACCTGATTGATCGTCATCTGCTGGCGCGGCTGCTGGCCCGCGTCCAAGAAGTCCAGCGACACGGTCGTTGCGGGGATCATGGCCTCTACGTCGCCAGGGTCGCCGGCGTTCTGGGCGCGCTGGGCATTGCGTTCGGCATCGGCCTTGATGTCGGCCGCCTGATCCTTGGGTGATATGCGCCGTCCGGGCTTCAGGGCCTCGATGGCTATGGCAGCGGTGTTCGCCGATATGCTAACCAATAACGTCATGTCGCCTGTCACTTTTTCTTCTCATCATTACGAAGTAAGGCGAGCCCGATTTGGTCCCGTTTAAGCAAAATGCCGGTATTTTATCGATTTGACGTTTTTTCGTTCCGGGCTACAGGACTTCTCATGAACAACATGCTTCTCGTCGCCATCGGCGGGGCCACCGGCTCCGTCTGCCGTTATCTCGTCGGGGTATGGGCGTTGCGCCACTTCGGCTCCGCCTTTCCCTGGGGAACGCTGATCGTCAACGTGACGGGATCGTTCGCGATCGGTTTCCTGGCGGAACTCATCGTGCGGCGGTTCGATGCCTCGCCGGAAATGCGGCTGTTCATGATCACCGGCATCCTCGGCGGCTACACCACGTTCTCCGCCTTTTCGCTGGATATCGTTTCGTTGTTCGAGCGCGGAGCGACGGTGCCGGGAGCGACTTATGTGGTCGCAAGCGTGGCGATCTCGCTCGGGGCCGTTTTCGCCGGGCTGGCGCTCGGGCGGGCAATGCTCTAAAGGCAGAGCGAAAATATCCGATCAGAAAGAGCTTTGATGGCAGGCATCGAGCATATCCGCGTCGAGGCGGACGAGGCGGGCATGCGCCTCGACCGCTGGTTCAAGGTCCATTTCCCGGGTCTCGGCTTCGGCGCCCTCCAGAAACTTCTCCGCTCCGGACAGGTGCGCGTCGACGGTGGCCGCGTGAAGTCCGACACGCGCGTGCAGCCCGGCCAGATGGTGCGGATTCCGCCGATCGAGGTGGATGTCAGGAAGACCGGGCCGATCGCGTCCAAGGAACTCAAGCATTCCGGCGATGCGGAGCTTCTGGCGCGCATGCTTCTCCACGAGGACGACAAGGTTTTCGTGCTGAACAAACCGGCGGGACTGGCCGTGCAGGGCGGTTCGGGCGTTTCCCGCCATATCGACAAGATGCTGGACGCCTGGGTGAACGCCAAGGGCGAGAAGCCGCGGCTCGTGCATCGGCTCGATCGCGACACGTCCGGCGTCCTGGTCATCGCGCGCACCCGCGGCGCAGCGCAGAAGTTGACGGCGGCTTTCCGCGAGCGCGACACCAAGAAGACCTACTGGTCGCTCGTCAAAGGCGTTCCGCGCAAGCACGAGGACAAGATCTCCACCTGGCTCGTGAAGGAGCAGACGCCGGATGGCGACCGGATGCGGATCGCCAAGCATGGCGAGGATGGGGCCGACCATGCGGTGTCCTATTACCGGGTGATCGACACGGCCGCCCAGCGGCTCGCCTGGCTGGAAATGGAGCCCTATACGGGCCGCACCCACCAGCTTCGCGTCCATGCGCTTCACATCGGCCATCCGATCATCGGCGACCCGAAATATTTCATCGACGATCCGAACTGGGATTTCCCCGGCGGCGTCCAGAAGCGGCTGCACCTGCACGCCCGCCATATCGACATTCCGCATCCTTCCGGCGGACGGCTGAAGGTCACGGCCCCTCTGCCGCCGCATATGGTCCAGAGCTGGAACCTTCTCGGCTTCAGTGAAGCCGATGGCGAAAAGGAAGAAGACAATTGATGAAGCTTGTCCTATTCGATTGCGACGGCACGCTGGTCGACAGCGCCGGCCTCATCCACGAAACCATGCGTCGCACCTTTGTCCAGTTTAGCAAGCCGGAGCCGGACGTGGCCGACACCAAGGCGATCATCGGCCTGACGCTCGACATCGCGATTGCCCGGATGCAGGGCAAGGAGCATGCGGATGAAGAGGCCGTCGCGATGATGGCCTATTACAAGTCGCTGTTTTCCATCGTCCGGCAGGACCTCGATTTCAGGGAGCCGCTGTTTCCCGGCATCCGCGCCCTGATCGAAGAGATCGGCCCGCGTGAAGATCTGCTGATCGGCGCGGTGACGGGAAAATCGCGGCGCGGATTGAACCTCGTCATGGAGACGCACGGTTTCGACCGATATTTCGTCGTCGGCCGCACGGCCGACGATTGCCCGTCCAAGCCGCACCCGGCCATGGTGACGGAATGCTGCGACGAAACAGGCATGAAACCGGCCGATACCCTTGTCATCGGCGACGCGGTTTACGATATGCAGATGGCGAAGGCCGCCGGCGCCAAGGCGATCGGCGTTTCCTGGGGCTATGCTTCCGTGGATGAACTGCACAGGGCCGGGGCCGACGCCGTCGTCCATCATCCGCGCGAGATTCTCGCCCATATCGGCTGAAGCCCGCAATCCAATCGTCCACAGGATCAGACATGCGTGACATCTTTCCGGACCCTTCCGACATCCTGAGCCATGCCGATCCGACCCGGCGGGCGCAGATCCAGATGCAGAAACCGCTGCCGAAGCGCTTCTACACCGAGGTATCGGTTGTCGAAGGCGAAGAAGGGCATGCCATCCATCTCGACGGTCGCCCGGTGAAGACGCCCGCGAGGAACGAGCTTGCCGTGCCGACGGCCCGGCTTGCCGAATTGCTGCGGGACGAATGGGCCTCCCAGGTGGATGTCATCGATCCGCTCACCATGCCCGTCACCAGGCTCGCCAACACGGCGATCGACGGCATCGCGACCGAGAGCCAGGCGGTGTTCGAGGACATCCTGCGTTTCTCCGCAAGCGACATGCTCTGCTACAGGGCGGATGCGCCGGAAAACCTCGTGGCGCGGCAGAACGAGAAATGGGACCCGATCATCGACTGGGCGGCGAACGAGGTCGGCGCGCGTTTCATCCTGATCGAAGGCATCATGCCGCAGGAGCAGCCGAAGGAGGCGATCGCCGCCTTCGGGCTGACGCTGAGGAAATATGACACGCCGATCGAGCTTGCGGTGCTGCATACGGTCACGACGCTGACCGGTTCGGCAATCCTGGCGCTTGCCTTTGCGGAAGGCCGCATCACGGCCGACGAGGCGTGGTCGCTTGCGCATCTGGACGAGGACTGGACCAACGAGCATTGGGGCACCGATGCGGAGGCGGAGCACCGCCGCGCCAGGCGGCTGGACAAGATGCGTGCGGCCGTTGCGGTTTTTCTCGCCTTGCGGCCCGCGATTTAAGGCTTCCCTAACCGTAAATGGTCCAACATCGGGATACACCGCCTTCCGGGTTTCTCGATGGTCCGCCACCTTTCACGCCTTGCCTTGATCGTGCTCACGACCCTGCCGCTGATGGCATTCCGCATGCCTGCGGCAGAAGAGGTGCGCGAGAAGCTTCTCTATGATGTACGCGGCGCCTTCGTGACCGCGCGGCCGAGCGTTTCGCAAGGTCTGGTGATCGCCACCGACATGCTGGTGGACGAGGCGATCCGCTCCACCGTGCGCTCGACCATGCTGCCGCGGACGATCATTTCCGTGCGGATCGACGAGACCTCGCAGACGCCGCTCATCGTCGGCAGCCGCCACGGAGCCAAGGTCACGGTCAAGGTCATCTCTCTTGCCAGCGGCGAGCCGATTGCCGAAGGGGCGTTCAAGGCGTCCATCTTCCTGCTCGACGGCGGCGAGGCGAACAAAGAGCTTGCGGAAGAGATCGCGGACCGGATCGCCGGGGAGTTCCGTCTGAACGGAGCCCCGCGGCCGACGGTTGCAAGCGCGCTGTTTCCCTGAGGTTTCTTTCCCCGAGGTTTCAGGCCAGCCGTTCCGCATGCCAGCGGAGATGGTCGTCCATGAAGGTCGAGATGAAGTAGTAGGAATGATCGTAGCGCTCGTGCATGCGCAGCGTCAGGCCGATCCCCGTTCCCTTGACCGCCTCTTCGAAAAGCCAGGGCCTGAGGCCGTTTTCGATAAAACCGTCCGCCTTGCCCTGGTCGATCAGGAATTCCGGGAAGCGCGCGCCGTCCTTCACGAGCGCGCAGGCATCGTATTGCCGCCATGCGGCGCGGTCCGGGCCCAGATATTTTTCGAAGGCGGGTGCCGACCAGTCGGCCGTCGACGGCTCGACGATCGGCGCGAAGGCCGAGCAGCTTCTGAAGCGGTCCGGATTCCTCAAGGCCACCGTCATGGCGCCATGGCCGCCCATGGAATGGCCGAAAATGCCCTGCCGCTGCAGATCCATTCGGAAATGCTGGCTCACGAAATTGGGCAGTTCTTCGGTCACGTAGGTGTACATCCGGTAGTTTTCGGACCACGGCTTTTCGGTGGCATCAAGGTAGAAGCCGGCACCCTTGCCCATCTGCCAGTTGGTGAGCTCGTCCGGCACGTCGTTGCCGCGCGGGCTGGTATCCGGGCAGACGACGATGAGGCCGAGTTCGGCGGCCATCCGCCGGTACTCGCCCTTCTCCATGACATTGGCATGGGTGCAGGTGAGGCCGGAAAGATACCAGAGGACGGGGCAGGGCTCGTGAATGGCCCTGGGCGGCACGAAGACGGCGAAGGTCATCTCGCAATTGCAGGCTTCGGAATCATGGGCGAAGACGCCCTGCATTCCGCCGAAGGCGGTGTTCTGGGACAGGACTTTCATATCGGGTCTCCGTAAGGCGCTTAGCCGGCGAGCGAAACCACGGCATTGACTGCGGCGGCGACGAGCACGGTGTTGAAGAAGAAGGATATGACTGCATGCAGGAGGTTGATCTTCCGCATGGCGGTGGTGGTGATAGCGGTGTCGGACGTCTGGGCGGTCATGCCGATCACGAAGGAGAAATAAAGGAAGTCATAGGCGCCGGGTTCATCCGTCTGCGGAAAATCTAGCCCGCCGCGCTTCGCGCCGTCGTCCCTCCGCTGTTCATCCGGCCGCCAGTACAGGTGCGCATAATGCAGGGCGAACATCGTATGTATCGTCAGCCATCCGAGGATGACCGAGGCGAAGGCCAGCGAAAGCTCGGCCAGGCTCGCGGGCCTGTCGCCGTTCAGGGCCTGGAAGAGCAGGATCACGGCCGTCGCGGCCGCAAGCAGCGTCACGGCGAGGATGACGGGCGCCGGCTCGTCGGAATTCTGACCTTTCCGCCGCAGCGTCGGGCCATCCAGGTTCGGGATGCGTCCGGCCATCATGCCGAGATAAATCAGGAAGAAGACGATGACCGCGATGCCGGGCGCAAGCCGCGGCACGAGGGGCAGCAGGAAGGGCAGGCTTGCGAGCGAGACGACGGTGCCGATCAGGAACGGTCCATGCCGGTGGTGCTTCAACCTTTGCCAAAAGCCGGGCATGGTCACGGTCTCCCGATATCTCATGTACCGGATTTGGCGCGGCGGCAGAGCCTGTCCAGCACTTCCAGGAATTTCGACCGGTCGCGGGCGGAAAAAGCGGCGTTATAACCCTTGCTCTCGCCGGTCTCGCGCAGATGCGCCCCGAGATCACGCATCGCCGTCGCCATACCGATATTGGTCTCGTCGAAGATGCGGCCGGTCGGCCCGGTCACCTGGGCGCCCCTGACGACGCAACGGCCGGCCAGAGGCACGTCGGCGGTGACGACGATATCGCCGACGCCCGCCCGCTCGGCGATCCAGTTGTCGGCGGCGTCGAAAGCGCCCGACACGATGACGTTGCGGACCATCGAATCCCGGGAAGGGCGCAGGCCGGAATTGGCGACGAAGGTCACCTCAAGGCCGTGGCGTTCCGCGACCTTGAGGATTTCCGGTTTTACCGGGCAGGCATCGGCGTCGACGTAGATCATGGAACATCAATCCAGGATACCGGGGCAATCGTCTTAGCCGAGTGACCGCCGGGTAAGACCTCAGGCCACGGCCGTCGTCTGGTCGTCGATCGTTGCGCCGGCGGCGTTCTTCTGAATGGATTCGATGGCCGAAACCGCGGAGGCCTTGGCCGAGTAACCTTCGGACGAGAACATGGTCTGGCCGTTCGGCGCCTTGAAGCGGAAACGGAATTCTCCAGCCTTGTCCTTGTAGATTTCAAACTTGTACATATCGAGGTCTCCCGTTCATCGGAGTTGGATGGTGTCAAGGGCGGGCGCTCATCGCCGGCCCTGTTCAGTAGATCACCACGCCGCGGATCGATTCGCCAGCATGCATGAGTTCGAACCCCCTGTTGATGTCGTCGAGCGGCATGGTGTGTGTGATCATCGGGTCGATCTGGATCTTGCCCTGCATGTACCAGTCGACGAT
>NZ_JBHMAA010000058.1:0-592 GCF_042429745.1 Neorhizobium puerariae | reverse complement strand
GCCGAGCAGGAGGCGCCATCATGGGTGTTGACATTCGCCACAACAAGGACCGAAAGGTTCGGCGCAAGGAGCCCAAGAGCCAGGACATCTACCTGCGGCTGCTTGTCAAGCTGTACAGGTTTCTGGCCAGACGGACCAACTCCACCTTCAATCAGGTTGTGCTGAAGAGGTTGTTCATGAGCCGAACCAACCGGCCACCTCTGTCCCTGTCCCGCATGATCCGAAAGATGAAGCTTCCTGGCCGCGAGAACAAGACTGCCGTGGTTGTGGGGACGGTCACAGATGATGTGCGGATTCTGGAAGTTCCCAAGCTGAAGGTGTGTGCACTGCGGGTGAGCAGCCGGGCCCGGAGTCGCATCCTCAAGGCTGGGGGTAAGATCCTCACCTTTGACCAGCTGGCCCTGGAGTCTCCCAAGGGCCGGGGCACTGTGCTCCTGTCTGGTCCTCGGAAGGGCCGAGAGGTGTACCGACATTTTGGCAAGGCCCCAGGAACCCCACACAGCCATACCAAACCCTATGTCCGTTCCAAGGGCCGGAAGTTTGAGCGCGCCAGAGGCCGAAGGGCCAGCAGAGGCTACAAAAACTAACCCTG
>NZ_JBHMAA010000074.1:0-506 GCF_042429745.1 Neorhizobium puerariae | reverse complement strand
CGAAGAAGGAAGCTCCTGCCCCTCCCAAAGCCGAAGCCAAAGCGAAGGCCTTGAAAGCTAAGAAGGCGGTGCTGAAAGGCGTCCACAGCCACAAAAAGAAGAAGATCCGAACGTCACCCACCTTCCGGCGGCCCAAGACCCTGCGGCTCCGGAGGCAGCCAAAATATCCTCGGAAGAGTGCGCCCAGGAGAAACAAGCTTGACCACTATGCTATCATCAAATTCCCACTGACCACGGAGTCAGCCATGAAGAAAATAGAGGACAACAACACTCTTGTGTTCATTGTGGATGTCAAGGCCAATAAGCATCAGATCAAACAGGCTGTCAAGAAACTCTATGACATCGATGTGGCCAAAGTCAATACCCTGATAAGGCCCGACGGAGAGAAGAAGGCGTATGTTCGCTTGGCTCCTGATTATGATGCCCTAGATGTTGCCAACAAGATTGGGATCATCTAAACTGAGTCCAGATGGCTAATTCTAAATATATACTTTTTTCACCAAAAA
>NZ_JBHMAA010000057.1:0-5785 GCF_042429745.1 Neorhizobium puerariae | reverse complement strand
ATCGTCGACTGGTACATGCAGGGCAAGATCCAGATCGACCCGATGATCACACACACCATGCCGCTCGACGACATCAACAGGGGGTTCGAACTCATGCATGCTGGCGAATCGATCCGCGGCGTGGTGGTTTATTGAGGCGCCAGATGGAACTCGTGTCGCAAAGCCAGAGCTTCGGAGGAATGCAGTCGGTCTATCGGCACCGGTCCGAGGCCTGCGCCGTGGAGATGACCTTCGGCGTCTACCTGCCGCCTTCGGCGCGGGCTCGTCCGGTGCCGTTGCTCTGGTATCTCTCGGGGCTGACCTGCACCCATGAGAACGCCATGATCAAGGCGGGCCTGCAGAAATACGCGGCGGAACACGATCTCGCGCTCGTCTTTCCCGATACCTCGCCGCGCGGCGAGGGCGTCGCGGACGATCAGGCCTATGACCTGGGGCAGGGCGCCGGTTTTTACCTGAATGCGACGCAGAAGCCCTGGGTGCGGCACTATCGCATGTACGACTACATCGTCTCGGAGATGCCGGCGCTCCTGCAGAAGGAATTGCCGCTCAACGGTGTCTTCGGCATCACCGGCCACTCGATGGGCGGTCATGGCGCCCTGACGATCGCGTTTCGCAATCCGGAGAAGTTCCGGTCGCTTTCGGCTTTCGCGCCGATCGTCAATCCGACGCGCTCGGACTGGGGCCGCAAGCAGTTCTCGGCCTATCTCGGTGACGACGAGGCCTATTGGGCGAAACATGACGCCTGCCTGCTGCTGGCCGATCTCGGCTGGGATGGCGATATCCTGATCGACCAGGGAGCGGCGGACCAGTTCCTGGAGCATTTGCGCCCCGAGGCGATGGCAAGGCTGATGGCGGAGCGGCGCCAGCCCGGCGTCCTGCGAATGCAGGCCGGATACGATCACAGCTACTATTTCGTGGCGAGCTTCGCCGAGGATCATGTGCGCTGGCATGCCGAGCGGCTGCATGCCACCTGAAGGAGAAGGACAGGCATGACTTCACGACAAATTCTCATTTTCGCATTCGTCGGCATGCTCAGTGCGGGCCTTGCCGTTCCGGCCTTCGCGGTGGAGGGGCTGACGGGTGACCCGGCAGCAGGCGAGAAGGTGTTTCGCAAGTGTCAGGCCTGTCACGCGGTCGGCCCCGGCGCCGTCAGCAAGACCGGGCCTTATCTGACGGGAGTCGTCGGACGCCCGGCGGGCAGTATCGGCGACTATTCCTATTCCCCGGGCATGACCAAGGCGGCAGGGGACGGCCTTGTGTGGACGCCCGAGAAGATATCGGAATTCGTGACAAATCCGAAAGCTTTCGTGCCCGGGACCAAGATGGCCTTCGCGGGAATCCGCAACGACCGGGAACGGGCCGACCTGATCGAATATCTGTCGACATTCGCCAAATAGAAAGGAGGCCGGCAAAGGACGTGAGGAGGGCCGAAGCGCCGGCGAAAGCCGGCCGTGGAAGGCATGGAGGCATTTTGCAAAGCCGATGCCGCGAAGGAGGACGTCGCAAGGTTTTCCCGGAGCGAAGGGGTGAAGGACCCCGGTCGGCGCTACCCAACGGGAGGATAGGATGAAGAGATTTCACATATTGCTTGCCGTATTCGCACTCGGCGGCTCGCAGCCCGCATTCGCCAATTCAGACCTGCAAAAGCAGATCGATAACCCTAATCAGTGGGCTATCCAGACGGGTGACTACGCCAATCAGCGTTACTCGAAACTCGATCAGATCAACAAGGGAAACGTCGGCAAGCTGCAGGTCGCCTGGAGCTTTTCGACCGGCGTCCTGCGTGGTCACGAAGGCTCGCCGCTGGTCGTCGGCGATTTCATGTATGTGCATGCGCCGTTCCCCAATACGGTTTATGCGCTTGATCTGAGCAAGGAGGGCCAGATCGCCTGGAAATATGAGCCGAAGCAGGACCCGGATGTCATTCCGGTGATGTGTTGCGACACCGTCAACCGCGGGGTCGCTTATGCGGAAGGCAAGATATTCCTGCACCAGGCCGATACCACCATCGTCGCCCTCGATGCCAAGACCGGCAAGGTCATCTGGAGTGTCAAGAACGGCGATCCGAAGAAGGGCGAGACCAACACGGCAACCGTGCTGCCGGTGAAGGACAAGGTCATCGTCGGCATTTCGGGTGGCGAGTTCGGCGTGCGCGGCTCGATCACCGCCTATTCCATGGCCGACGGCAAGCTCCTGTGGCGCGGCTATTCGATGGGACCGGACAGCGACACGCTGATAGACCCGGAAAAGACCACCCATCTCGGCAAGCCGGTCGGCAAGGATTCCGGCCTTTCCACCTGGGAAGGCGACCAGTGGAAGATTGGCGGCGGTACGACTTGGGGCTGGTTCTCCTACGACCCCGAGGAAAACCAGATCTATTACGGCTCAGGCAACCCCTCGACCTGGAACCCGGCCCAGCGTCCGGGCGACAATCGCTGGTCCATGACCATCTGGTCCCGCGATGTCGATACCGGCATGGCGAAATGGGTCTATCAGATGACGCCGCATGACGAATGGGACTATGACGGCGTCAACGAAATGATCCTGACCCAGCAGGAGTTCGGCGGAAAGCAGCGCAAGCTCCTCACCCATATGGATCGCAACGGCTTCGGATATACGATGGACCGCGTGACGGGCGAGCTACTCGTTGCCAAGAAATACGATCCGGCCGTCAACTGGGCGACCGAGGTGGTGATGGACCAGAAATCGGAACAGTACGGCCGTCCGCAGGTCGTTGCCAAATATTCGACCGAGCAGAACGGCGAGGACGTCAACTCGACCGGCATCTGCCCCTCGGCTCTCGGCACCAAGGACCAGCAGCCTGCTGCCTATTCGCCGAAGACCGGGCTGTTCTACGTGCCGACCAACCATGTCTGCATGGATTATGAGCCCTTCCGGGTCAGCTACACCGCCGGCCAGCCCTATGTCGGGGCGACGCTGTCCATGTATCCGGCTCCGGGCAGCCATGGCGGCATGGGCAACTTCATTGCCTGGGACAACAAGGAAGGCAAGATCAAGTGGTCGCTGCCGGAGAAGTTCTCCGTCTGGTCGGGCGCTCTTGCCACCGCCGGCGACGTGGTCTTCTACGGCACGCTCGAAGGCTATCTGAAGGCTGTCGACTCCAGCACCGGCAAGGAGCTCTATCGCTTCAAGACGCCGTCCGGGGTGATCGGCAACGTCATGACCTACAGCCATGGCGGCAAACAGTATGTGGCCGTGCTCTCGGGCGTCGGCGGATGGGCCGGCATCGGTCTTGCCGCCGGCCTGACCAACCCGACCGAAGGCCTCGGCGCGGTCGGCGGTTACGCCGCGCTCAGCGACTACACCGCGCTGGGCGGCACGCTCACTGTGTTCTCGCTGCCGAACTGACGGCGGCCATTTGCCAGAGAACTGGCGCGGGCGTTCCACCCGCGCCAGTTTGTTCCCAGGGCTTAGAAGGACACCAGATGACCAGTTTCGCTAAAGTCTTGCCGGTTGCTTTCGCCGCGTCGCTGCTGGCAGGCTCCGCCATGCCGCAAGATGCGGCAAAGAAGGCAGACAACATCACCGCCGCGACCAACGAGAACGGCCGCTACCTGACCGCCGACGGCGTGCCGACCTACAATGTCGCCCCGGACGGCACGGTCGACTGGCTGACCTATTCCGGTTTCCGGCGATATCATTCGGAATGTCACGTCTGTCATGGGCCGGAAGGCGAGGGCTCGACCTATGCGCCCGCTCTGAAGAAGTCGGCGATCGCGATGGACTACTATGACTTTGTCGACGTGGTCACCAACGGCCGCAAGAAGGTGGATGCGTCCCATAACTCGGTGATGCCGTCCTTCGGGGATAATGTGAATGTCATGTGCTATCTTGACGATATCTACGTCTACCTGAAGGCGCGCGGCACGGATGCGGTGCCGAGGGGGCGGCCTGCGAAGAAGGAGGCGAAATCCGATGCGATCCGGCAAGCGGAAACAGACTGCCTCGGCCGCTAGGATAGTCCCGGGAGAGGTGTGCAGCGGTTTTCCGTCCGGAAGGGCGGAAAAACTAGGGAGCAGGACAATTCCGTTGTTGTCCGTGCTCGGTCTTGTGGCGATCCTCGGAGGGCCGGCCTTTGCCCAGACATCGGACCTCGTTTCGAAGAGGGCGTTCCGCGTCTGCGCAGATCCGGCCAATCTGCCGATGTCGGACCGGTCCGGCGCCGGTTTCGAGAACAGGATTGCCGAACTCTTCGCCGCGGAATTGAAGCTGCCGCTGGAATATACATGGTTTCCCATGGCGACGGGCTTTATCCGGAAAACGCTGCAGGCCAACAACTGCGACGTGGTTATCGGTTATGCCCAGGGCGACGAGATGGTGCTCAACACCAATCATTACTACACGTCCGCCTATGCGCTGATCGTGCCCTCGGGAAGCCCGCTCGCCTCGGTCTCCACGATTGGCGATCCCGCTCTCAGGGACAAGCGCATCGGCGTGGTGGCGGGCAGTCCACCGGCGACGCAGATGACACGCTACGGCCTGATGGCAAAGGCCAAGGCCTACGACTTGATGGTCGACCGGCGTTATGAAAATCCGGCGGGAGAAATGCTCGCCGACCTCAAGGCCGGAACGATCGACGCCGCCATTCTCTGGGGACCCATCGGTGGCCCAATGGTCAAGCAGGATTATCCGGAGTTCAAACTGAGCCCCCTCCTGTCGGAGACCACGCCGCCGAGGTTCTTCTACCGCATCACCATGGGCGTGCGGCAGGGTGAGAAGGTCTGGGAACGCAAGCTCAATTCGCTGATCCGCCGCAATCAGGACAAGATCGACGCGATCCTCGCCGATGCTGGCGTTCCGCTGCTCAACGACATGGGCACCGGCCTGCTGGAGCCGAAGAAATGACCGCGCGTGCAACGTTCCTGCCGTTTGTGCTTGTTGCCGGTCTTGCAGCCCCGGCGATCGCCGCCGACGTCTCCGCACCGAAAACGGTTGTCGGGGAACCGAAGGACTACCG
The DNA here is from genome assembly GCF_042429745.1 of Neorhizobium puerariae. Lineage (NCBI taxonomy): Bacteria > Pseudomonadati > Pseudomonadota > Alphaproteobacteria > Hyphomicrobiales > Rhizobiaceae > Neorhizobium > Neorhizobium puerariae. The sequence goes on along the minus strand of NZ_JBHMAA010000057.1, from coordinate 807 downwards.
GCAGGACGAGTATCGCGCGCCCGTGCCGCCAACGCTTGCGGGCGCGACCGTAGTCTCGACGGAACAGGCCCATGCATTGTGGGAGAGTGGCGGAACAGCATTCATCGACGTTCTGCCTCGCCCGCCAAAACCCCAGAACCTGCCGGAAGGCACGATCTGGAAGGAAAAACCGCGGATATCGGTCAGGGGAGCGCTCTGGCTTCCCAATACCGGTTACGGCAAGCTGCCCGATGTCACCCTCGACTATTTCCGCAAGGGGCTCGAAAAGGCATCGGGCGGGAATGGCGATCATCCCCTGCTGTTCTTCTGCCTGCCGGATTGCTGGATGTCCTGGAACGCGGCCAGACGCGCGCTGGAACTCGGCTACGGCAAGGTCTATTGGTATCCGGCGGGCAGCGAGGGCTGGGCGATGGCCGGTTATCCCCTCGAGCAACTGACACCGGAGCCGGGCGGTAACTGACAGCTACAGGTCCCTGATCGCCAGCATCCTTCGCAAGGAACAGACAGAAGACGCGCAATCCGTCGCCGGCGACGATTTTGCCCGTCACCTTCGACTGCGGCGATCTCGATACGCGCAATATGCCGCCTGCAACGCGGTGCGGATGTACCTCACGCTAACTCGTTGAATTTACGTATCGCTCTTTCCGAAAACCGGTCCTGATCTTCGGGCCGGTCCTGTAGCCTAGATCGTGGTGACGATTTAGGGAATTGGGATTCCCAAAGTTGAGCAAATCGGATTCAACGTTGATTTTGGAGATCAGCGATGGATTGTGATGCACTTCGAGACGATCAGTGGGAACGGATCAA
>NZ_JBHMAA010000071.1:0-1180 GCF_042429745.1 Neorhizobium puerariae | reverse complement strand
CACGGTACACGACAGTCAGGTTGAGAACGGGATGATGTGATTTGGATGAAGATTCCTGACCAAAGGATCTTCGCCATGCTACCACTTCATACCGTTCTCGCTGAGACGTTAAGCGGGCATTTCTCGCTGAGCAAGAGCCGCCTGGTGACGCTTGCAGCGCTGATTGCCGGGCTTGTGCACGCCCGCACGGTCAATCTTTCGCATCTGGCTGCGCATCTGTGTGGTTGTGCATGCCATGCCTCGAAGTATCGGCGGCTGCAGCGCTTCTTCCAGTTCGTTCGGCTCGACCAATGCGTTGCGGCACGGCTGGTGGTGCACATGCTCAACCTGGAGCGGCCGAAGTTTCTGGCGCTCGACCGCACCAACTGGAAACTCGGCTCGCGCGACATCAACATCCTGATGCTGGCCATCGTCACCCGCCGCTTCCGGGTGCCGCTGCTGTTCGCGCTGCTGCCGCACCAGGGCAGCAGCGACATGGCGGACCGCATAGCGCTGATGCGACGCTACCTGATGCTGTTTCCCGCCGCTTCCATTCGCTGCCTGTTGGCCGACCGCGAGTTCATCGGTGCCGAGTGGATGGATTTCCTCAATGAAAACAATATCCCCTTCGCCATTCGCCTGAAGGGCGATATGACCATCACCCTTGAGGACGGCCACACATGGTCGCTTGCCACGCTGCTTCGGCACAGGCGGGCCTACGCAACCCTCCAAGGCCACCTCAACGGCACCGCAGGCCCCATGCGCAAACCTGTCTGCCTTGCCGCCAAACGCCTTGGCAACGGCGAATGGCTGATTGTCGCAACCAATCGCCCCGACCCCAGGCAGGCGCTCAACGACTACCGAAAGCGATGGGGCATCGAGTGTCTGTTCGGCGATACCAAGACAAGGGGGCTCAATATCGAGGATACCCACATCACCGATCCCGGCAAACTCGCAAGTCTCATCGTCGTCGTCATGCTCGCCATCACCTGGGCCTACCGATGCGCCACACAAACTATGGGCATGAAGGCCATACGCCGCAAAACCCACGGCAGACGCCACAAGTCCTGGTTCCGCATCGGTCTCGATACGCTCAGAGACTGGATCACAAACGTCCCTCAAGCAGCAGCCAAAGCGTGGGCCAAAAAGACCCACCAGAAAACACTCAAGCCCTTAACTCATGCATGAGTCGTGTACTGTG
>NZ_JBHMAA010000053.1:0-26399 GCF_042429745.1 Neorhizobium puerariae | reverse complement strand
CCGGGAGATCATCAGCAATGATGACAACCTGACCTATGGCAATATCATCAGCGTCGTGACCGGAGATGACGAGAGCACACCCTCTCTGACAGACGATGGCATTGACGAACTCAGGCAGATGCTGACTGAGGCGCGTCGGTCAGCCGAAAAATGGCAGGAGTTCCTCGATTGCTTTGTCCTCGACGAAGAGATCGCCGCACGCGTCAAGACATATTCCCCGCGGTAGCAATCGGGCCGTTACGATAGGGACGATCCAGACCCGCCTCTTCCGCCAGCATCCAGCCGGTTTTGCGTTCAGCCCGAGATAAAAGCCCATCAATGAAGATCCCGGCGGTCTGCCTCTGCTCCACCCGTTTGAAGGCAGGGGCAATAAACGTCTTCACTTCTGCCAGTGCCCGCCGCCAATCAATCAGCGCACCCGTCCAGCTCGCAACCGACATGGCGTGACTCCTCTATCCGCTAATCAGCAGTAAGGAATCATGATTTGCCAAAATATGCAACTGTAGTATTAGTGCAATTTGCGTCGTGCATTAGAATGAACCTGACCTGCCACGGGTAATTTCCTCCAGGATGGATTAGAGTCCGGCCTATTAAAGGACGGACGCTTCTGAAATTCCGTGTCTGCGACAGAGGTCAGCCGCCTTTGCGCCAGCCTCCTGCTCACGCAGCACACCGATGATCTGCTCTTCGCTAAATCTCTGCTTCTTCATGCGTCCGTCCTTCGTCAGGCCGAACTCTAATCAATTTTGGAGGAAATTCGCAGTGGCAGGTCAAACCTACGACCTGATGCAACACCTATCGTTGAGCGTCAGAAGCGGCCATATGACTTTAGCTCGTTCCCGCCGATCCATCCAGTCAGATAGCTACAGTAACTAAAACGATAGCGAGACAGCGGTGAGGAATGTCGGAGAGGGATTGTGTTGATCAAGAAGCCAGACATGGTCTCCGGAGACGTCGCCCGAGATATCCGCAAAAAAATCATTCGGTCCGCTACGATACACAAAATGTTTGTGCCTCACGTTCTCGCCTGCGGTATAAGAAACCAGTAGAGCTCCCGTTCCTTCAGTCTGGATGGAAATCTTCAGGATGCTATTCGAATGACTCTGAGTAGGTAGTTTAATGAGAACTGGGTGCTTTGGACGTTCCCAACCATCAATCTCCAGTTTCATTTTATTAGGAACAGCTGGCCAGTAGGCCACCTTCTCCTGTCGCTCTTCAAATGTCTTACAAGCCCGTGCCATTTCAACATCCAGAAACGGATAAATAAGATAGCGCTCTGTAAACATGAACAAGACGACATCTGGTGCATAATCCCGCAGTAGCGCCGACAAGTTAGGAGGGCGACCTTCTACATTAACATGATGTGTCCTGTGGTACGTTTCTTTAAACGTCGAATTAAAATAGGGTGACAGAAGATCGCCAACTGAATCCCTTATAATCAGTGCCTTTAGGCCGGACGTAGAATTCTGGCACCGAGTGTCAACTGGCAGGTAGGAGACGTAAAGAAGCGAATTCGAGTTCTGATCCGACCAACCTTCTGAGGACCTCCGCATCTGAAAGTCCTTAAATGGATGCGAAAACACTGGATAAGAAAATACGTTGAGGCCTGGAACGCCAGTCAAACTCGTAGCCTCATTCCAGTCGTCGGAGGTCTCTATGCTCTCAATTTTCCCAGGATCGAAAAAGTCATGGTTTGGGAAGTGGCGTTTGAAGGAACTTGAGATCTCACGCCAAGCCAGATAAGCCCCGTAGCCGTTCCAGTGAGAATCGCGGGGGGAGTAAGTATCGGCAATTTTCCTACCTTCGCGCATAACTCCGCGTAGATCTAGAAAATCAAGCTGTTTTGATGATGCTGCACTGGCGATTTGATCATGGAGGCTCGTCTGCCCTGGTCGAAATTCAGGGATCTGGCTGGCAAAATCGCGATAGACCGACCATTTCGCTGGACCAACGGCAAAAATGGAGGGGATACCTCGTCGTTGACATTGATCAGAAATAAGCTCTGCGGTCTCGGCCCACTGCTCCGCGTGTCCCGTGACCGGTTGAAACGTACCGCAGGCTTGGCTGAAATCGTTGGCATATTTTTCGCCTAAGAAAAACCAACCATTCTCCAGAAAATAGCCTTCGTTTATGTCAAGGTCAACTTTTTCGGTCATTTAAGTACCACACAGCTCGCCAAACTTAGATCCTAAGCGCGGCCAAGAAACTTTCTCAACGAGCCCACTAGTCGCTAACGCTATTGGCTCGGCTTTACGCTTCAAGGAAAAAAGCCCCTAGCACGCCTCAAACTGAAAAAGGATCCTAGCTCTGACGCCATATGCGCTTTGAACAAGCACAGGCTGCTGGGAAACTCCACAACTGAGCGAGCTTCGAAGTCAGCACTCGTTAAGATCACTAGTTTACTGTTCAGCCGATCTTTAGATGCGATTTAAGAAAGTTTCCCCACCGCTTCTGTTTGGTGTGCAGGCGCATCCTTTCTATTAGTTTCGGTCTCTTTGCGTATCAGTTCCACGAATGCATTGCCCGAAGCCTGCCACTCCGTTTGTCTTGTAGACGCATCGTAGTCAGGATTGGGGTCTCTAATTTCGCTAACCCCCCAACGAACATAATGTATCAGTGGGTCAACATTCGCCGCAGCAACTTCCTTGTAGCGTTGCAGATAGAAAGCAGCATCGAACCGCGGATGAGGCTGGTGCCTTTGCATATCCCTGTTCTGCAGGTAGTGAACCAACGGATTTGCAATTTCATGACAGCCTTCGACCTGCTGCTCAATGTAGAATTTTGGATCGAATAGCGGATGAGGCGTCTGCAGGGCGCTCGCACCTCTCATGATGAAGTCGACCAGAGCATTCTCCTCGCGGATGGCATTGGAATGCATCTGGCGATAATACCTTTCATCGAAAAGCGGATGCGGATCTGCTCCGCTATTTGCGCCAAGAGTTACGTAATCAATCAGCGGATTGCCGATAGTCTCGACACCCTTTGATCGGCGCTGCTGCATATAATATTGTGTATCGAAAAGCGGATGAGGATTGCGCCGCTCTTTACCACCATAACGCACATAATGGTGTAGAGGGGAAAGGCCAGCGGCCATTACTTCCGGGTACAGTACACTGTAGTACTTTGCGTCGAACAAAGGATGAGTTTCTCTCAACTCCATTCCACCAAAGCGTATGAAATGGAGAAGCGGATTGATGCCTGCCCTCTCAACATCTGGGTAATTATTTAAATAGAACTCAACATTGAAGAGTGGGTGCGGATTTCTGCGTTCACCGGCGCCTTCTGTTATGAAATGCATCAAGGGATTTATCCCGCTGTTAGCGACATCGGGATTCGAAGCGAGATAATATTCGCTGTCGAACAGAAACAGCAGTTCGCGGCGATTATTCATATCGGAAAGAAGATAGATCCAAGCCTGACGCAAAAGCCCCTCGGAACCACCCACGATATCGTGCCCGCCTGAAGCCTCTTTTAGAAAATCAGCTATAATTTTTCCATCGTGTTCCAGCGATCCCAGCAATCGACTACTATTTTTACGAGCCTTGCCCAAGCCTCGCCAGTTGATTTTCGTTGTGCGCGGGATAGCCCCGCCGCTCTGCACGGTCTGCGCAGATATGATATGGTTTGCGTTAGCATCGCCGACCGCTATGGCACCAGTTGCATGGTCATGCCACCATTCCGATTTCCAACCGTCTCCATTCGCGCGATTCGACTCCGCCGTATGATCCAGCAGTGAGCCCGAGGCGTGCAGTCGTCGTAGCAGCGAATATTGCCAATTAAAGTCCCCGCCCAGGATGCTGGAAAGTTTCTGGAGCTTGTACTCTAAGGAAACGTAATTACGCTCGGCTTGAGCAGCACTCATTATATGTTGAGTGGTATAACCAGCGTCTTGCGCAGCGTAGGCAATTAGCCGCTCGAGAACGTGGGCCAGCCCGCCATCGACATGATGCGGCTCTGCATTGAAATCTTCCCAAGACCAGTTGTGAGCGAACAGCTTCCTCAAAGCCTTCGGTCTGAACCAAAACATGGTCCCGTAGGCGGCTACCGGCGTATCGTCATCAAATTTTACCGATATCGACAGCATCTTCGCGATCTTTTCAGCGCGCGGCCTATTTGCGAACCAAGAGTTTCCAAGAGTCGGGTAGGAGATGTGCACGATAGGTGGAATCGCGAGACCCACCCATGGTTGCTCGGCGAACATATCGAGTACGTTTTCCACATAACCACGGCTGTTCAGCAGGTTTTCTTCCATATGGCGCTTGAAGAGCAGGCTGCGTGAACTATCGACCTGTGGAGATTTCTTCGAATGCATGCGGCATACAAGATCGTAGCGATCGTCAAGAAAGAGGTCGCGGCAGGCTATGAAAAGCGCCGACATATCCCTGCCTCTGTTCTTTTCAAGAACGCGGACGATGACGTTCCTGATCTTAGGGCAGTCTGCGAGTACCGTCCTGATCTCGTCGGCTTTTGCCTCCGAATCCGTTGTCGCAATGAAATCAAAATTGCCTGAAATGTTTTCTGCTAGAGCAAGCAGATCAGAGGTCATATCTGTGTAGTAGATATGCGCGCAAACAGCAATGTTGCCATAAACGCGTTCCGTGTTAGCGATACGAACGTCTGGCAGTATGCTCATAAGAGCAGCATTCGTATTTAATGTCCGTAGATCGGCGGACCTTACGATGTTTTTCCATATGAGAGCTACGTCATAACCGGTCTTCTCCTTTATAATGCGGAGAGCTCTGGGGAGATCGATGCCATATTCTTCGTGAAACGTGTATGGATGAAAAAAAGGCCTGCGCTTCAATATAGGGCAGCGATCTTCGATCGTTTGATCTATATTTATGAAGCTAGGGTAATGAGAGTCGTAATCCAAATCGTCGCAATAGACAGCGAATGGAAACCCAAGTTTGCTAAAATGTTCCGTAAATTTGGATTCGTGACGAAGAATTGATTCGAAGTAATTGGTGATCACTGGCATGTCTTGCCAGTAGGAAACGAACTCGTTGCTCTGTAACAACGACTTCCGAACGGCAATGAAATGTGAGTTTATATGACGAGGCAGACGTCCTTCCCCGGTGAAGGGGTTGGGCACCATCTCTTTGTGGCTGGTGATCCCCCAAAAGCTCACTTCCCGCCCATCCATCTTGTCAAACATCTCTGACAGGGGATAAATGGGGCCATAGAACGTATGGTTGAATAAGATCAATTCGTCATATTTCGCGATCTCGCGGTACCCAATCTTCTCAATTGCAGCCTTGTAGGCGCCAACGTCGAATCCGGTATTCTCCCGCACGAATATCTCGCAGCCTGCCTGCTCCACTTGTTTTCGAGACTCAGCGTCGATTTCTCCGTTGGAGACAAGCAGGATTTTGCTGCAATGCTCTTTCATCTTCGAAAGAAGGTGGACCATGTAGCCGTCCACGATGCCCTTCTCGTCGTAGAAGAACGCAATCCCAAGTCGATTCATTATATCAATCTCTCTTGATAATTGTAGAGAATTTCGTTTGCGCAAAAGCCCATGCGGGCTGCGCGTCGCCTCATGGACTAAAGGATGTAGCGCGGCCTTCCTAGCGTAAAATTGCCTGGTTTCTTAAACAGGCGGTGCTTGAAAACAAGAGGGCTGCCTTGATTTAGCTAGCCATTGATTTCTCTATAAGCTCTTCTTCGCAGAGGACGGCGACAACATTTGACATCTTCTCTAAGAAGGGATCCGGACGCTGTTCTTCTTGTTGAGAAGGTTCAGATGCTAGGTCAGATTCTTCGGTTGCGTGCTTGAAGAACAACTTCATCACGTGATCTACCCCTTCCTCCCTCACGGAGCGAAGGTCTTCTGCAAAATAGCTTCCTCGTGAAAAGCTTCCCGTTATGATCTCGTAAGAAGGAAAATAAGCTACATTTCCATGAATTTGCGCTATTTCTTCCGCTGCGACGCGTAGGACGGATTTCGAATAGGTTGTCGCGGTAAGCACATGAGTGTCCGCCCTAGCCGTTGCAGCTAATGGCACTGGAGAGACGGTAAATATCACCTTGGCGGCAGGGTTGACGCGCCTTAGTTCGTGCAAGAACCAATTAAGATCAGAAATCACTTCTAACGCAGAGAAATTCCGGAACTCAAAGACGGATGGGTCGAAATTTCCACCCGCAACTCCGGGGCATACAGGAAAGACTGTTCCATCCCTGCGATCGATCCAGGTTTCCGTGAGTCCGAGTGTGAACACGAAGTAATCCAGTGTCTCGAACATTTTCCTAACGGCAAGCAAGTGCTGCCTGCGATCTGCCTGCATTTCCTCTCGACTAGAAAAGCCGCCGGGCTGAATTGCGGGCCTGAGCGGGTCTACAAAAGCATCATTGGTGGCATCGTGCCATGTGTCTTCCAGCGGGCTGAACTGTGAGAAAGCGCGTTGAAAGAGCTGCACTAACTGGCGGGCGGTATATATGTTTGCGTAGCGAGCGGAGTAAGTCCCGTAACCGAACTCCGCCTTAAGCTCTTCTGATCCCAGAGGGTGCCCATCTTCAACTACGTAGTACGTGTAGCCCGACGCCTTCAGACGCCTAGCGATATGTTGGGCGAAACAGCTGCCAGCTGTGGCCACGCGATCGGACCGGGTAAGCCTGAATGGAAACGTGCCAACAGGATCGACATCTTGCATGTCTACCGAAGCGACGGATCGGCTCCAGCGTGTGTGCTGGGGGAGGTTTTTATAAGGATGCTGGGACACGTGGAACCTTCCTACCTATTCGGAAAATCGAGTGTAAGATGCGATGGGTAGAGACTGAGCAAGCTGCTGCACGACGAGATTTCCGTACCAGGCATTTGCATGAGTTGCGTCTGGGCCATATCCGTTGCGGTGCATGTAGCCCTGCTTATCCAGTCCGTCTGTGGGTACGTTCAAGAATTCGATCCCTGATGCAGATGCAATCTCGTTCACCATTGCCGAGTGGAGCCGCCACATCTTCTTACGCAAAGGGCCAGAAATTATGTTCTGAGTGTTGGTGATGTAGGCGCCCAGGTGAGATCTGACATAATCATCGTCAGCATAAGGCGGACACGTTTCGAGTTGAGTAATGGTAGTACCTACAGCCATTCGAAAGCTTATCATCTGCCACACGTAGGGCATAATAAACGGTGTTAGTATCTTTTTGACGTAGGCCATAGGCAGGATTTCTGCATCAGAGTCGTTTGGAAGAGAAGTATCCTCCTTCAAGACGAAATCGAATGGCCGGCTGTGCTTTTCGAGTGACAACACGATATGTCCGTTGCCCCCCATCACCGAAATGTATCTGCGCGACATTCCCTCCGGGACAACGCGATCGATAGCGGCGAGCACGTCCGCATTGAACTTGATGCCCCCATTCCCATCCGGCATAGCGTAGTCGGTGCGGTTTGCCCAAACATCGTGGATAAAAAAATGTGCGCCGTTCTGTTGCGAATCGTAAGGGGCAACATCGCGTAAAGCGTCGTGAAGGGCCCCAACGTGACTGTGGCCTAAGATGATTATCGCCGTGTTTTCCATTATTTACCTTTCAGGAAGGCCAAGGGCACCAATTGTCGTCGCGGGATCGCTCATTCTTTTCGAGAGAAGTCAAACCGGTATCGTTGTGAACGTGGCCATACACTAGTCGAACCACTTCACTGCGGCAATAAACGCCGGTTTTTTTTTGAGAAATTTGGATCGCTGCGAAAAAGGGCAGGATGCCCGAAATCGGTCTAGTGCAGAGCAGCTCCTTGCTCTAATGCTGGGGCATCAATTTCGGAACAAACACGGGTCTGATAGCTCGAGGCGGAGCGCAAACCCAACGGTGGGGGAACTAGCATTGGGAAAGGTCTGTCTGATCACGGGCGGCGCCGGCTTTATTGGGCGATCCATTTCCGGTAGATTGACAAGCTGCTTTGATCGAGTTGTCGCGATAGACAATCTTCATCCACAAGTTCATCCGTTCGGGCAATCCCCCAGCATGCATCCTGCTGTAGAATTTATTGCAGGTGATGTTGTTCAGCGCGACATGTGGAGCTCGATTTTGGCGGATGTAAGCCCCTCCGTCATCATACATCTGGCGGCGGAAACCGGAACAGGGCAATCACTGACCGAGAGTTCCCGCCACGCCTCTGTCAACGTTTGCGGCACAACCGTAATGATGGACGCTCTCACACGAAGCGGTAAAATTCCGGAAAGAATTGTTTTAGCGTCAAGCCGTGCAGTCTACGGAGAAGGCGCATGGCAGGACACTAAGAGTGGCAGCATCGTCTCTCCGGGCCAGCGCTCGCGAGCGATGCTTGAGAAGGGGATATGGGATTTTCCAGGGATGCGTCCCCTGTTGCAAGTTGCCGGGGTTACGCCGACGAATCCAACTAGCGTTTATGGTGCGACCAAACTTGCCCAGGAGCATCTTCTCTCTGCTTGGTCTCAGGCATTCGGTGTCGAGCTCAATATACTTCGATTCCAGAACGTGTACGGGCCAGGCCAATCCCTTAAAAATCCATATACCGGCGTAGTATCGTTGTTCTTCACACTTGCGAGAAGGATGCAGCCAATCTCGGTCTTTGAGGATGGCGCGATCTCTCGCGATTTTGTATTTGTCGACGATGTAGTGGACTTGCTTCTCGAAGTTGCTGCGAACGGCGGAGGCGGCAGGCAGCCATACGACGTAGGCTCAGGAACCTCAACGTCGCTGCTGGAGCTGGCATATCTTGTTGCTGGTTGCTACGGAGCGCCTGACCCCAAGATTACCGGTGAATTTCGCAACGGAGACGTGAGGCATGCGTCTTGCGATATAGCCAGGGCTAAGGCCGATTATCCTTGGCAACCGCGCTGGACGATGGGCGACGGGGTCAAGGCCTTGGCCAGTTGGGTGGACGCCCAGTGAGAGGTGCGGAGTGAGTTCCCCTAGGAGATGACGATTGTTGCCGTCGAGTGGCTCACAAATTTTCTGCCGCCTACGGTGACGCCCACCAATCTCAAATTAAACGTGCCCCTTGGGATTTCCGAGGATGCTATTCGCGCAACGAATCCCGATCGCAGTCGCTGTTTGCTGCGCAAATGAGCCGCCACGTCCGGCCTCTCAGTCATCAGGCATTCGCTAACCAGTCGTGTATCGGAGCCTTCTAGCTGTAAAAGCATGGTTGCGAAAACGCTATCACGCCCCGGCGGAACTGCCCAACCTCGGACGACCAATTCACTAAGTTTGCCGTGAGAAAAGGAGAGCAAAGCGCCTCCTGGATTGGGTAGGCCGTTAAGCTCGTCGATTGTAACCGTCATTTTGCTGGCGGACCGATGCCAACGACGCAGGCGCGAAAGGAAGCGGCCTGATGGGCTATTGCCTGATTTAAGATATTCGGAAGCGACACGGGCCCGGACCAGCAGCGATATAGCCGCCGGCCGAGCTACTGGCTTTGCTCTCTCGGTATTTTCAACCAAGCTGGGGCGGGCAGTCGCCATTGGGTATCCCGCCGCTCCCCATCTTTCCAGCGCCTCGCAACTGTCGATGAAGTCTGCTCGCGGCATCAAAGAGAGCAGCTTTTGGAGCTTATACTCAAGCCGAACGTAGTTGGACTCCGCTTGTCTTTTAGTGGCAATCGCTTCAGAGCTGTACCCTGCGTCTTGCGCAACGTATCCATAAAGCCGCTCAATTGCGTGAGGCAGGTCACCATCGGCGTACATCGTGTCGGACTCAAAATCCTCCCAAGTCCACTCGTAAGCGAAGATCTTTTTCAACGCAGAGGGACGAAACCAAAACATACCGCCATACGGAGCCACAGGCGTTGCGTCATCGAACGTAACACGCAGATCTAACTTCCCCGCAATCTCCTGTGCGCGCTTCAGATTGCTGAACCAACCATGCCCCAAAGTTCCATAGTAGACGTGAATGGCCGGCGGAAACGCCATGCCAATGTGATCGTTATTCGCAAAAAGAGACATGACGTCTCTCACATAGGCTTCGCTACCAAGAAGATTTTCATAGAGGTGACGTTTGAAAAAGCTGGATCGGGCTCCGCCATCCTGGGGAGATTTCTTTCCGTGAATTCGGCAAACGAGATCATAGCGATCATCAAGGAACAGATCCCGACAGGCTATTAGTAGCGCGGACGTATCGGCACCGATATTTTTCTCGACTACGCGAACGATTATATTTTCAGAGCATATAAGAGGCTGATATTCAGAGATTCTACGAAGAATTTCGTCTTTTTTTTCCACCGTATCGGTCGTCAATATGAAATCGAATTTTAAATTGATATTTTTACAGTATTTTAATAAATCTTTGACAGTTTCTACGTAGTATATATGCGCGCATACGGCCATTTTCAACGTTGATACATCGGTTCTGTCTTTTGTATATCCTTCACCCAGAATAGACATCGTCGCGGCATTGGTGTGGAATACACGGAGTTGCTGCGTTCGAAGTATATTTTTCCGTATGAGATTTAAGTCGTAGTAATCCTGCCGTTCGATCTCCGACAATGCACGGGGTACGTCCAAGGCTAAGCGATCTGCAAGGGACGGATCAACAAACAATGAGCGTCGTTTAATGATTGGGCACTTCAGCTCAATCGCGCGATCGACTTCCTCGAACACCCCATAGTTACTGCTGAAATCACTGGGATCGATATACACACTGACCGCGTAACCGAGGTCCAAAAAGTGTTTCGTAAACTTCGTTTCGTGCAGGACTATTGATTGAGTATAGCTATGGATTTCGGGAAGCGTAGCCCAATATAGCTGAAATGCGTCGGATCGAAGTATTGATGAGCGTATCGCGATAAAATAGGAATTCAGATGAAAGGGTAAGACGCTTTCGCCCGTAAAGGGATTAGGTCGAAGTTCCTTGTGCGCGGTGATCCCCCAAAAGTCACATTGGCGCTCCTCCATGTCCGAGAACATGTCTTCTAATGGAAAGAGAGGGCCAAAAAACGTATGGTTAAGCAATATTAGTTCGTCAAAGCCAGCGAGGGCGTCGAAGCCTACATGGGCTAACGCTTCTTTGTAAGCGCCCACGTCATAGCCGACATTTTCTCTCAGAATAATTTCATCCGTTAAGCCAGCCAACGAATAGGCAGATCTTTGATCTATGTCGCCATTGATAACAACGACCAGTCTGCTGCAGAAATTACGGATCTCGGCCAGTAAATGCGTAAAATATTCATCAATCACGCCGCCGTCGTCGTAAAAGAATGCAATACATAGGCGATTGGGTGAGGCTACCATCGAGCGGCCTTTGTACTTGTGGGTTGCATTAGTGGTCTGGCCTGACACATGCCTTTGCATTCATCGCGCGTCAGCGACAGGTTCAGACCGTGCTGAGCCAATCTCGCGCGGATCGGCAGCGGTATTGACAAGCTTTTCGCGCTTTCATACCCCCAGGGTCAGTTATCTGTCTAGCAAGCTTGGTTTTATTCAGCGGTGGAGTGTCGCATTTGAAGTATCTGGTGACAGGTGGAGAAGGCTACGTCGGACGTCATGTCGTTAAATGGCTGGTGGCGAACGGTAACGATGTTATTGTCGCAACGCGACGAGATCAATCCTCGATCCCGGGCGCTAAAGTTATCAAGTTGGATATCCTTCAATCGACTCCGGCCATCTATGATGCATCGGGCAGACCAGATGTTCTCATCGATCTCGCCTGGGAAGACGGCTTTAAGCATGCAAGCCCAAAGCATCTTGGCAACCTTTCGAAACACATAGAATTCATTCACAATATGCTGGAAGGAGGTTTAAGGCATGTCGTGGGACTCGGGACTATGCACGAAATCGGCTATCATGTTGGACCTATTGATGAGTTCACTCCAACTTTTCCAATGAATGCCTACGGAATTGCGAAGGATCATCTGAGGCGGGTACAGGACCTTTATTGTAAGCAATTTGAAGCGGTCAACCAGTGGATAAGATGCTTTTACATCTATGGTGAGGACGAGCTGAATAATTCAATTTTTACAAAATTACTCGAGGCCGAAAAGAACGGCCACGCAGAATTTTCGCTGAACAGTGGTGAATTGCTTTATGATTTTATCGACGTAGCGGAGCTCGGCGCGCAAATCGGCAGCGTGGCAAGCCAGCGGGAGGTTACAGGCGTCATAAACTGCTGCTCAGGTGACCCGACGAGTCTGAAAAGTATGGTCCTCCGCTTCGTGGAAGACAGAAATATGCAGATTAAGCTAAATTGGGGTGGCTTCCCCTTGAGGACGTACGATTCGCGTGCAGTTTGGGGAGATCGGAAAAAACTCGATCAGGCCCTTCGCTCTGCGCAATCGTTTTCGAGCTAGGCTTGCTCCGTCAGTTGCGATCGGTTTGGCGGCGGAAACGTTGCCTTATACGAAATGCTCAGCCGATCGTAGCGAAGCGAGCGCTGGAACGCGCTATTTCGAGGTGCCAGTGATGCTTTGTCGACCGAGCGGATTGGTTGCATATGTCATCTGTGGAGCCGAAGGGCCTGACATAAGGACCGCACGCCGAAGAGTATTCAGATGGACCGCGTATTCGAACTAGATTGAATGACGTTCCAATTTCGTGCCGATGCTTGATTCATGAAAATGTCGATTTTTATGAAGAGAGACGAAAATTTCGCAGTGAGTAGGCGGATGATTGAGCGATACCGCTGCGGCAATCCATTTTGATCGCCCTGTGATGATGAATGGGGTCAGCGATGCGCAAGTCGTTCCGATTTACTGCTTGCCGGATTTTTGACGGCGACACTGTTAAACTCGTATCGCTAGGTTTATGTGATTTTGCGAAATAGAACCGTTTGGACACGAGTTCGGCAACTCGGCGTGATGGGGCGAGGCAGGAGCAATCATTGATCGATTTTCGCAGATCATTTCGTGCATGGTTGGAGGACCGATTACGTATTCCTGCCAGAGAGCAATTGAACTCTCCTCTTAATGAGGCGCGGATCCAGCGGGTAATCATCGTAGGGAAGTTTCCAAATCCCACGTATGAGTACTATTTTGCTGCTCGCCTCGCTGCGCGAGGCATGCCTAGATATGAGACAATTGATTTTAGGGACTTCAACGAGGCCTCGATCGAGCCTGCTGGAGTATTTCTAATATTTGTTCGTTATTCCACCAAGCCAATTATCAAGTGGGTGAACGCGAATCGTAGCAAGTTGGCAGGTGTGGGTGTGTTCTGGGATGACGACATTTCCGCTGTAATACTCGGACAGGATGCCACCGCCAGATACCGCTACAGGCTCTATCGAGATGCCGTCGCTCCCTTTAAATGTCTAAAGACCGCTTTGGATAAAGTTTGGGTGTCCACACCGCAGCTCGCGCAACAGCTTTCGCATCTTCGGCCTCGTGTACTGCCGCCTGCCCCATCTGATGAGATAATTCGACCAAGACCCAACCACAACAAAGTGACTAATGTAGCGGGCCACATATTGATAGCTTACCACGCTACTGACGTGCATGTTCAGGAGCACGCCTTCCTTTTTGACGTAATAAAAGTAGTTCTTGATGCTAGGCCAAACGTGAGCTTCGAGGTTTACGCAGGGAAAACGACGAGGAGCCTCTGGTGCAGCCTGAATTCAAGCAGAGTCTTCATAAAAGAGCATGTGTCCTGGCCTGCCTATCTCGAAGCAAATTCAGGGCGTTTCATCGATATCATGTTGGTTCCACTGGCTCCTCACCGCGCGAACGCCTCACGCTCAAGCACAAAACGCATAGATGTTGCAAGAGTGCACGCTGCAGGTCTTTTTAGCGACTGCGCTGCATACGAAGAGAAGGGCAAAGACGAGATCCTTGTCCCATTTGTGCGATCAACTTGGATCAACAGCCTCTTGGCTCTTATAGATCAACCCAAATTGAGAGTATCTGCTGCAAGTGCAACCAGAAAAAGAGTTGAGGAAATGATTGAACTCGGCGGCTTGGGGCTTGAGATCAAATAGCTTTTGTTGCTGTTGCGTCTAGCCTCATTTAGATATTGACCGGTCGGTGGCCTGGCGCAGTAGATTGAGCTTGTCGCGCGGGACCAATTCAAAACAGTGCGTGCCGCATCTGTTTGATTTGGAATGTAACGTCGAATAATTTGAGTGCGAATCGAACCTCGGAAGAGGGGCGATATCTTGCTCCAACTTGATACTGGATCCGTATTCCTCAAGTTTAAGGTTCCGGTCGGATAAAGGATCCGCGCTTGCTATTCGGAGTTGAGTTCGACGATGGCGATAATATTTCAGGGTATATCGTTCCCGATGGCCATTCCGACATCGCTTCGATAACCGTCACCGAAGGTGGTGAGTTCTCATTCACTATGCCGTGCAATGAACTACGCCCTTCAGTGCGAGATGCTCGTCGCCATGATACCGGCAAGGTGGGATTTCGGATTGACGGCTCAATCATCCCCGGCCTTGTTACCAAGCGAAACCTTGAGATACGAGACGCGAAAAGCGGGATACTCATATATAGGCGCCTGCCCTATATGCCGCCGGTTAACAAGAAAGTGATGAGGTTAGAAACGCAGATTATTCCTGCAGTGGCATTCGACCGCCACGTTTCCCCGCTGTTTCACTATGTTCAGGGTGGATTGGATCGGTTTGGTCATGAGACGGCACTTCAGTCCTTTCATCTCGCAGTCATGGCTTCCATATATCTCAGTGGTCGCATTATGATCCGTAACTACGAGGAGTTTTTCGAAAAAGATTTCCATTTCGTTGGTTTTTTCTATGATCCTTATTACGAAATGGCCTCGCGAATTTATATGATTAGCCGAATTAGCAAAACTAAGAATGTATTTCTTTCTGAAAGGGATATGATTACATTTTCGCCGGCTGCTGAATACTTCCAAGATATCGATCTTAGCGATCAAGACGATGTACGCCGCTTCTGTAAACGAATGCCAGCGAGAGTTCAGGACACGATGCGCTCTCCCTATGTGCGGCAGCTAGCATGCACGCAGCCTGAGCAACTGCCGGATAAAAGTTCGATCGCAAGCGCCATCGATATCTTATCAAGGTTCACGGTCGTCGGGCATATATCTAACACGCTTCCGTATCTCGATGCCGTTAGCGAGCTTTTGGAGGTGCCCTCCGACTATCTCAAGGCACCTGTCGCTTATTCACCCATTCAAGAGCTTGCAAACAATCTTAAGGAGATACTCGCTGTGGAACGACTTTTAGAAGAGGATCTTATTTTCGACCATTATCTAAGGCAGGCAATCAATTTACAAATCAGCTAACGTCAATGGCGTGGTCGCTGGTACCAATATCAGTCGGGCCCGTCAGGGCCGACTAACGGATACGATTGAGAGATATCATGCATGGCAAATCAGCAGAGGCAGAGTGACGATCCTATCGCAGTTCAGTCGACCGCGGAGCTGAAAGAGCCTAGCCGCCCATCGACACAAACGGGTATCGCTCGGCGCGTCCAAAAACTATTCGTCGCGCGTCGTAGATCTGAAGATCTGAGCGACCCAAGCGTCGAGCGGGATGCCAGCGTCGACATTGATGTTGCCCCTGAAACCAACAGCAAGCCGCCGCTACTTTTGGTCAGTTTTGTTCTGCTCGTTTTGCTGCCCTTCATCGCGAGTGGGCTATATCACGCTTTTATTGCTAGCGATCAGTTCATCTCTGAAGCGCGGTTTGCGGTTCGTTCGGTCGCGGCTGAAAGCGGAGAGAATGTGGACAGTGGTGTAATGTCAATGTCGACAGCGCCGCAGGACGCGTATGTTGTCACCAGTTTTATACATTCTACGGAGATCCTTAAGAGACTCTCGGGTAAAGTCGATTACGTGTCACTTTTTTCCGGAAGCGATGTCGACTTTCTCTCGCGTTTGGAAAGCAATTCATCGCAAGAAGAACTGCTGAAGTTCTGGGATCGCCAAATTCAGACATACATCGACGGGCCGTCCGGAATTATAACCCTTAAAGTACGCGCCTTCGACGCGGAGAACGCCAAACGGCTTGCGGCTTTGATTTTGGCCGAAAGCGACATTCTCGTCAACGAGCTGTCTCAACGGGCTAAAGCTGATATTATCAAGCGATCTCAGGAAGAAGTGCTCCGGACCGAGGAGAATTACAAGGCCACGCTTGCCGCATTGACCGAGTACCAGAGGTCCGCGGGAATATTCAATCCGAAGACACAAGCGTCTAGTACGGGTGAGTTGCTTGGTGCTGCTATGGCGAGAAGCCTAACCATCGAGAGTCGTATATTCGTGCTGAACTCTTCTGCTGCATCGGATTCGCCAGCCTATCGCCAGTTAGTTCAAGAAAAAGCAGCCGTGGAGGCGCAGATTGACAAACTCAAGGCTGAAATGACTGGTGGAGGAGAGGCAAATAATGATCTCTCCAACGCTTTAGCAAGATTTTCAGCGCTGGAAACCGATAGGGTGGTGGGAGAGAAGCTTTACGAGTCGGCTCGAGCGGGGCTCGCTGCCGCCCAGATTGAAGCACTCAAAAAGGCCATCTACCTGATTGTTTTTGTAGAGCCAGAGTTGCCCCAAGATTCGCTTTACCCGAACCGAGTGTCGTCACCTTTCATTCTGCTTCTGGTTATGTTCGTTGTATGGTGTACCTTGGTACTCGCATGGGCCTCAGTCGAAGACCATAGATTGTGAAGTGTCCGTGATGATCCGATTCAAAAATGTTTCCAAATTTTTCAAAACGGACAATCATAGGAAGATCATTTTAGATCGCGTAAGCGCTGAATTCGAAACTGGCTGCTCGTATGCGATCCTTGGTGTCAACGGCGCTGGAAAGTCGACGACTATGAGAATGATTGCGGGCACATCTCTTCCTAATTCCGGCAGCATCAAGATGGATCTCCGAGTCTCGTGGCCCCTTGGTTTTGCAGGCGGCTTCCATCCTTTGATGACTGGAAAAGATAATCTCAACTTTATCGCACGAGCATATGGTGAGGACGTGCGTAGAGTTTCCGGATTTGTGGAGGAATTTGCTGAGCTTGGCGACTACATTAATGCACCAGTGAGGACGTACTCTTCAGGTATGATGGCGCGGCTAGCCTTCGGGCTGTCGATGGCGATCGAATTTGACTGCTATCTGGTCGATGAGATCACGGCCGTGGGAGACGCACGTTTTCAAGAACGTTGTCGTGTTGCTTTCGATAGCCGGCGGAAAAATTCAGATGTGATCATGATCTCGCATAGCATGGACACTATTGCGTCCTACTGCAATCGCGGCATCGTGCTTGTAGATGGTCGAATGTTGTTTTTTAGCAAATTGGATGATGCAATTGAGACGTATTACCGATTGAACCGATGATCAACAATGATGACAGCAGCGTCTAACAATGGCGAATGACCCCAAGCAGATGAGCATCAGCAAGATTTCAGGATTGGACCGGAGCGAGTCCGTCTCGACATCATTGCGCGCGGCAGCCCGCAAGCTTCGCTTCTCAACTTCGAACAAGAGCGCTGTTTACAAGGCTGTCGGCCTCAGACCACGTCCGTTGACGCAGTGGTTTAGGGCCATCTTCATTCTTGTGACATTGCTGGTTCTGATCGTTCCCAATGTTGCAAGCGTTGTTTACCTCTGCTTTGTCGCGTCCGACCAGTATCAATCGGAAACGCGATTTACCGTGCGGACATCAACACCGGCATCCGGAAAAGACCAGTTCGCGAAAGTCACCGGGATACCTTCGGCAAAAATTGTACAAGATACTCAAATCGTAACCAGCTATCTTGCAAGTTACGACATGCTTACAACACTGGAAACGCAGATCAACCTGAGGTCTTATTACGATAGAGATGATGTTGACTATATCGCTCGATTGCCATCAGACGAAACGCGCGAAGGGTTGCTCGCATACTGGAAGAAGATGGCAAAATCAGAAATTGCAACTCCGAGCGGCGTCGTAACCATTAAGCTAAAGGCTTTTTCGAGTGCTGACGCCCAGGCTATCTTGCAGGCTGTGCTTGCGAAGCTTGAGCGGGTCGTAAACGATATGAACCTGCGCATATGGCGCGACGTCACGCAAGTCGCCGAAGATAATATGAATAAGGCAGCGAGCGACCTTAAGTCCACTAGAGAAAAGCTCCAGCTAGCGCAGAACCGATCGGGCGTCTTCACTATAGCCTCTTCAGAGCAGTCTCTATCTCGACTTATCACGAAGCTTGAGGCAGAGCGCTTATCGTTGCAGCAACGCTACGAAGTGAATGGCAAAGAGGTCGACAAAAATGCGCCTCAGATGCGGGTACTGGCTCGAGAAATCGCTAGCAAGACGGAGCAGATTGATGCGTTGCGTGGAAAGATGACCGGCACATCATCTGGACCGGATGGAGGCTTGTCATCAATTGCCTCTGATTTTTCGCAACTTCTCCTTGAGCAAGAAGTTGCCGAAAAACAGTTTGCAGCAAGTGTGAAAACGCTGGAACAGGTGCGTTTTTCAAGCAGGCAACAGTTAATGTACCTTGACCCTTTCGTGACCCCGACTCTTGCGGAGGAAGCTGAGTACCCTAAAAGGGTGCTTTGGATTTTTCTGGTATTTGCCGTAAGTGTTGGCAGTTGGGCCATTATCGCTGCGAGTCTTAAGACGTTGCATACCAAGCTCACTTGACCGAAGGCGAGGCAATATAATTTAATTGGTCGCTTAGCTGGCTGACCTTGGAGTTGTAATTCATAGGTTCTGAAAAGAGGCGCACGTCCTAATGGCCAAACTACCCACAGTGGCGGACCCTACCACCCTGTCATTCGCCGTGCGTCGTAAGGTCAATGTAATCCATGCAGTAATGCTTCGTGACATGAGAACACGGTATTTCAATCATGGCCTTGGCTTTTTGCTCGTCTCTGCCTGGCCTCTTTGTCACGCCCTGATTTTGATAGGACTTTACTCATTCACTGGGCGGATTGCGCCGTATGGTAACAGCCTTTTCGTGTTTTTCGGGACCGGTCTCGTTCCAACATTGGCATTTATGTACATCTCCCGTTTCATGTCGATTTCACTGCTTATGAACAAGCCGCTGATTTACTTTCCTTCCGTAAAAATGGTCGACATATTGATAGGCCGGGCTCTGCTTGAGGTGCTTGCTGCCTTCCTGACGGTGGCATTTATGTTTGGCATCGCTATGTCGTTAGGCGATGACCCATTTCCTCTTATTCCACTCGAAGCGGTTTACGCATTCTTGGCTTCCTTGTTTCTTGCTGTCGGAGTAGGAATTTTGTGTGGGGTCATTGTTATGTTTGCCTCCTTTTTTATGAATGTGTATTCGTTGTCCCTCATCGTTCTCTATCTTGCCTCAGGGACCATATTCACCGCCAGTGCGCTGCCGGAGCAGGTCGGGTATATGCTGTCATGGAACCCACTCTTGCATTGTGTTGAATGGATGCGGTTCGCATATTACGAGGGGTATGATGATCGTCTGCTCGATCGGAGCTACCTACTGGCATTCGCTTTGGCTGCACTTTGCCTCGGCCTTACGCTAGAGCGGCTACTACGTGGTAAAATGCTAGAAAGTTGATCGAAATGCCTCTCACGTTACAGCCTCTGAAGGACCTTTCAAGTCTCCCAGCCTGTCCAGGGCGGTCACAACCTTGGCAAACATGGCGCAGTGATGGAGATGACCCGATATTCATGCTTCGTTGGAAGCATCGCGAACGAGGTTATGTGCTTTTGAGGCTATCAGCTCTTGATGCGCCACTGGATCCTAAATTCTATTTGAAGCGTGGAAACAAGTATCGCGAAGAGAATGCTATCCCACCCCCGGAGAATACGCACTTCATATTCATCATTGACCGTAGTAAACGAGAACATCGCGGCGACCTGCGGTTCGATCCCTGCTCGTTCGTAACTTCATTCGAACTCGCTGCGGAAGAGTTCAACACGCGGCATGAGCTGGAAAGCGCAGTAGGTCGCTTTCTAAATGAGAATGCTGAAACCCATGTTCAGGAAGTCTCGTGGGAAGCGGAGAGCATGATTTCACGCTGGATTCGGCGCTTTAGGAAGACGTATGTTAAACAATCCGTCAAAAGTCATGCGCGCGCCCTATATCGCCAAGCAGGGATCGAGCTGGCTGATGTTGTGGCTATTGATGAGACTGCAATTTGGTTAAGCATTGTAACGCCAGTCTATAATACGCCACCACGGTATCTTGATGATCTGCTCGCCAGTTACTTGCAACAAGGTATCACAGGCACAGAGCTGATTTTAAGCGACGACGCATCCACTTCTCCAGCAACGATCGCATGGCTCGGTAATTGTATCAAAGCGGCATATCCTAACGTCCGTGTAGTTCGCTCCTTGAGCAACGGTGGCATATCGAAAGCAACCAATTTGGGGATATCGCAAGCAAAGGGAGCGTGGATTGGATTTCTTGACCACGACGACTTAATTGCTCCATCCGCACTGAAGAGTATATACAAAGGGCTATCGGACAATCCTGATGCAAAATTCCTCTATACGGACACTCTTTTAGTTGAACATAATCTGACTCCAAGAAGATATATTCTCAAGCCGGCCTTCGATCCCATTATGCTTACCGGCATGAATTACATCAATCATTTTTCGATTTTCCGCTCAGATCGAATAGCACGAACAGGTCTCCTGCGTTCGGATCTGGATGGGTCGCAAGATTACGACTTCTTGTTACGTTACCTTGAAGATTTAGACGACAGCGAAGTTCTGCATATGCCCTACCCCGCGTATTGGTGGCGCAGGCACAAAAAATCTTTCTCGCAACAGCACATGCAGGTTGCTACTGCCAACGCGCGTAAAGCGTTGGTAGATCATTTCTCTCGCCTTGGCCAAAGCGTAGTCGTCGGGCCGGCAGATACCGATACGTTTCACAAAGTGAATTTTGCGCCTGGAGCGAATACATCTCTGAAGGTATCGATAATAATACCGAATAGAAATTCATACGAGCTAATATCTTCTCTGCTTGAAGATTTGTACAAAAACACGAAATATTCAAATTTCGAAGTCATTATTGTTGATAACGGCTCCACCGATGAGCGTGTTTTGGAGACATACAAAAGCTATATTAGGGAGCATGGAAATTTTTTCTATGACATAACTGAAGAAGCCTTCAACTTTGCACGGTCGATCAACAAGGGAATCGCCAAGGCGAGCGGAGAACTGCTTCTCCTGCTCAATAATGATGTCGAAGTGATTGACCCCAATTGGCTAATTGAGATGGTCTCATGCTTCGAATATGAAAATGTCGGCATCGTAGGGGCAAAGCTACTCTATCCTGACGACACCCTTCAGCATGCAGGCGTGATTGTTGGCTTCGGCGGATTAGCTGGGCATTGGTACCACAGAAAACCGAAAGACTTTGGTGGGCACACCAATAGATTGCACGTCCGCAATGCAATGACTTGCGTCACTGCGGCGGTTATGATGGTTTCGCGCAACTGCGCTGAGGTCGTCGGAGCTTGGGACGAAGAGAATTTCGCCGTAGCTTACAATGACGTTGATTACTGTATAAGAGCCCATAATCAAGGTTTTAGAATTATTTGGACGCCGTTTTCCTGTTTATATCATCACGAATCTGTTTCTCGTGGATCGGATAGAAGTCCAGCGAACAGGGCACGTTTTGAGCGTGAGAAAGCGAATTTGAAACGCTTACACGGAACGGGTGCATATGCCGACCCTGCAAGCAACCCATTCTTCAGTGTGAACTCTTCAGAGCCCCAATTAAGGCTTTGCGAGCCGCTTCCAAAGACTCGTAGATGGTTTCGCTAATCTAGAGTGAGAAGCACGGCTGGAGGGTCCCACTGCGTCTGAGAATGGGCGGAGTTAGGTTTGAAGTCGATATGGAAAGCAGAATCGTAGCTACGTCGGTTGTCTTGCAGCATTTCATAACTTAGTAGACAGAGCTTAATGAGGGTGGGGCTTATCCGCCTAGGCAAAGAAAATGAGGTATCTATGAAGGGAATTATCCTGGCTGGCGGGAACGGCACACGGCTTCATCCGCTTACGCTCTCCATTTCAAAGCAATTGCTGCCGATCTACGACAAGCCCATGATCTACTATCCGCTTGGCGTGCTTATGTTGGCGGGAATAACGGAGATCCTTATCATCTCCACACCTAGGGACCTACCGGCCTTCAAGGACATGTTGGGAGATGGGAGCAATTTTGGAATTTCGCTGTCTTATGCCGAGCAGCCTCAGCCCAATGGGTTGGCAGAAGCCTTCATCATCGGATCTGATTTCATCGGAGACAGCCGCGTAGCCTTGATCCTTGGCGATAATATTTTCTATGGCGACGGACTCGCCGAGCATTGCAAAAGCGCTTCCGAGCGGTCTTCCGGCGCAACTGTATTTGCTTATCATGTTCAGGATCCAGAGCGCTACGGCGTCGTAGAATTCGCGGCAGGCAGCAACAAAGTAGTGTCCATTGAGGAAAAGCCCACGCAACCAAAGTCGAGTTGGGCGGTTACCGGTTTGTATTTTTACGACAACGATGTTGTACAGATCGCCAAATCTATAGTGCCGTCTGCACGCGGCGAGCTTGAAATCACGGATGTGAATAACGCTTATATGCAGCGCAACGATCTCGAAGTCGTGCTGCTGGGGCGAGGTTACGCATGGCTTGATACCGGCACTCACGACAGCCTTCATGAGGCGTCATCGTTCGTGCGGACGTTGGAGCATCGTCAAGGCGTGAAGATTATGTGCCCTGAAGAGATCGCTTACGAAATGGGTTATCTTTCAGCGGAAGCAATACTGGAGAGACTTAAGACAATGGGTAAGTCGGAATACACGGCGTATCTGCGTCGCCGGGTGTCGGGAGGCCCCAATGCTTGAAGTAAAAGAATTGGGCCTGCCCGGGGTTTTGGAGATAAAGCCCAAGAAATTCGGAGACCATCGCGGTTTTTTCTCTGAAACGTACAACGCTTCCAAATTGCTTGAACACAAAATTGACCTTACGTTCGTACAGGATAATCAGTCGTATTCAGCGAGCAGAGGGACGGTTCGCGGACTGCATTTTCAGATACCTCCACATGGGCAGGACAAGCTTGTACGTGTCATCAAGGGCAGCATCTTTGATGTGGCTGTTGACATTAGAAAGGGTTCACCGACGTTCGGTCAATGGGTTGGGCTCACTCTATCAGCGGATGAATGGAACCAGATCTTGGTTCCCAAAGGTTATGCGCACGGCTTCATGACGCTCGAAGATCATACCGAGGTCATTTATAAGGTAACGGATTACTATGCCGCCGACTGCGACCGTTCAATCCGTTATAACGATCCTGCTATAGGTATCAGTTGGCCGGAATTGGGGGGGGGGTACGAACTGTCCGAGAAGGACCAGAGGGCGCCTTTACTGAACGAAACCGACACCGGTTTCTCCTTTTAACAGGAAATGAACCAGATGAAGATTCTCGTCACCGGTGGCGCCGGCTTTATTGGCTCGGCTGTCTGTCGCCACCTTGTGCTTAATTCCGCCGATTACGTCGTCAATGTCGATAAGCTGACATACGCCGGAAATAGCCAATCTCTCGTCTCGCTCAACGGCTTGCCGAATTATAAGTTCTATCAAGCCGACATATGCGATGAGGAAAAGATCCTTGAAATCCTTTCTTCTGAAGGGATTGAGGCGATAATGCATCTCGCTGCGGAGAGTCATGTAGATAGATCGATCGACGGACCAGAAGTTTTTATCCAAACTAATGTGGTTGGCACCTTGAGGCTGCTCAATACAGCATTGCGCTACTGGCGATCACTGACGGGCGAGAAGAAGCAGGCGTTTCGATTCCATCACATTTCTACGGACGAGGTTTTTGGAGACCTTCCGTTCGATGGCGGTTTATTCACCGAAGAAACCCCGTATGACCCATCATCGCCATACTCTGCCTCGAAAGCATCCTCAGATCATCTGGTTAGGGCCTGGAACCGCACGTTTGGTCTCCCTGTCGTGATGTCGAACTGCTCAAATAATTACGGGGTCTTTCACTTCCCCGAAAAGCTCATACCTCTGGTGATACTGAACGCTCTCGCTGAGAAACCTCTTCCCGTTTATGGTGCTGGGGCAAATGTGCGTGATTGGTTGTTTGTTGAGGATCACGCTCGGGCGCTTGAGCTAGTGTTAAAACGCGGCAAAGATGGTGAGAGCTACAACATCGGAGGGAATTCGGAGCGGACGAACCTCAATGTTGTTAACACGATCTGTGAAATTCTGGATCTACGCCAACCGCGTTCAAATGGCGCCAGTTACAAAGAGCTTATCACCTTCGTAACCGACAGACCCGGCCATGACCGCCGCTACGCGATCGATGCTACAAAGATCCACCGAGAGCTTGGTTGGTCTCCAGAAGAAACTTTCGAGAGCGGTATCACTAAAACGATTGATTGGTACCTCGGTAATGATTGGTGGTGGCGTCCGTTACGCGAAAATACCTATGACGGTAAACGGCTTGGGCAGATCTAACTGCCGCAAATAAAGTGGCCAACGTATCCAAGTCGGCCACTGATTGTGAGAGATTGTGTGAGAGAAATTGAAATTGAAAAATATTTCCAATCCGCTCCGCATGAGGATTGACCCAGATAAAGGCTATCTTGGTAAAGATGGCTGGTTCTTTCTTGGTAATCGATATGATCGCGAAAGCGATCAAGCTCTCGGCAATCACGCGATAGATGATGCCGTGTCGGCCAGATGGGATCAAAGCCTAAGATATGCGGCCAAAGTTCTAGAGCGGCGTTCGTCGAAGCTGATAGTTTTCATAACACCCGCAAAATGGTCCATTTATCCAGATAAAGTTGACAGAAGAAAGTCTGCAGCACACCCTTCGTCGCCATTCCACCGTTTGAGGGAAAACCTTACCGGTTCGGAGGTGACTTTTGTCGACGCGACTGCCGCTTTGATAGAAGCGAGAAAAATCGCCGATACATTTTCTCCTCTCAATTCCCATTGGAATAATTTCGGGGGGCTAGTCGGGTGGAATGAACTGCGCAACGCGATTATTCAGTGCTGTCCAGAAATTTCTCTTCCCGAAGTACCCCGGTACGAATGTATAGAAACAGTAGATGACTTCAACGAAGCATTTAATATGGTTGGTCTAGAGGGCCGAAACCCATGGATGCGACCAGTATATGCCGAAGATCTACCTACCTATGACTACCTTCTTCCAGGCTATGTTAGGTCGGTTCAACGGGGTGAACGTGAGATCGACCTAACGGAGCTTCCAGTCATAACCGAATGCTCGAGCACCCCAAATCGTGCTCGAGCCCTATTACTTAGAGACTCCACAGGAAATCAAATCTCGCCTTTTATCCAGACGGGATTTCGCCGAGTACTTCAACAACAACATAACTATGAGCAGGAGCGAAGTTTCACAAACGTTCTTGGCCCAGTTAAGTTGTTCAACCCTGACGTCGTCATTTTTTTGATGACAGAGCGTTATCTTATTTATAATTTTCTCGATGCAGAATATTGGAAGGATGCTAACGATTTCGATTTGGCTATAGCGGGCGAAACGTACATTTGGCCGCGAGAACTGCAAAGACAATCCATAGAAGTGTTCTTCGGTGAGAAGTTTGAATCACCAGAAGGCCTCAAATTGCCAAATAATGACGGACGAAAACGACACGCCAATATCACGCTTAATTGCAAGACAATAAGTTCTATACAGGTGAAAACTGCAAGTCCAGGGGCGGGATACGCCCGCTCGTTCCCAGTAAACGCAGGTATCAATGAGATATTTTTTACGCTTGAAGCCGATATGGTTGCGAGCGAAATTATCTTATCGGCTCCGATCGATTATTCTATCACTCGTATCGAAATTCGCTGCGCATAACATGATCCTTGCGTTCTGCTTTGGCCTCGAAAAATCCACACCCAACCCTTTTGGACCCGCAATGGTTGATGGATCGCGAAAAATATGCAGAAATCCATTTGCGAAGGCATTCGGGTTGACGCGATCGGATCTGTGAATTCCATAAAATTCCTATGTTAAAGCTACTTCGCCGGACACTGAATTTCATCTTCTTTGGGCCAGCCGATTCAACTCGCTTAGCCCCTTTGAACGATTCGCAGAAATTTCAGCTTGAACAGTATCGTATGCGTCTGATTTCCGACGGTGAATGGCAGGACTTATTAGAACGAGACCCAATTTTGTCTGAGCATTTTCGCTTCCACCACCCTGACAAGAACCCGTGACATTCCGGCCTTGATCGACTAGGGGGCGCTGCAAGGTTTATTTGGGCCTGTCGAGAATAGCGCGGCGCACTATCACTAACTTTGGCAGAATTGTTTTTAGTGTTCGGAAGCGAATTCGGCAGGTAACGGCCCGATTGCTACCGCGGGGAATATGTCTTGACGCGTGCGGCGATCTCTTCGTCGAGGACAAAGCAATCGAGGAACTCCTGCCATTTTTCGGCTGACCGACGCGCCTCCGTCAGCATCTGCCTGAGTTCGTCAATGCCATCGTCTGTCAGAGAGGGTGTGCTCTCGTCATCTCCGGTCACGACGCTGATGATATTGCCATAGGTCAGGTTGTCATCATTGCTGATGATCTCCCGG